>VGWI01000093.1 GCA_016873655.1 Lentisphaerota bacterium
CGGCACGGGAACGAGCCCCCTCCACCGGGAGCCCCGCGACAAGTGCGGGATCGAGATCGACCTCGGACCTGTCCCTCACCAGCGGCATCCCGTAGGCCGCGGCGACGGAGGCGAGATCGTCGTCCTGCTCAGGGTTTTTCATTCGGATTCAGCCCGGTCCGGCGAGACCAGTCGTCCAGCACGCGGTCCGAGTCAGCCCTGTCGGCCATTATCTTCGGCGTCACAAGAATCAACAGGTTGGTCTCTTCCTTCTGGCTGATGTCGTGCCGGAAGAGCCGGCCGAGCAGAGGAATCCTGCCGAGTATCGGCACGCGCCGCTCGATCCTGTTCTCATCCTGCCTCGTCAGGCCGGCTATGACGATCGTACGTTCATTCCCGACAGTGACCGTCGTGCTGACTTCGCGCTTCGCAATCGTCGGCGCGAAAGCCGTGCCGGATGGACCGGGGTCAATCACCGCCTCTATGCTCGGATTGAGCGTCATCCTCACCTCTTCGCCGATGACGTGGGGCGTGAGCTTCAACTTGATCCCGACATCGACTCTCTCGATATTCTGGATAACGTCCCGCGAGGTCCCGGACCCGCCTTCTATCGTTGACTTGAGGATGGGGATCTCATTGACAATGCTGACGCTGGCTTCCTTGTTGTCCTGCGATTCGAGCGAAGTATGGGAAAGAACCTTGAAGCGGCCTTCCTTCTTCAGCGCGTTGAGACTCAGCATGGCGGGTATGTTCGGCACCGCCTTCCCGTCCGCCCCGACCCTGGTTCCCGCAACCACACCGACAGTCAGCCCGCGCGGGAACAGCCCCTGTTGCACGAGGTTCAGGACCGAGTCGGCGCCGTCCCCCAGCCTGCTGCTCGCAGCAACGCCCGGCTCGTTCGGGCTGGAATTCAGGTCGAGCGCCACCATCTCGACACCGACATCCAGGTCGTCGCTCAAAGTGTGCTCGATGATCGTGACGTCAATGTGGACCTGGTTTGGCAGCCGGTCTAGCTGATCCACCAGCTTGCGCACGACATCGAAATCACCCGGCGAAGCGTCAACCAGCAGCGCGTTGTTCTCCGGACTTGCCTCGATCGCGACCCGCCGACGCTCCGTCTGGGGCGCCTTGGCGGACGATTTGTCCAGCAGAGCCGTGATGTTCTTCGCCGCATCCTGCGCGGACACATACTTGAGGAATATCGCGTTGAGCCTGCCCCTTCCGGACTCCGCATCAACATCCATCTTCGAGACCAGATCCCTCAACTCGCGCACCTTCGGCGCCGACCCTACAAGCAGGATGCTGTTGGAATGCGGCGAGGCCACCGCAAACGCGCCGTAGTCCTCCGGGCGCGACGAGGACGTTCCGGGCGGCGCGGGGAGACGGCGCGTCAACGCCGCCGCCCGCGTGTCGCGCTCGGACACTGCAAGGTTGATCTGGTCGGCTATCTCCTCCGCGCTGGCAAAACGCAGCGGCACCACCTCCGTAACGCGCGAGGCGCCGGGCACGTCAAGCTCGGCGATGATCCGTTCCAGCCTGCGCACATTGGAGCCGGTATCCGTAACCAGCAGGTGATTCGTCTCGTCAATGGCCGCGATGCCCGGCCCCCCGGACTTGCCGCCCCCGCCGGACGCCCCCTGCAGCGCCCGCGCAACGGCATCCGCCCGCACGTTGCGCAGCGCGATGATCTTCGTAATAATCCCGACTTCCGGAGTGGCTTCGTCAGGACCGATCACCGGCACCGGCGGCACTGCGCGGCCGGGCATGGACACCACGCGGGTCACTCCGCGCTCCTCAATCACCGAGCAGCCGGCCGATTCGATGATCGAGACAAAGAGCGGATACACCTGGTCGCGCGGGACCTTTGGCGCAAGGACCGTTATCTTCCCCTGCACTCCGCTGTCCACGACGAAGTGCCTGCCGGTGATCTCGCCGACCAGTTTGACGAACGCCTGCACGTCAACCGCGTCGAAGCTGAAATTGACTGTGCCTCCGGCGCCAGGCTCCGCGGCGGACACGGACAACGCGAGCAGGATGGCCGCGGCCGGCACCGAGGCGCGCCGGACCGCGCGGAACAGACTGCTTCGAAACGTCATTCGCCCTCCCGCCGTTCCCGCATCACCTCAGTATCCCGCGTTCCGAACTCTCGACAAACTCCACGAAGCGCCGCGTCTCGGCCGTCATCTTGACCTCGGAATGGATCTGCCTCACGGCTTCGCCCGTGGCCAGCCCCTTGCGGTAGAGTATCTTGTAGGCATCCTTCAGAAGCTGCCTCGTCTCGGCCGGGACGTTGCGGCGCCGCAGTCCCACGGTGTTGGGACCGTGCACTTCGGCCGGGTTTCCCACCACCATCATGTACGGCGGGCAATCCTGCGTGATCCGGCTGCACCCGCCGATCATGCACATCGTGCCGATCCTGACAAACTGGTGCACGGCCGTCATGCCGCCGATGATGACCCTGTCCTCAACGTGAACGTGGCCCGCCAGTGCCGCGAAGCTGGACATGATCACTTCGTTGCCGACGCTGCACGCGTGCGCAACGTGACAGTACGCAGTGATGAAGCAACGCGAGCCGACTCGCGTGACCTGCCCCTCTTCCGTGGCCGAATTGACGGTGACGTATTCACGAAGAACCGTGTGGTCGCCGATTTCGACGAACGACACCGCACCGCGGTACTTCAGGTCCTGCGTCTCCGTGCCAATGCACGCGAACGGCGAGATCGAACAGTCGGCGCCGACCGTCGTGTGCCCATCGAGCACCACATGCGACATAACCTTCGTCCTGTCGCCTATGCGCACGTGCGGACCGATCACCGAGAAAGGACCGATCTCAACGCCTTCCCCGACCTGCGCTCCTTTGTCCACGATCGCAGAAGGATGTATCTTCGTCATCAGGCGCGCTCCTCCGACGGGGCTAGCATGCACATCAATTCACCTTCGCAAGCCACCTTGCCGTCCACCGTGATCCTGCCGGAGAAACGCGCAGCGCTGGACCGGATGGCCGTTATCTCCACTTCTATGCGGAGCTGGTCGCCGGGCTTAACGACACGACGGAACTTGACCTTGTCTATGGCCATGAAATACGGCGTGCCCTTCGGGTCGCCGCCGACCTGCTTGAGGAGTATCCCCCCCGTCTGCGCCATGGCCTCGATCTCGAGAACTCCCGGGAACACCGGCAACCCGGGGAAATGCCCCGTGAAACACGGTTCGTTGGCGGTCACATTCTTGATCCCAACGATCCTGCGCGCCTCGACATCGCACTCGACAACCCGGTCCACAAGCAGGAACGGGTAACGGTGCGGAAGATACGTCATTATCTCGTCTATGCCCATTTCAGCCATGTCTTCCACCTCCTGGCCCGGCGCGTCCGCGCCCGGCCCGCATAACATAACGGCCGCCCGCCCGTTGGGCAAGCCCGCCACGGCGCCGCCCGGCTACCTTATACGATGCATCAGGCGCCAGCCGATCAGCGTCGAAGCAACCAGCGGCGCCCAGACTATCAGGTCCGGCCTCAGGAAAAGCACCTTGTTCATCGATTCCGCGATCAGGATGAACACGTAGAAGTTGAGCACCAAAAAGAGCCCGATCGCCACGCCGATGGACGATTCCTTGCGGTGCGACTGGACGCCAAGCGGCACGCCGAGCAGGACGAAGGCGAAGCAGGCCATGGCCAGCACGATCCTCTTGTTGCGTTCCACCGCTATCGACATCCGCAGGCGCCTGTAATCCTTCTCGGCAAGGCCGGGAACAAGCTCGGGCGCGCGCGCAGCCATGTCCTTCATCTCCGCGCCGGTCATGTACACCTGCCTCTTCGTCTTCTCGAGTGCCGGCGCATCGCCGCCGATCCGCACCGTCCACGCGTCACAGAATCCCGGCCCGGGCATGCCCGGGTGCAGCGGGTCCACCCGCACATTGAACATCTCTATCACCAACCCGCCGCCGGCATTGGTGCCGACCACGCCGCTCCTGGCCCATATCTCCCTCCGGACCTCGGGATCGCGCAGGTCGTAAATGCGAACGTCCCGCAAACGCGACCCTTTCCTGGCGCCGATATAGATCGTCAGACCGTCGAACTCCTGGATGAACCGCCCCTCGTCAAGCATCTGGACCGGGTTGTCCGCGCCCAGGTCCCGCACGAGTATCCGCTGGAGGTAGAGGCTTTCCGGCGCCGCGGTGTTGTTGATGTACAGGCATCCCACCGCGAGCGGGATGGAAAGAAGCAGCGGCCCCACCGCGATCTGCCACATGTTTACGCCGCTCGCCTTCATGGCCGCCACCTCGCCGTCTGATGACATGCGCCCGAAGACAAGCAGGCAACTCATCAACACGCTGACAGGAATGGAGAGAGTCAGCGAAGACGGTATACCGCACAGGTATATCCATGCGACTGAAGTCCAGGGAACGCCGCGCGCGATAAGGTCCATGAGCCTGAAAACGACGCCCGTGGACATCACCACGGTGACAACCAGCAGCGAGGTCAGAAAACCCGCGAGCACCGAACCGCCTATGTAACGCCGCAGTATCACGTCAACCCCCGCCCAACGCGGATTTCCACTTCTCCGACCCGGGCCCGCTCACGTCAACAAGCGTCGCCTTTGCGGTCGCAACCGGTATCACGCCCGCCATTCGTACGCAGATGTGCCGGTCATCATTCGAAAACCACAGCATAACGCGCCCGCCGCGGAGGAATATGCCGCCGAAACTGGCGCGCGGCTCCACCTTCAACGCCGTGACCTCGCCGAAATCACCGACTTCCACCTTCTGGTCCGCCGCCCCGTACAGCTCCAGATCGTACACCTTCTCGTCAACAACCACCCTGTACCGCTCCGTGCGCCCCGCGGAAAACCCCTGTTTCCGCATGAAGTAGGCGAAACTCAGCACGTCGCGCGTGTCCATGTCTATCTGGACCTCCTGCTGCTCGCCGGTAATCTTCGAAGTCCATGCCGCCTTGCAGTTGCCGTGGTCGAAGACAAACACGTCATGCCGGAAATGCCGGCCCTCGCTGAGTTTCTGGGTGTAGCGCACAGGCAGGAATGTCACGGGGTCCACGAGGCTTTCCACGTAGTCGTCAACCGGGAATATCCTGCTTAGGAACCTGTTCGACTTCGCCCGCCCGCGCAGGGCCACGAGCCGCCTGCCGTCCTGCTCGGCCCACTCGGTCCACAGCTCGGCTTCACCGACCGGAATCACGCCCCAGTAGAGCCTGTATTCAATCCTCTCCCCGATCGGGAACCAGAGCTGCGCGCCGGCCGCATCGTCCGCCCGCGCGGCCTGCGCCAGCGAAACGACCGCGAAGCATGCGATGGCGGCGAGCGTCCTCA
The DNA here is from genome assembly GCA_016873655.1 of Lentisphaerota bacterium. Classification (GTDB taxonomy): domain Bacteria; phylum Verrucomicrobiota; class Kiritimatiellia; order UBA8416; family VGWI01; genus VGWI01. The sequence goes on from VGWI01000093.1 coordinate 5,301, forward strand.
TATGCCACCCGGCCTCTGCCTGCTCTCCCTGCCGCCGGGCTCGAACGACGGCGCAAGTCCGTCAAAACCAGTCGCCCTGACAAGCCAGAAGGTCCGCACGACCTCACCGTCCATTACAACAGGCACGGGCTCGGGCTCGCCGACCCGCTCAAAATGCCGGGCCAGGCTGAACACGAACCTGCGCGCCCTGTCCTCCCTCGTCGCGACGAACAGCGCGTCCTGCCCCGCCATTGCTGGATAGTCATCCCAGAACCTGTAGTTCTCTCCATGCGTCTTGGACCTTGACCACAGGTGCGATGGCGGCTGTCCGGGCGTATAGAAGGAAACGTTGGAACACAGCCCGTATTCCGGGGTGATGATGAACACTCCCTTCCCCTTGACGCCCTGTTCCCTGAGCATCCCGTCGCGAACACGCTTCACAGCGCACCCCAACTCGCGCCACCCGAACCGCTCGGAGTGCATGCCGGAGTTGAAACGCTTCGGATCACCCTTGTACGCCCACTCCATCCGCAGCCAGCCCGGCGGAACATGCAGCACGGCGTGTATCGCCACCGTCATGACCGCGCACACCCACGCCGCCCCCGAAAACCATGCCCGCCCCGCTCTGTCCAACGCCGGCCATATCCTCACCGACTCAACCGACAGAAACACCATCATCCCCACCCAGGCCGCAGCGGGCCAGTGCAGGCCTATCCGCTGCCTGAGGCTGACCCACAGGAGATATGAGAGCGGAACGGCTGTGGTCAGCGACAGGAACATGCCCGCGCTGCGCCCGGCGCGCCGCCCCTGCGCGGCGGCCCGCGCCAGGCCCCAGCAGGCGAGCACGAAGACGCCGGGCGACAGGGCGACCGCCTGGGAGAGAACAAGTTCCGGCCCGTAGACGGGGGAGAAGCCGTGCGGTTTCTGCCTGTATACGAAATTGAACATGAACGTCGCCCACCCGTGTGTCGCGTTCCACCACAGGAAAGGCGAGAAAAACGCCAGCGCGACAAGGCCGGCCACGTAGGGATGCGGGCGCAATATCCACTTGCGCATGCCCCGGTTCAAAAGGACGAAGAGCACAAGCCCGGGGACCATGAAGAAGGCGAGGAACTTGCTGAGCATCGCCAGCCCGAGCAGCGCGCCGGCGGCAAGCCACCACCCCCACGTGCCCCGGTGGAACGCCATGTAGAATGCCCATAGCGCACCAGTCCACGCCGCGATGAGCGGCGGGTCCGTGCTGATGTAGACGCCGAGCCCCGCGTAAACCGGGACCGTCAGCAGAAGGCCGCCGGCCACGGCGCCCGCCTGTTCCGCCTGTACAGGCCCCGCCCCCTCGTCACGCGCTATCGCGCGCGCCAGCGCATAGCCCGCAAGCGAGGCAAACCCCAGCATCGCCACGGCGGCCATCCGCACGGATGCTTCGGTGCTCGCGCCGGCAAGCGTCGTGAAGAGCCTTATCAGGTAGGCCGTCAGTCCCGGATGATCGTAGTAGCCGAAGGCAAGGTGACGCGACCATTCCCAGTGGTAGGACTCGTCGCCCGACAGCGGCAGCGTTCCGGCGAACCACGCCCTGAACGCCAGAACCGCGACAAGCGCCAGCAGAAATCCACGCCGGATAGCGACCGGCGGGGAGACAGGACTTTTCCGACCAGGCAACATCGGCGCTCCGCCTTTCCGGACCGGTGCTCCGGCCCCGGTCGCGCGGGCCGGCCGGCCGACTCAATACCGGTAGTGATCGGGCTTGAACGGGCCGTGCACCGGCAGCCCCAGGTATGCGGCCTGCGGCCGGGTGAGCTTCTCCAGCTTACCGCCGAGTTTTTCCACGTGCAGCCTGGCCACCTCTTCATCGAGGCGCTTCGGCAGCGTGTAAACCCCCACCGGGTACTTGCCGTGGCTGCAGTACAGCTCCATCTGCGCCAGAACCTGGTTCGTGAAGCTGTTGGACATCACGAAGGACGGATGCCCCGTCGCGCAGCCAAGGTTCACGAGACGCCCCTCGGCCAGCAGGACTATGCACCGCCCGCTCGGGAAGGTCACCTTGTCCACCTGCGGCTTGATGTTCTCCCACTTGTACTTCTTCAGGCGCGCAACCTGTATCTCGCTGTCGAAATGGCCGATGTTGCAGACTATCGCCTGATCCTTCATCCGCCGCATGTGCCGCTCGGTGATGACATCGCAGCAGCCGGTTGCCGTAACGAATATGTCGCCCACCGGGCATGCATCGTCCATCGTCGAGATTTCGTAACCTTCCATCTGCGCCTGCAATGCGCAGATCGGGTCGATCTCCGTCACGATCACGCGCGCCCCCTGCCCCGCGAGCGACTGGCAGCAGCCCTTGCCCACGTCCCCGTAACCGGCCACGACCGCCACCTTGCCCGCCAGCATGACGTCCGTCGCGCGCATGATGCCGTCAACAAGGGAATGACGGCACCCGTAAAGATTGTCGAACTTCGACTTCGTAACCGAATCGTTCACGTTGAACGCCGGAAAGAGCAGTTTCCCGGACGACGCCCACTTGTAGAGGCGGTGCACGCCGGTCGTCGTTTCCTCGCTCACGCCCCTGATGCCGGGCGCGATCCTGTGGAACCGGCCGGGGTCCTTCTTCACCGCGCGCCGAAGCTGCTTGAGCAGCACCGCTTCCTCTTCGTTCCCGGGCTCCTTCCTCAGAACCGACGCGTCGTTCTCGGCCTGGTAGCCGAGATGCACGAACAGCGTGGCATCCCCGCCGTCATCGAGGATCATGTTCGGCCCCTGCCCCTTGCCCCAGTCGAGTATCCGGTCGGTGAACTCCCAGTACTCGTCAAGCGTCTCACCCTTGTACGCGAATACCGGCGTGCCGGCGGCGGCGATCGCCGCCGCCGCATGGTCCTGCGTGGAAAAGATGTTGCAGCTCGCCCACCTGACCCGCGCCCCGAGCGCCTGGAGCGTCTCGATCAGCATCGCGGTCTGGATGGTCATGTGAAGCGAACCTGAAATGCGCGCGCCCTTCAAGGGCTTCGACTTGGAATACCGTTCCCGCAGCGACATGAGACCCGGCATTTCGATCTCCGCCAGCCTCATCTCGGCCCTGCCGAAGTCGGCCAGGCTCATGTCGGCAACACGGCAATCGCCCGCACCCGCCTCAACACGGGCGCCACGCGTTTTCCCTATCGATCGCTTCATCGTCTTTTCTCCGGTCCAGGCCGCCGCGTCAGACCGCGGACTTCAGGGCGTCGGCCTTGTCTGTGTTCTCCCAGGTGAACCCGTCGGTCTTGCCGGTCCGCCCGAAGTGGCCGTATGAGGAGGTTGCCTCATAGACGGGCCGCAGGAGCTTCAGCGACTCGATGATGCCCGCGGGCTTCAGGGGGAAGACCTTGCGGATTGCATTCTCGATGCGCTCATGCTTCATCTTCGCCGTCCCGAAGGTCTCAACGAAGACCGACACGGGCTCGGGGTAGCCGATCGCGTACGCAAGCTGTACCTCGCAACGGTCGGCCAGCCCGGCCGCCACCACGTTCTTGGCAACGTAGCGCGCCATGTACGCCGCGCTGCGGTCAACCTTCGACGGGTCCTTGCCGGAAAACGCGCCGCCGCCGTGCCGGCCCATGCCGCCGTAGGTGTCCACGATGATCTTCCTGCCCGTCAGCCCCGTGTCGCCGTGGGGACCTCCGATGACGAAGCGGCCCGTCGGGTTCACCAGGTACTTCGTC
>VGWI01000094.1 GCA_016873655.1 Lentisphaerota bacterium
GGCCGCCACTGTCTCGAGCAGGCATGGGAGCGGCTCCTCGAACCCCAGCGGGGATGTGTGGTTCGCGGACCACACGGCGTTCTTCCGGCCGTAGGACATCACGCTTTGGCCCAGCAGAGTGATCTCCCTGACGCCGCGTCCGGCCAGCGACCTGGTTTCGGCAAGAATCTCCGAAGCCGGCCTGCTCCATTCCGGGCCCCGAACCGCGGGGACGATGCAATAGGCGCAGCGCCGGTCGCAGCCAAGGAGAATGTTCACGAAAGCGCACGGCTTCGTGCGGAGATGGTCTGCGATCGCGCTGCGCGCGCGGCCGGTCAGAAGGACAGGCCCCTTGCCGGCGCGAACGGAGTCGAGCGCACGCGGCAGGCTGTCCAGGTTTCCCGGTCCGACGGCAAGGTCGAGCCCCCGGACTTTCCGAAGCAGGTCTTCCCCCATCCGCTGCACCATGCAGCCGAACGCGCCCACCACGCGGCCGGGTCTTGCACGTTTCGTGGCCGTGAGCAGGCCCAATTTCCCGATCGCCTTTTCCTCGGCCTTGCCGCGCACGCTGCACGTATTGACCAGCACCAGGTCGGCTGAACCCTCGTCGTCGGCGGGTTCGTGGCCGCATTTCACAAGCAGGGCGGCGACGGAGTCGCTGTCGCGCTCATTCATCTGGCAGCCGTATGTCCGGACGAAGAACCTCATAGGATGCCGGACTTGGGGATGAGCCCTTCTGGCCATTCCGGTTCCTTCGGCGGATGCTTCTGTTGTGGAGGCTTCGTCGGCTTCCTGGCCGGCTCCAACGGCCTCTCAAGCGCGCGTTCTTTCCTGAGTCCCATGCGGCTCAGGAGATCGCTTGAGAAGTTGACCAGGTACCAGCGCGGCTCGTCTATCGTGCCCTTCAGGCGGAACTCGAAGAGTTTGCTGATTATCCAGGTTGGGAGCCGCACCAGTTTGCCGACAAGGTTGTCGCGGAGCAGCTTCACCTGGATGGTGTAGTCGAGTTGGGTGTCCGGGTAGGGGATGCAGTCGCCCCGCCCGGCGATGCTCAGCACGCCGCCCTCGATCTCGATCCGGTTCGAGGAGATCTTGCCGTTCTTCACGACAAAGTCCATTCGCGCCTCCGTCTGCCGGAGCACGAGATCCAGGCCGGGGATCACCTTCGTCATGTACTCCGAGAACCCGCCGAAGATCGGGAGTGTGAAGACGCGGCCTTCCCGGATCCTTAAGCCGCCCTGGCCCCGGATCGAGCGGAGCGGGTGATCGTTGACCTCTCCGCTGATCTTTGTGAAGAAAGACATGCGTCCGCTGTAGTCCTCGTATCCTGCGTCCATCAGGGCGCGTGCGAGTTGCTTGAACTCGGCGTTAGCGAGGCCGACCGCCACCGTGTAGCGGAGGTTGGTGTATGCGGGCGATGGCGAGATGATGGTGATCTTCGACACCAGGTCGCCGCCGTACACGCGACCGCGCAGTTTCGATATCTGGTTCGTGCATCCCCGGACGCTGATGTCGAACGAGCATTCGTCGGCAACGAACTTCCATGCGGTGATGCCGTTGCCCGCGGCCTTGCCATCTATGGTGGTGCGCTCCTGGTTGACGTAGTCGAGGACCCCGGCGATCGAGATGCGCATTCCGCCGTCGAACCTGAAGAGTGAAAGCACATCTTCAGGCACCAGTTCGAGCATGCGTGAAAGGGCGGCCGGGTCGAGCGAGGACTCTGCGCGGAAGTCAATCAGGCCGTCATCTGGGTAGAGAGCAACGGCGCCCCGCAGCGTGCCCTCTTCTCGAACGATGAGAAGCGGATCGACCCTGATTTCAGTGTGTGATTCAGAGGACATGAAGTTGAAGCGCCCTTCGCACCGCAGCAAATCAACTCCGCGGTACTTGAATTCCTGCAGCCGGAAGCCGCCTGATGCTCTCAGCAACGGGCTCTTCCCGCCGAGACGCAGAAACGTGAAGTCGCAACGCGGCGCCGAGTTTGAGAAGGAAAGAAGCTCCACGTACCCGATTGCGTCGTTCATCTCCCATCGCCGGAGGAGGGGCAGCAGGAGCGAAGGTTCGGCCGCGGCCTGGATGCCGCCTCTCACCAGGTCGCTCGCGGCATCGTAGGTTATGTCGCCGGAGACCACGCCAGCGCCGCCGCCGTGTTCCACCTTCGCGCGCAGTTGCGATACATGAGTTAGCATTCCGAACCCCTCGACCCGGCAGGAAAGGGACCGCACGTCAACGAAGTCCACGCGGCAGTCGCGGATCTCGACGTTCAGCGAGAAACTCGGGAGGGCCGACGGGGCGGAAGGCGGCGCGGACCGATCCTGCAGCTGGTCCAGCAGCACAACGCCGTTGTCGATCAAGACGCCGCGTATGCAGAGCCTTCCTTCAAGGACGGCGGACAGGTCGGGAATAACCGACAGGTACCGTGCGGCGACGCCTGGCGGCCCGACGATGCCCTTCCTGAACACCTGAACTCCTTCGAGCCTCAGGCCGTTGACCAGGTCAAGCCGCATTGACGAGGCCTGAACCACATAGGGGCTTCTCGCGTTTGCCTCGCGGAGGAGCTGCTGGGCGGCCCAGTCGGGGATGCCCGCGACAACCAGGTAGAGGAGCAGGCAGGTTGCGGCCAGGAAGACCGTCGCGAGCGTCCCCAGGGCCAGGCGAAAAAAGAAACTGGCGATCTTTCGCAAGAGTGCCTTCACTTGCGTGCGTGCTTGGTTAGCAGGCTGCCGGTAAGCATCCTGACGGCTTCGTTGGACAGCACGAAGACGACATCCACGCCCTGCAACCGCACGTACACGCCGTCATTACGGGACTGGTTTCCGAACAGGAGTGTCTTGCGGATTTCCTCATCGCCTTCGAGGCTGATCATGAGTGACGCCCAGGGCGTGTTCAGGCCGAATGCGTCGAGCTGGTCCATGTTTCTCGAATGGACCCGGATCGCCCTGAGGTTCGACGCCATGAACAGCACGTCTGACACGGTGTTCGTATCAACGTTTCCGCCTCCCGGCGAGACGGCGCGCCAGCCCCCCTCGGCGTTCCGAGCTATGCCCTCTTCCGCGTCGCCGCGCTTCACGGCGATCCCCGTGACGTGCCCGGGGTTCACTGCCATGATCGTGCGGGACCGGTATGCAAGCGGGTCAGCGGGATCGACGCCCAGGAACGTCACGTGTTTCAAGGGGATTTCGAAGACCGAACCGGAACCTTCGATCATAGCGTAGACCGTGCGGTTCGTCCTGTTCGCGTCTCCCACCAGCACGCGCACCTGACGCAGGGCCGGCGCCGCAGCGACTGATGGCGGCGGCGCCGCCGTGCGCACGGACAGTTCCACGGAACAGAAAGGATCGGACAGTCCGTACGGGGCCAGGTTTGTGCTCTGGCCGTCGTGGACGGATTCAAACGCCCAGCCGGTGAAGTTGGACAGGGCCTCTTCCACCTTCTCGCCATCCGCCTCCATCTGCGCCGGTTCCGTTATGCGCCACGTCAGCGACGGTGAACGTTCCACGGTCAGCCTGCCGGCCCCCCGGCGGATGGACATGCGCACGATGTCGCGGGGCCTGTAGGGCAGGACGAGTTTCTCGCGCAGGGCCATGGCGTCGGTCATGATCACGCCGAGCACGTTTGTCGGGACGGTGACGATGCTGTCCCGTCCGATCAGCCGCGCGTAGACGCAGCCATTTGGCGCCTCCTTGCCGAACAGGGCCTCGCGCGGGACCTCATCGCCCTCGAACCAGACTGAGAAGCCGGCGACGGCCTCGTCCGTCGCAAGGCCGTAGGGCTCAACCCATGCATCCGCCACGGCTGCGTCATCGGTCACTGCGGCCTGGCCGGTTCTGTCGAACACGAAGGACTGGACGGGCAATCCGAAGACCGCGGCAAGCGTCTTTTCCACCCGCCTTGCCGAGGCGGGCGCGGACACAGGCTGCTGCAGTTGCCATCCGTCGTCTCCGTACTGGACCCGGATGAACCCGGCTCCCTTGCGACGCAGCTCGAACCGTCTGACGCGGCGGCTGTCCGCGCGCAGCAGGGACCGGTCGCGGACCGCCTCGATGCCGGATGGAATCGCGTTGGTGAGCGTGCCGTCAGCCGCGTATATGTCGCCGGATTCCCGGGTCATCACATAGACCGCGGTCCCGAGAGGAGCGACGGAACCGATCCGCACTTCGCAGGGCTTGTCCTCCCCGCGGCCGAGGCGCAGTCTGGCGCGCGGCGGGTCCAGACCGTAGTCGGCAAGGGTCAGTTCGCGCTGCAGACGGTCCTGTTCAGTTATGCGTTCGTGGATGCGGGTTTCCTCGATGGACGCAAGTATCCGTTCCACCGCCGTGGCGCTTGCGGCAGTATCGAGCGGCCTGACGATGCGCCAGCCTTCCGACGTGCGGCGCAGGTAAAGGTCAAGGTCGCCGATGTCTATGCCGATGGAAGTGATTTCAGCGTCTCCCGGCGGGCACAGATGGCGGCCCGGGGAGAACGGTTGTTCGGTTGCCCGGCCGTTTTCCCGGGAAGCCGGCGCGCGCCCGGAGAACCACACCGCTGCGCCGGTGGCGCACGCCAGAACGACGAGTATGACCATTGTTCTCGGACGCATGTCGGATAAGTCCCGATTTCCCTTTGTCTATCGCCGCCTGGCCCACACCGCCAGCGCGACCGCAAGGAGACATGCGGGTGCGATGAGTGTTACGACCACGTAGGCACGTAACCATTGGCTGCGGCCCATCTCCGGCCGCAACTCGGTTGGCGCGCGCGCGGCCACCGCGACGACCTCGTCGCGGTCCACCAGCCAGTTCAGCGAATTCATGAAGAGGTCCCGGTTTCCCGCCGCGCCCGCGCGGAGGGCCCCGTTGGATACGAAGTCCGCATCACCCAGCACAACCATGCGCGAAGGGCGGATTCCGAGGTGGAGATCCTCGGACTTTCCGCGCTCAACGGCCACGGCAACGGGCGCCGGTCCGAGGCGGTCGGCTTCAGCATCGTAACGCGGCGGGTGCTGGCCCCGGTCCGTCTCCACCCACTCACCCCATGCGAGCACCGTGACGGTCGGGCGGTCAGCGGCGCCCGCGGCGGCCGGGTCAAGCACTTCAAGGTTCCGCGGTCCGTAGAAGACGGTCATCACGTCCCGCATCGGTCTCGTAATCGGATGATCCCCGTACGTGTTGATCACCATTTCGCTGCCGGAAAGCGTCGCGCCTCCCACGGAATCCGTTCCCGGCCTGACCCCCCACCTTGCGGCCAGGCCTTCGAGCCCGGTTTCGACGTACGGGGAGACGATTAGAAACACGCGACCTCCCCGGCCGAGGTATTCCTCGATCAGCGCCGTTTCGGCGGACGTGAACGGCGTGACCGGTCCGGCAATGACGACGGCGGATGCATCCGGCGGCACGGCGCTCTTTCCGGCGAGGATCAGTTCCATGATCCCGATGCTGTCCCGCTTGATGAACCGCGCGATCCCGGAGTAGCCGCGGGTCTCGCCAAAATCGTCCGCCTTGCGTTCCCCGTGGCCGGTGGTGAAGTAGACGGTGGGGCTGGTGTTTTTGCTCAGGCTGAGGATTGCGGATGAGAACGCCTGTTCCGCGTTGAAGGAAGTGCGCCTGCGTGTGACGGAGGGCTGTCCCGACAACAGCTTGCGGTAGTCCACGGTCTGCTCCCACTCCACGATGCGCCTTTCTTCAACGATCCTGCGCCGGCCCTCGTACTCGAAGAGGACAAGGTTGGGTTCGGAAAGCCCGAACACCCGGACAAGCTCCCGTGTCCGGGCTAGATCGCGGTCCGGGTCAACAAACTCGAGATCGAGCCGCAGGCCCGGCACCGAGCCGGCCGCGTCCGCATACGCCTCGAGCATCAGGCGGATATCGGGGCCCATCTCGTTGCCGGCTTCGAAGAAGGAGACGACGCGCAGCGTGCCGGACAGGCTGCCGAGCAGCTTCAGCGTGCGCTGGGAGAGCGACGTTGCGCGGGTTGAACTCAAATCCCAGCGTTTGTGCCAGCGCAGCGAGAGGACGTTCACGAACACGAGAGCGCAGACCGCCAGGAGCAGGGCCAGTGCGGCATTGGCGCCGATCGCCAGCCGCCTGCCGCGGGCCCGCCACAGCTTGAAGCGGAACACGCGGCGTTCCGCATGCCGGACATCCTGGCCGTCTCTCAGTTCCATCGTCTTGTCTCCAGCAGGCGCACGCAGGCGAAGAGCGAGAAGGCTGTGATCGAAGCGCACAGGACGACCGCTCGCGTGTCCACTACGCCGCGCTCGAAGGCCTCGATGTGCGCGGCAAGGGAAAGGTCGGAACCGATGCCGGCCAGCCCAAGCGGCAGGGCCGCGAGCAGCCATCCGCCCAGGAGCAGTATCCACAGTGTGAAGAGCGTGGTTATCGCGGCCACGATCTGGTTCCGGGTCGTGAGCGATATGACCTCGCCCACGGCGACCGACATCGCCGAGAAGAGGAATACGAAGACGCAGCCGCCCGCGACCGCCCCCGTGTCCAGGCCGCGGATACCGGGGCTCATGAAGTCCAGCAGGTACAGGCACGCCACGACCGGCGCGCAGCACAGCAGAACGAAGGTGAGCGCACCGGCATACTTGCCCACTACGACCTCGGTGTCGGTGACCGGCGCGGTCATCAGGGTTTCGATGGTGCCGGACTTCTTCTCATCGGCGAACAGGCGCATCGTCACCGTTGCCGTGAGGACAGTCAGCCATGCGCACAGCGGTTCGAACAGCAGCGCCTGCGGCGGGATGGCCCTGCCGGAATTCTGGGAAACGCCCAGCAGCAGAGAGCCGCCGGCTGCCAGAAGGAAGATGGCGGCGATCACGTAGGCGGCGGGGGAGAGGAAGAGAGCCGCCATTTCCCTGCGCCAGAGAACACCGGCATTCCTCACGGCGCACCTCCCGTCACCTGGACGAAGACGTCTTCAAGGCTCTGCCGCTGCTCGTGCAGTTCGCGCATGGGCCATCCGGCAGCCACAACGGCGTGGAACAGCGAAGCGCGCACTTCGCGGCCCTTCTCGCACTCGCAGACCGCGCGTGTCCATTCACCCGTCAGGGGTTCGGCGGTCACGCGCAGCACGCCGGGAACCGAAGACAGCGCCGGATGCACGGCATCGGGCGCGGCCCGCACCTCCAGCGCGACGCACGTGTGGCCGCGCAGGATTCCGGAGAGCTCTTCCGGGGTGCCCTGGCCCGCGATCGCGCCCTTGTTCATGATCAGCACGCGGTCGCACACCATCTCGACTTCGGAAAGGATGTGGCTGGAAAGCAGGATCGTATGCCGCCGCGCCAGCTTCCTGATGAGGCCGCGTATCAGCCGGATCTGGTTCGGGTCAAGCCCCAGCGTCGGTTCGTCGAGTATCAGCAGGTCAGGGTCATGCACAAGCGCGTCGGCGATGCCGACCCGTTGACGATATCCCTTCGAAAGGTTGCCGATTATCCTGTCGCGCACCTCCGTAAGGCTGCAATTGGCAAGCGCCCAGTCAATGCGCCGGCGCCTGTGCGAGCCGCGCAATCCCTTCAACGACGCGCGGAACACCAGGTACTCGGCGACACGCATTTCATGGTAAAGCGGCACGTTTTCGGGCAGGTAGCCGATCCGGCGCCGGACTTCGACCGAATCGCGGAATACGTCCCGGCCGACAACCCGGACGTCGCCGCAGGTTGCCGGAAGGTAGCAGGCCAGGATCCGCATGGTGGTTGTTTTCCCGGCGCCGTTCGGGCCGAGGAAACCGACCACTTCGCCGCGCTGCACGTCAAACGAGATATTGTTCACCGCGAGCTTGCGGCCGAACCGGCGTGTGAGATTCGAGACGTGTATCATCTGCGGAAAGAGCCTGTTGTTTGACTGCACGGAAACAGGGGCTTATTATCGCCACAAACCATTGCCAGTCAAGGAGCCAAGCAGTGTTTGAATCTCCCTGCCTGAGTTCGTTTCCGCGCGCGGAGGTCTATGCGCGGCTTCGCCGTTCCCGCGGCGGACTGGTGCGGGAAGGCGCCGCCGCTGACGATGGGCATCCATCCGAACGCCATCTGCAGTGCGCGTGGTACGAGGCGCCATGGCAGCCGGGCACCCTGCGCACGGCCGAAGGCGAGATCGTCGCGGTAGTCAGTCCGGGGCGATGGAACCTTGAAGCGGGTCCGGACTTTCTGGACGCGGTGCTTCTTGTCGGAACCGGCCAGCGCAGGATACAGGGCGACATAGAAGTCCACGTGCGGGCGCGCGACTGGATGGAGCACGGACACGACACCGACCCGGCCTATCGCAAGGTTGCGGCGCATGTTACCTGGAGCCGGCAGCGGCTGAAGCCGGGCATTCTGCCCCCGGGATGTCTGCAGGTGAACCTGGCCGAAGCCTTTGAAAGGAACCCGACTCTCTTTCCGGACGCGTTCGATTTGACAGCCTACCCGTACTCGGTGAACGGGCCGGACTCCCCGCCGTGCAGGGCCGTTCTTTCCGCGTGGACGCCGCAGGACATCGGCGCCTTCCTGGATGCCGCCGGGCAGATGCGGCTCCTGACGAAGTCCGAAGCCATGCGCGTTGCATCGCGCAGGAACGGCCCCGACCAGGCGCTGTACGAGGAAACCGCCGCCGCGCTCGGGTACAGGAACAACGCCGTCCCGTTCCGCAACCTGGCGCGGCGCGTGCCGCCGGACAGTCTGCGGGAGGAAGCCGGCGATGACCCGGCGCGGGCGTACGCGCTGCTGTTGGGCGCGGCCGGTCTCCTGCCGGGCGACAGCGCGCGCTGCCGGGGAGACGGGTTTGTGCGCAGCCTGTGGGACCACTGGTGGACAATGCGCGGACGGTGGGACGATCTCGCGCTGGTTCCCGAAGCGTGGGA
>VGWI01000095.1 GCA_016873655.1 Lentisphaerota bacterium
CGAGGCGCTTGGCGCGGTCCGCTGAAGACGGGCAGCCGCACGGCACGCCTCAACTTCAGCGCCCGGGTTCCAGGAGGAACGTATTCTCCGCCAGGGGCCGGATCTCCACCGGCAGCGTTTGCCCTTCAGCCTGCATCAGCCAGTCCAGGCGCGATCGGATTTCGCCGGCCGCAAGGCCGTCGAAGGTGGTCTTGTGGAACTCCTCCCTTTTTCTGTGCACGAGAGCCTTTTCGGCGGCCGTCTTGCTCAGTCCCGTGACCGCGGCGAGCCGGCGCAGCCGGGGGCGGAGGTTCTCGATCGCGCGGCCGACGAAGCCCCGCTGGGCGGCCGGCAGACGGGAGCGCGGCATGGGGCCGCGCGCCATCAGCGCCTCAATGATATCCACGACCTTCTCGGCCGCGCAGAAATCCGTATTCGCGATCCAGCGTTTGATGAGGTCCATGTCGTACCGCGCCAGGAAGTGCGCCGGGTCGCTGCGCTTCACGACGTGCTCGTCGATCACGGCCAACAGCTCGGAAAGATCGCGGATCCGGTAGCTCGCAGTCAGGGGCAGCCACTGGACGGCGCCTTCCTCCACGACGGGGCAGTAGGAGATCGCCGGTTTGCCGAAGAGCATGGCCTCGATGCCTGAAGTGCAGTCATAGTGAATCACCATGCGGGCGTCCGCGATCCATTCATGCACGGACCCGTCGCAGATGACCGCGACGTTGGGGCAGTCCCGCAGGGCGTCTACGTAGGTCTCCTGCTTCTCGATGGGATGCGGGCGGAGAACGATCTGCTCCCGCGGAAAGCGGGCGGAGAGAGCTCGCACAGCTTCGATGAAGCGCGCGATGACGGTCCGCTGCAGCTCCCGGCGCCGTGTCTTGTAGGCGTCATTCTCCGATGGCGTGCCACGGCGGTTCGCCACGAACCTGAGGTAGTCTTCCCCGAGCCTGTGGTTGATCATCCCGAATGACGTGTTGAAGAGAATGTATCCCGGCGCGACCCGGTCGCGCTGCGGGCGGCGCGCGGCGAAAAACGGCGCGCGGGCGGCGCGGCACAGGTCGAAGCGCGGGTGGCCGACGACATGAATCCGTTCCGGATCCACACCGGGGCGCTCCCGCAGCAGGTATTCCCGCTGCGCCTCCCCCCAGGCGAGGTAGGCGTCGGCGTGGACCAGCATGTCCGGCGCGGTGCGGCGGCTGAAGCTGCTCAGGTCCTTGTCGAAGACGCCCCCCTCCTGGTCGAGCACCGCCAGGATGCTGCCCGTCTCAGCCAGGCGGCCGAGGATCTTGCGCGGGAAGAAGACGTTGTTGGAAATCAGCATGAACGGGCCGGCGTTCTTGCGGATGTGCCGGCGCATTTCCGTCCTCTGGCCGATGATGCAGCGGTGCCCGCGCCGCAGAAGGTGGAAGGCCACAGCAACTTGACCATCAAGTTCCCTGAACTTGATGCCCATTGGAAGGCAGCAGCACATCGCACCTGCCATGCGTGTTCTCCAGTCAACGCAAGCACGTCATGCGCAACGCTGTCACAAGCTGCCTCCCGGCTTACGGCCGACAATCGCCAAATCCTGCAGACGCGACTCCTCCACCGACGTTCCAATGTCGGTAAAGCCAGTGTCGGCGAACATCTTCACAAGCAGTGGAAGCGGATAAGGCCGTACATGAGTTGGATCAAGCCAGAATACACGGTTACGCACTCGTTCGTTCTCCCAGTTCGGAGTGCGAACCAGTAGCACCCCACCGTTTGCAAGGTGAGAAAAGCAATCCGCCAGGAAAGCTATGGCACATGGACCGTCGAGATGTTCGATGATGTGGCCGGCGTGAATTCCCTCAAACCGAAGACTAACGCGTGAAAGCCATTCCTCCGCGCGCCCGCATGAACACTCGAAACCCTTTGACCGCGTGGCCAACACCATCGCTTCGTCAACGTCCACCCCCATTCCACGGATGCCGGTGCGCTCCTCCACGATTTGCAGGAAGACACCCGGCCCGCATCCAAGGTCAAGGATCGATGAACAACCATCGAATATTTGCGCATACCGAAGCATCTGCCCCCTGACAAAGGCGAGATTGGCCTCCGTATGGTACAGTGAGAACAGCTGCGAGTCAGCGGACGCAATGGCGAAAGGACCTGTTGACGAATTCTGCTTGGCGTCAGCTCGGGTCCACGCCGCAAACGATCCGCGGTCAACCGTGTTATTACAGATTCGCCCAATTGAGGCGAACCCCGTGCGCGCGAGCAGACTCTTCAAGAAGCATAACACACGGTTACCCATAGCGCACTGAAGAATACTCCAGCAGCAGCAACCTTACCTTTCAGCGTCAAGACTGCGCGAGTTGAGTAACCGGTCAATTCCCTTGGCTAAGGACGTCCTCCCAGAGGCCCGCCATTTTCTCACGGAGCAACGTACCGGCCATCTGTTTCGAGAACCGCATTCGCAGATCTCCGGCTGGCGGAGATGCGCGGCACAACTTCTCCATTTGAGAGAGACCATCTGCCAAGGCGTTCTCGTCGTTCGTCGGCACCAAGAGGCCGTCTCTGCATCCAGAGAGACGGCTTGGCATTGCGCCAACGCGAGTCGAAAGAAGCCGTCCTCCGGCGGCCATTGCCTCTACCCCGGAAATCGGGCCACCCTCACTATACGAAGCGACGACCAAGACATCCATCTCCGCAAGCAGCAGAGCTTTGTCTTTCACAAAGCCGGGGAACTCGACAAGCCTAGCCAATCCAAGCGTGTCAGCCGTGGCTTGAAGCTCGTCCCGCTCTTCGCCCGTGCCGGCGATAATCATCCGAACCGGACCCTGGGCGCGGGGCACGAAACGCGCAAACGCCCGCAACAACAGCATCAGCCCCTTCTCCGGTCCCAGCCGGCTCAACGACCCGAACGTCACTTTGGCGGGCCCGGCACTCGGCGCGGCCGTCGAGCGTTCGATGGCAAGGAGTCTGGCCTCGAGATCATGAGGAAGCCACTGCTCCACGGGTTCAATCCGACCTCGGAATCCGTAATAGGTGCGCAGACTGTCGATCTGACTTGAAGAGTAGACCGTCGCAACGGCCGCGAGGTTAATGCAATCTCGTATCCCGATCAAGCGCGGTCTACTGGCACTGCGCGCATCGACCTGCGCAATCTCAGAATACACTGTCGGCACACCCGCCGCGTGTGCCGCACGTATTGCCGAACAGGCGAATGCGTTTGGCTTTCCTAGAACATGGACAAGATCTGCGCAATGCAGCAAGCCTCTGCCAATACTCGACCAGAAACTACGGGCAACAACCGTTCGCTCCTGGCATTTCAGTGACCCGACGCTGCAACTCTCAGACCCGCAAGCGGCAAGAGCTCGTCTCAGGAAGCGCAGGATAAGCAAACGAGCGCGCACCGTGAGGCGGCGAGGAGCGCAGTCGGCGGGCACCCACTGAGCCAGCGGATGCAATTGCTCCCGCAACCACGTTTGCTCGTGGATGTCGTATGGCGCCACAACCGTAACCGCCCACGCGCGGCGGCGGGCAAGCGTCGCAAGATCGGCGGCGTACTGCTCCAGCCCCCCGTGATCATTTGCAAACGGCATGACCAAGACGATGCGACGGTTCCGGGGGCTGCCGCTACTCAAGGAGCGGCTTGGCCTTTCGCTCGAACGCAATGATGCTTCTTGCGCGGGCCCGCGAGTTCTCATGAATGACGTGGCTCTCCGCTTAACGGAAAAAAGAATGACGCCCCCGCTTGGTGACATCGTTATACACGTCGACGGTGGAACGTGCACATTCGCGCCAACTGAACATGTCCAGCCGCTTCCTCCCCTTCTGCACCAGTACGTCGCACAGAACGTTGTCTTCAAGGAGACGCAGTATTGTATTCGCAAGAAGGGCTGCGTCGTGCGGTTTGACATAGAGAGCCGCATCGCCAGCCACCTCCGGGATCGCACCGCACTCAGTGCAGATCACCGGAACACGACACGCGAACGACTCGAGTATGGGCAGACCGAAGCCCTCGTACAAGGAAGGCACTATGGACAATTCGGCAGAGGCAAGCAAGATGTGCAGTTCCGGTGTGGGCACCCACCCTGTGAGAATAATCTTGTCGCTTAGACCTGATCTTTCGATGCCGCGACGCAACTCCACAAGACACTCACTCTTCTCAGAGCACTTGCCGGTAAAGACAAGGCGGCAGCCACTGATCCCGCGTTTCAGCACATGCTGAAATGCCCGCAGAACCAGCATAGGATTGCGTCGCGGCTGCCCATCCAGGCCGACGATGTCGATGATGTACCTGTCTCCTCGGAGTTTGTACTTGGCAAGAACGCGGTCTACTTCGTTCCATTCAAGCGGTCGCAGAAACTCGTCTTCAACGCCAAGAGGAGTAATGCTGATCTTTTTGGGGCCCACTCGGCAGAGCCTCACGAGATCCCGCTTGCTCGTCTCGGAAGCAGTAATCACCCAATCCGCCGCATGGGCACATGCGGCCTGCTGCAACTTGTACCGCACCGCCTTGTACATAGTACTGAAGTATCCGTCCATCTTCCACGGGATCAGATCGAACACAGTCAGAACGCAAGGGCAAGGCCGTCTAAACGGCACAGCCCTGTTCCAGACCGCGTGATAGACGGCTATCTCGTAGTGGCGTAGCCACTGCGGCAGGATGGTTTGCGCCCAATTCGCCTTCGAGCCGTCAGACACCACGGTATGGACCCTCTCGTCTGAAAGCAACTTGTCATACTGCGCATCGGGAGTCCTCTTGGAAAACAGGAAGACTCTGGCGTCGGGCATAATGTCCAGAACACGCCTGGCTAGATTGTCCAGATAGGTGGAGATCCCACACTTCTGCACAGCCAATATTCTAGCGTCGTAACCAATATTCACGCGAGCCATCGGCTCTCCGGATTCGGCACCCGTCCCGCGAAGTTGCCTGTAAGCGATGCAAACGCTATCGTGAAGTTGCGACGAGGAGTGCGTGCGAAAGCAGTTGCAATTTCCGAGCCGCGATGTGAAGCATCTTGGAAAGGCCGGACCGCCGCAGAATCCTCCACGGCCAGCGTGATGAGCGAGTCGATCGCACTGGTGCCGGTGCCGCCGAGAATGCGCCCAGCTTGCTGCGCCATTCCTGCGTGAGCGAGTTGCCCAGGTGATGAACCATGTAGTCATCCACTGACAACCGAATGAACCCCGCACTGTCCAGCGCTCTGTCCAATACGACGTCGTTGCCCAAAGCCAGCGTAACAGGCAGAGGCGTCACTTTTCGAAGAACGTCTACCTTGGCAAGGAACTGAAAATGGGTGCTTGTCGCATACGCCGTGACGCCGTTGCGGGTCAGACGGACATGCTCACCCCCCTTGCCCGCGTGCACGAAGTAATCCGGATCGCTCTTGCCGAGACTTATCGCGTACTGGCGCATCCACTCCTTCGGGATCAGCTCACCGGTTTCCACCTTGATCTCGGGATCAGTAAGTGCGCGTTGCAGCGTCGAACCGTTGAACTTCGAGAAGTTCTGCGGGACTGGCAAACCGCTGACCATCCCTACGTTGGTGAAGTTGTCAATCACGCGAAGCTCGGACTGGAGCCAGCCTGGATTGAAGTACACGTCGGAATCGGCATAGGCGAGGTATTCACTCTGGGCAGCACCGCAAATCATGTTAAGGGCCCCCATCTTGCCAACATTCCTGCTGCTTAGGAGGAGGTATTGGATGAAGCCGCTGTTCATGCGTGCCGTCAGGTACTCGCGCACTTCCGGGCAGCTCGCGTTGTCAAAGACCATCAAGTCAAAAGGCTCGTTCGTGTTATGCTCAAGGGACATCATGCTCAGGCGGAGCACATCCAGGCCTTCCGAGAAATAGCCTTCCCTAGTTGGTAGACATGTTACCATAGCAACGAGGATACGATTGGGCACAGAGAAAAGCGTCGAACGCTTGTACGGATTCCTTCCTGTTCTCATGCGCGTGCATCATAGTCCATTCCAGCATTTGGAAGAAAGCAAATTCTTTTTTGTTTGTACGGAACGATCCCGGCCAGTTGTTGCGCGATTCGGCACGACGCGTGCCCATCTCCATAGAGAGTGAGGGGTTGGTAGCGTCCGTGGGCGCACTGCCGCACCACGGCATCTCGAATAGCCTGGGCAGTGCATTGCACAGTGACTGTGTTCTCGCCGAGTTCCCTCCCCTCCTGCCGGTCGCCCACCAGCACGACCGGCGTGCCACTGAAGGTGCTGTCGCGCACGAAGCTGCTCGAATTGCCGATGGCGCAGCAGGTCTTTTTGAGAGCCTTCTGGAATGTTTCCGGAGGGAGATTCTTGACAAGATGCAGCCACCCGTTTTCGGGATGTCTTTCGCGGTAGGAGCGCAGGCGCTTGCTGACGTGATCCGACCCGGCGTCAATGTTCGGCCATAGCCAGACCGTCGGGTGCGCCATCTCGTCCAAGGCCGCCAGCAGTTGGCCGACCTGGTTGCCTTCGTCACCGAATTCCGTGGTGACAGGGTGGAAGATGGCCAGGAAGAAGGGCTTGTCGTGATCAACCGACGCGCCGACGCCGCGCGCGAAGATATCGCGCGGCAGCCGCGTGTCCAACGCATGGATATAGTCTCCGACCGGACAGCCCACGTTGAACACCGTGGCCGGGTTCTCTCCCATCCTGACCAGAAACTCGGCCGATCTGGCCGTGGCGGGGAAGTGGAAATGGGCGAACTTGGATATGGCGTGCCGCGCGCACTCGTCAATGCCACCGCTGATCTCGCCGCCCTGAATGTGGGCCAGGCAGATGTTCTGGTAGGCCGCGGCCTGCGCAGCGGCGAGGCATTCGTAGCGGTCGCCGATGAGCAGGACGATGTCCGGCTGCAGGCGCTGAAACTCGCCGGCGAACTCGATCGTCGCGAAACCGAGCGATTTCGCCATGGTCACGGGGACGGACCCCTCGACTTCCACGTAAACCTGCCCGTGTACCTCAAACCCGTCGTTTTCTACTATGTCCACGGCCTTGCCGAAGCGCTCGAGCACCATCGTGCCGGCGCAAACGGTCTGGAGGGTCAGGTCCGGATGATTCCGGATGGCATACATGACCGGACGCATCCGGCCGTAGTTGGCGCGGTCCACCAGGGCCACGCAGATCTTACGTTTACTCATTCGCCAGGTCCCTCCATGTCAGAGCCTCGTCCGCGGCCAGGTCCCGGAGCACCCGGCCGCCGATCACACGCGGCAGGTCGGAGACCGGGATGCCCGTCGCCGGCTTCTTGAACGCCAGGTCTTCCTCCCGGATCACGGCGCCGCACGGCAGATGCCGCGCCGCCACGATGCCTTTCATGAACATGGCGCGGATGTCGCCCAGCAAACCGGCTTCCGCATCCTTGTCGACGGGACTGCCCAGCGCCCGCTCCACAAACCTGATGCCTTTCACCAGCGCCGCGAATTCCTCCACCGTCAGCGAAGCGGCGACGTCCGGACCGAAGCAATGCCGGCTGAACGTCACGTGCGCCTCCACCGCGCAGGCGCCCAGGGCGACCGCCGCCACGCCGGCCGCCGCCATGCCGGAATGGTCCGAGAAGCCGACCGGCGCGCCATACCTGCCGCGGTATTCCGCGATCATGTTCAGGCCGGCGTGTTCCGCGGGGCACGGGTACCGGTTCGTGCACTGAAAGAGGATGAAGGGCAGATCCGCTTCGCGCAGGAACGCCACGACCCCTTCCACCTCTTCCATGCGGCTCATGCCGCTGCTCACCAGGAAAGGCAGGCGCGTCGCCGCCATCGCGTCCAGCATCGGCCGATTCGTCACTTCGCCCGACGCGACCTTCCAGGCCGGCACCCCCACGCGCGCCAGGAGCCGGACAGCCTCCGTGGAAAACGGGGAACTCAGGAAAAGCACGCCGCGCTCGTCGGCGCGCCGCTTCAGCCCCGTCCACTGCTCCTCCGTGAAGGCCGTGCGCTTCCAGTAGTCGCGGCGCGCGGCGTCCTGCACGAAGACCGGGGCGCGGAAACGCTCCGCGGCCGTGGATTCCGCCTCCGCGATGTGCGTCTGAAACTTGACCGCGTCGGCGCCGGCCGCGGCGGCAGCGTCAATGAACGCGTGCGCCGCGCCCAGGCTGCCGTCGTGGCCCAGGCCCATCTCCGCGATCATCAGGCAGGGCGCGCTCTGCCCCACGGTTCGGCCGCCTATCTTGAAGGTCTGGTGCTGCCCCGGCATGTCACGCGCTCCCCGCCTGCCGCGCCAGCAGGCGTCGTTCGGCCATCCGTATGTCGTCGAGGTCGTCCACGTTCGCCGAGTCGTCCCACGGCATCACGTAGGCGGCGCAGCGCTCGCCGTACAAATTGCCATGGCCTTCGAGCGTACTCCGCCAGAATGCGTAGATCGCGCCGTTCCGGAAATAGGTCGCGGCCAGTTGCTGCCGGTTGGGCACGAGACACCCCAGCGGCTCGCCCGTGAAGACGCGCAGGCAGCCGTCCTGCAACACGAACTGCCAGTGCGGACTGAAGTGCCGC
>VGWI01000096.1 GCA_016873655.1 Lentisphaerota bacterium
TCATGCGGCTACCGCAACCGCCAACGACTCAAGACCGACATACTCTTCCATTTCGGCGGCCTCAACATGGACCCGCTTGCCGCTCAATGAAAAATCCCCCCACAAACCCGGAAGCGCCATTTTTACGAGGCCAACAGTTGGACCTACTCGTATTTTGTGCCGCATCAAGCGGGTTTGCTCGTCGAGTTGATGGGCGGCAAGGATCGGTTTGTGGAGCGACTCGAGTATGCGCATGAAAAGGACCTGATCGGCTTTGGGAATGAACCCGGCTTCCTCGCTCCAGCCCTGTTCCATTATGCGGGACGTCCCGATCTTTCTGCCAAGCGGGTGCGCCGCTTTGTGACCACCCGGTTCACCCTGCAGGGGTATCCGGGCGATGAAGACAGCGGGGCCATGTCGTCTTATTACGTCTGGGCTTCCATCGGCCTGTTTCCCAACGCCGGGCAGGATATTTACTTTCTCAACGGTCCGATCTTCCCCCGCGCGGTGCTCATGCGCCCCGACGAAGGCCGTCTGGAAATAACGCGCACCGGCACTGGCGATTACATCGCCGCTGTCACAATCAACGGCCAATCGTTCGATCGTTCCTGGGTAATGCATGCTGAACTGAAGGGCGACACGATCCTTGCCTTCACCATGAGCGACAAACCCACCGCCTGGGGTACGCGAAACCCGCCACCGTCCGATCTGGGCTCTTGCATAGGAACCGCGTCTAAATGATAGGGTGTGCCGCCTGATCCCATCAGCGGAAGGCGGTCCGGGGTACCACAGTGGAATCCTGATCGAGGACAACACCTTCATGTCGCACAATCACAACCAACTTACGGCCCGGCACGTGGACGGTCTGGTGTTCAGGAACAACCGGGTGAAGGTGTCGAACGCGTTCACGGCCAATGCCGCGGACAATCCGCCGGTGCAGTTGTGTGAGTGTCGTGACACGAAGGTGGAGTGTGCCGGCTCGGCAGGAGCGGCACGGGAGAGGAAGAGAACAGACCCATGAACATGAAAACTGATGGTGCCGAAGATAGATGCACTGGCAACTCCGGGGACCAGGGCGATGGAACCTTCCGCAATCCAGTGCTCGCGTTCGATTACAGCGATCCCTGCCCGATTCGTGTCGGGGAGGACTACTACCTGGCGAGTTCGACGTTCCAGATGTCGCCCGGCGTGCCGATCCTGCATTCGCGGGATCTGGTGAACTGGACGACCATCGGGGCGGCGATTCCTGATATTTCCGCGCTGGCGCCGGAGTTCAACTGGGACCGCATGGACCGCTATGGCGGCGGCGTCTTTGCCCCGAGCCTGCGATACCACGACGGGAAGTTCTGGGTATTCGTGAACTGCTATTCGGGCGAGGGCTTCTACTGCTGCACCGCGACGAACCCGGCGGGCCCATGGCAGGTGCGGCAGATCCAGGACAAAAACGGCAAGCCGCTGCGAACCACGGCATGGACCGATCCCTGCCCGTTCTGGGACGACGATGGCAAGGCCTACCTGATCACCAGCCGGCCGGGCAGCCAGTGGTTCAGCTACCTCTTTGAAATGACTCCCGACGGCTCTCGCCTGCTCGACGCCGACGTGGATCACATGAATGACGGCGAAGGGCCGTACGCCTACCCGAAAGGCGGCACGCTGGTGGTGCCGTTCCACTCCGCCGAGGGGAACAAGATCCTCAAGCGCAACGGCTACTACTACCTGTTGCACATCGAGTTTCTGAACAAGGGGCAGGGTAGGGGAACGTATGTTTTCAGGTCAAAACACATCTATGGCGTCAAACCCGACGGCACGCCCGGCCAACCCGGCGATCCGGGGAAATACGACGTTTTCAAGTTCGGGCCGGTCGGTGATGAGTTCTACGCGGAGAACCGCGAACTCCCCGGGCAGGGCGGCTTTGTGGACACCCCGGACGGGCGCTGGTTCTGGATCGGTCAGTTCAATCGCCACGTTTCCGACGGCCGGTTGCCCCAACTGCTGCCGGTGACGTGGATTGACGACTGGCCCGTCCCCGGCGTGGATATTCGGGAAGGACACGGCCGCATGGCCTGGCGATTGCCCAAGCCGATCGTGGGGTACCCGGTCTGCACCCCGCAGGGGAGCGATGATTTCGACAAGCCGGTGCTGGATCCGCGCTGGCACTGGAACCACCAGCCGCGTTCGGATAAATGGTCGCTGACGGAACGTCCCGGTTTTCTCCGTCTGCACGCCTTCTCGCAACTGGAACCCGGTAAGTTCTTCAAGACGCGTAACGTGCTCTGCCAGCGCCATACGCGCCGCGATCTGACGCAGGTCACGGTCCGGCTTGAGCTGGCCGGCATGACCGATGGACAGGAAGCCGGGCTGGTACACTTCGGCCCTGGCAACACCTCGGCATCCATTGCCGTGCGCAAGACCGGCGCCGCGCTGGCCATGCGCTTCAACAGGGCCGACACGCCCACCGATGGCCCCGCGCTTGCGGCGGGCACGACCGCCCTTTGGCTGCGGTCGGCGGCCGGGTTTGACGACCTGTGCGTCTTCTCGTTCAGCACGGACGGCCAGTCGTTCATCACGCTCGGCGAGCCCTACACCCTCGTCGGCGGCGGCTGGCGCGGCGACATCGTGGGCATCTATACGTTCAACAACGGGGCCGAAAGCGGTTACATTGACGTCGACTCGTTCGACTATCGAAGAGAAGGGCGGAGCGTTGGAAGATCAGGCAAGTTGTGATGACAGGGGGATCGGCTACCACGGTTTGCCCGGCTATACACTTCTCTCGAAGTTCGTGCTGACGATCGACTACTACAATGGGATACTGGCTCTGGAAACGCCGTAGACCGGACGGGGCGGAGTGGGGCGGCTTTATTCACGTTAACGGAAACGTGGACGGACTTGGGCCTGTGGGCCGGTGAGAGCGGGAAAGGAGTAGGGAATCATGTTCATTGCGGCATGTGTGCTGTCGGCGTTGGCCGTGGCGTTTGTTCCGCTGATGCTCGCGTCGCCGAACGTTTTCGGCGTGCTTGTCACTCTCGGTGACGGAAGGATGATCCTGGTGTGGCCGGACCTGGCGGTTACTCTTGCGGCGGCCGTCGCTGGCTTCTCGCTTTCGGTTGCCGCTCCGGCCATTTCGAGAAAGGCAGGCAGGATTGCTGGGCCCGGCAGTCTGCGGGCTGGAGTGTGTTCCTCGCTGCTGCCCCTTGGATTCATGCCCCTTGCGTTGCTTCCCCTGTTCCTGCGTCGGGTTGTCCCGCAGTCCGTGGCGGCGAATATCGCGGTGGTGACTCCCGCGCTGCTGGGAACCATTTCCATACTCCGCGCCGTATCCGCAGCGGGCGGGGGAAGGGCGGAAATCCGTCTGGGATGGCGGCGTCTTGCGGTTGTCTTTCTGTCGGCATGGGCCTTCTACTTCCTCGTCGGCTGGCACGTTACCGCGCACATCGGCCCGCATTCGGGCGACGAGGGGCACTACATGATACAGGCGGAAAGCCTGTATGAAGACGGCGACTTCGACATAAAGAACAACCTCTACGCGACGCGTGTGCCCAGGTACATGATGCGGAACTACGGCGCGCTGGACGCGGAGCCGGACATGCGGGCGCTGAAACTGTGGTACCACGTGTCGAAGGCCACGAAGGAGCCGCACTGGTACTCCTGGCATGCCGTTGGCCTGCCCGTGCTTCTGGCGCCGGTTCATCCGTTCGGAAACCCGGGCCGTCACCTGGTGCTCGGGCTGATCGCGGCCGCGGCCGTTGCCGGCGTGCTGAAACTGTGCGAGCGCTTCAGGACCGGCGCAGCCGCAGCGGTGACGGTAACGGGGCTTTTCTGTGCTTCCTACTTCTGGGGCATATACAGCGTGCGTTGCCTGCCGGAATCGCTGGGAGCGGCATTGACGGTATGGATGTTCGTCGGGTTAACGGGCAATTCCGGCAGGAACTGGAGGCCGGTTCTCTATGTTTCGGTCCTGGCTTCGCTGCTGTTCTGGGTCTATCCGCGTTTCGTGCCGGTGGCGCTGATGGGGGTTGGACTCTGCGGGCTTCGCTGCCTGGCAACGGAAAAGACGTGGGGCGGGCGCTTCGGGAAGTGCGCGGTTCTGACGCTGATCTCGATGGCCGGCTTCGCGGTGTTTCTCTTTGTTCAATTCTCCATGTTCGAGGGCGGCCAGTCCAACTCGGTGCCAGGCACGCTGTTCAGCAAGCCGGTGGGCATGTGGCTTATCCTGTCAAACAGGCTTGGATTGGGCTACGTAATGCCCGGAGTGTTCTGGATTCTTGCGTCAGCGGTCTGGGTTACGGTGACGGACCGTGAGCGCAGGTGGCCGACTGCCGCGGCGTTGTCCGTCTTCGCGGCCGTTCTGCTCACGAGCGGCGCAACGGGTCACTGGCATGGCGGCGCGTCCGTGCCGGGACGTTTTCTGGTGGTGGCTGTCCCGATACTCCTTCCCGCCGCCGCCATTGCTTTTCAGCGGCAGGGGTGGCTGAGCAGAAGCTGGTTTGTGTTCTTCATGCTTTGGGGCACGCTTCCGTTCCTGCTGTTTCTGGCCAATCCAGACAGGGTGGGCGCCCGATTCTCCCTGCCGACACAGGTGCTGCGTTACTTCTTCTCCCACCTCAGGGGGACTGTCAACCTGTTCGAGAACACGGGGCCGACCCCGCTGCATCCGCTTGCATTGGCGTTTGCGGCGGTGACGTTTCTGCTGGTGTTCACGGACAGGCATTTTCTGCACCTGCGTACCGCGGCCGGCGCCGCCGTGCTCGCGGCGATGGCCGTGTTCAATTACGAGCGACTTGATGCGGGTGCGCCGGAGGCGGCGGGAATGTTTGCGGGCGCGGCAACCCGTCTGACCGCGGTTCAGAGGTGGGGAGGTCAGTTCGGCGCCAGGCCGGACGTCATCGCCTCATATCCGCTTGACGGGAAACTGGATGAGGCGTCCGGATCGGGGCTGCATGGGACTGCCGCGGCAGTTGCCTTTGCGGAGGACAGACATGGCGTTGAGGGCGGAGCGGTGCGCCTGGACGGGACCGCGAGTGTTGATCTGCCGGCCATGCAGATAGGCCGGCGCGGGTTCACGATCTCTGTGTGGGCGAGGAGAGCACAACCGGTGAATCTCAGGCAGATGCTTGTCAGCCAGGGCACTAACGCGACCGATCGCGGACTCTACATGGGCTTCGCCGCTGACCGGCCGTTCACCCTGTCCTTCTTCGACAACGACCTGAACATTTCCCGCAAGGTCTCCAGGCGGAACAAGTGGCAGCACTGGGCAGCGACATGGGACAGGAATTCAGGCTTGAGGATGGTGTACTGCGACGGGCGTCTCGTCGGCGCGGATTTCACGAAGACGCCATACAGCGGGGCGGGTCCGGTACGGATTGGCGACACGGTGTGGCCTGACGACGCGTCATTCATAGGCGATCTTGATGACCTGCAGTTCTTCGACGGCGCACTCGATCCGGCGGATATCCGTGCCCTGGCCGGCGGCGGACGGCAGAGAGGCTAGGCGGTACTCCGTCGGTTGTGTTGCATGTGGGAAACAGAGGTGTTACCATGCCGTGCAAGATGAAGACAGGCGCCATGCTTAGGTTTGTTTTTCCCGTTCCGGTTGCCGTCATTGCGGCCGCATGCGTATTGAGCGCTGCGGCGGGTGAAGACGATCAGGAGGTCAAGGGCTATAGCCGCAACGTCAAGAAGATGGGCGACAGCTTGGGTAGCGGCCTGGGCGCGCGAGGCAAGGGGCTTGGGGTTGGGAAAGGCATCCAGAGAAGCAAGTACAAGTACTCGGACAGATCTATGTCCGGCGGCAGATCCGGATCCGGCGGGTCCCTTAAGGCGATGCACGAAGCGGCTTTCGAGCGCAGCGAAGACGCCGGGTCCGCCGTCGAGTCACGGGAGAGCATCGTTGTCACGAACCTCCCTCTGGTCGTGACCAGGCCCTGATTCCATCGGCGGCAGGCTTCACAGTCCGGGTAAGAGCACTTCTCCATGGGAGTCAGGGTCGCGTCGAGTCGGGCCGGACGCGGCCGGCCCGTTGGATCAGGGCTCGGTCCGTTCGACCTTGAGGCGCGCCGCGCCGAACGGGGCATTCTTCACAGCGGGACTGACCACCGTCGCAGTTACCTTCTGAGTGGGCCACATGTCGGTGGCTGTCTCGGCTATGTGAGGTGATCCGCTGAACCAGACGCCGGAAAGCAGGTTCGTGGTGAATTCGACCCATATCCTGGCGTCCGGCATCTCCATGCGCCGCGTGTAGTACAGGTTGAAGTAGTCATTTGTGCCGGACCGCTCGACCCTGCCGGTGAATTCATCGGCCGCCTCGAAGTTGGTGGGGTTCCTGTAGAGGGCGTACTCCATGAGGTTCCTCACGAGGTCGCCTTCCCAGTCTCTGTCATCCGCGGCGTTCACGGAGTTAGCGTTGGGGCCGAAGTACTGTATCTTCCAGAGGTCTATCATCATCGGGAGGATGACGATGACGTCCTGCGTCTGCACTCCGAACGCGTAGCCGGCCACGGGGTTCAGCGCGATGCTCACGAATTCGTTTGTTTCCGCTACGGCGTCCTGAACGGGCGCGACTTCTATGAGCGAACTTGAGTAAGTGTTGGTGATTACCACCCACGGATAGAGCAGGGCATAGTCAACGGCGTTGACTGCGCTGCCGGTGATGTTGAACGTGACGAGCACGTTCGACGAGGCCGGGATGGAGAGAGAAACCCTGAAGAACGCGCTTGTCGGTCCGATTTCCCTTGCGATGCCGGGCTGCACGGCCGCTATCGTGACTGTCCTTGCGACTGCCGGAACTATCACAAAGCGGACCATGCCGGTGTCGCTCCGGCCCCGCCCGTCGTCGGCCACGTAGGTGAACGAGTCGACGCCGGTCACTCCGGCGGCCGGCATGTAGGTGAATCCGCCGTCCGTGGCCAGCGTGACGGCGCCGTTGGTCGGCGCGCGCAGCAGTGTTGCGGTGAGGATGTCCCCGTCCTCATCGGTATCGTTGGCAAGGACGCCCTGCGCCGCGGTGAGGGTGAAGGCGATGTCCTGGAATGCCGTGTAGACGCCGTCGGCGTGCGCGTAGGGCGCGCGGTCAAGCGGGTCTATGACATTGACTGTCTTCTCCACCTTGACCCTGGCCTGTCCGTCGTCGGTTGAGAAGGTGAGTTCGACCGTTCCGGCTCCCGCGAAGGAGACAGTCGAGGTCATCGCGGACGGCGAAGAGAACGTTGCCCACGCGCGGTTGGCCGTCCATGAGGCGGCCAGGGCGGGAGGAGCGGGAACGCCGTCATCGCTTCCCCAGCCGGATGCAAGCATGGAGCCGCCCTGGTAGGCGGCACTGGCGCTGGTCAGGCGCGCGAGCGGGGCGATATTGGCGACGACCGGCGACGGTCCGTCGTAGAAGGAGCCTGCCGCGCCTGCTCCGGCCGCGACACCGCCTTGTCCTCCGGCCAGAACGACACCGGGAGGAGTGGATGCATACACGTTGGTCGAGTAGAAAGCCACTCTGCCGCCAGAACCCCCGCCGCCGCCATGTGTGGTCGAATAGGTTCCGCCCGCGCCGCCGGCGACGTTATTTGTGCCGGTGAAGGCGATGTTTCTGGCGGCAAGGAGGATTGCTCCGCCTGAGCCGCCGCCGCCCGGACCGTTGCGGGAGCCGCCGGCGCCGCCGGATGCCGAAATCGTACCGCTTACGGCTATCGTTCCGCCCGCGATCAGTTCGATTGCTCCGCCGCCGCCGCCACCACCGCAGTTGAGATTGGCTGATTCAGCAGCCCCGCCGCCGCCGCCGCTGCCGCCGTACAATTCGGTCAAGGTTTCGTTGCCGTACATGGCGCCGGGCGTCCCAGCCGGCCCGGATGTTCCCGGATAGGAACCTGCCCCGCCGCCGCCTGCATATCCTGCCCCGCCGCCGCCTGCACGTATGCCGAACGGGGCGCGTCCTGCGCCAATGCCGATTCCGTCAGTCGGGGGAGGCGGGTCGCCGTCATTGGAGCCGCCGCGGCCGCCTGCGCCCTTGTTAACGGGAGGCGGCGCGTTGGTGATCGAGTTGCCTGTCGCGCCGGATCCGCCCGCGCCGCCGAGCGCGTTGTTGCCGGACTTTGCGCCGTCGCCGCCGTCGAGGTTGATATTCGCCCCGATCGCTATGTTGCCGAGGGCAGACAGAGCGATGGGTCTCCGTCCCTGGACTGTCACAGTCACGCCAGCAGGTATGTTGATTGATGTGAACGGGAAGAGGGCCACTTCGACGAGCTTGCTTTCATTTGTGGCGATCAGGCCGGTGCCGACATATGAGCCGATAATCGAGGCTGAATCGGTCTGGAAGCTTATGCTGTTGCCGGGCGACAGCGACAGGGCGCCGAGCGGGGTGTAGTTCATCGGGCTGAAGATGGATTCCTGCGGTACGAGCGTGCCGGTTCCTGCCGTGTTCACTACAACGGCCCTTTCA
>VGWI01000097.1 GCA_016873655.1 Lentisphaerota bacterium
CGGAACGTAGCTCGCAGCGCTTCTAGCTCAGATCGGGGTTGCCCCCGTTAATGGTGTTGAACCTTCTGAAAGATGGTCGGGGCGATGGGATTTGAACCCATGACCTTTTGGTCCCGAACCAAACGCGCTACCAGTCTGCGCTACGCCCCGTAATGTGGACTTCGAGTCGGGCGCCCGTAAGAGAGGCGCCGCAAGACAGGCGCGTAGGATATCCTGTTTTCCGCGCAACTCAAGAACGAAGAAAGGGGGGCGGTTTCCTTGCTTCGGCCCGGCAGGGGCATACAATGGGCCGGGCGAAGTTCGAGAGGGAGGCGCGGAATGATGCTCCAGACGAGGATGTTGCTGCCGGCCGTCGGGCTTGCCGGGGCTGCGGAGGGGATGGACGCGTCTCCGGCAAGACTTGTAGAACTGCTGAAGGACACCCCCGGAATCGAGATCCGGGTGAGAAACGTGAGATGAACAATCCGATGTTCAGGCCGCCCGCCGAGGCGGACAGCCTTATCCTGCAGGTGGACCAGGGATGTCCCCACAACCGCTGCACCTTCTGCGGGATGTACAGGACAGTGCCGTACCGCCGGCTTGCTTTGGATGAGGTGGCCAGGCTCGCGGAGCGTGAAGCGGGCGACTGGCCCGATGCGCGGCGGATATTCCTTGCCGACGGGGACGTGATGAGCCGGCCTTTCGCGGAGTTGCAGGCAATGCTCGAAACGCTTTGCCGGACTTTCCCGTCCGTCGCCCGGGTCGGCACATACGCGAACGGCAGTTCCATAGTCGCCAAGACACCGGCGCAACTGCAGTCGTTGCGGGCGTTGAAACTGCACACCCTTTACATGGGGCTCGAAAGCGGCGACGAGACGGTGCTCAAACGCTGCCGCAAGGCTGAGACCGCCGCGCGCATGGTTGAGGCGGGCGTTATGGCTCAGGAGGCGGGGTTTCGCATGTCGGTCATGGTGCTTATCGGACTGGGCGGACAGGAAGGAAGCGCATCGCACATGGAACGCACAGCCGCCGCACTGAACCGGATGCAGCCGCGTCTGCTGTCGGCTCTGCGCGTGATACCTATACCAGGCACTGAACTGTCAGAAGAAGAATTGTCGGGTTGCTTCCGTCAGCTCACGGCGTGGCAGGCTGCCGCGGAACTGCGCGGGTTGATAGACCTGCTCGACCTGCGCGGTACCGTGTTCAGGGCCAATCACGGGTCGAACGTGGTGCCGCTGGAGGGCAGACTGCCGCAGGACAAGGGCCGGCTGCTGGCGGAACTTGACGGACTGCTCGGTTCGGAGCTGCTGGACCGGGATACGCCCGGACCGGCCCCCATGTGGCTTTGAGCGGAGGTTGAGGGAGAAGAGGAATGGACACCCTGGCGCACGCCTTGTACGGAGCGACGCTATGCAGCAGGAGCGGCTTGCCCGGGGCGCTGAGCCGGCGCCCTTCGGCAAGTTCCCTGCGCGACTGGACACTCTGGGCGGCGTTCGGGTTCGGCCTGCTGCCCGACCTCGCTTCCATCGGCGTATCATTCGCGCGGATGATGGTTAACGGTGCGCCGCCGTCTTTTCACGGCATACCCCCATACGTGTTTGTGCTCTACAGTTGCACGCACAGCCTTGTGGTTGCTGGTTTGCTTGTCGCCATGCTGAGGGTCGCCGCGCGGCCGCTGGCGTTGCCGGCGCTGGCGTGGCCGATCCACATCGTGATGGACAGCTTCACGCACGGAACGGGCCGCTGGCAGACGCCGCTGTTCTATCCCCTTTCCGACTGGCACTTCGACGGTGTCAACTGGTGGGAGAACCCGGGTGTGGCGCTTGCCTACTGGGGCATGCTGCCGGTCCTGTGGCTGGCGATCGCTCTGATTCGTCGCGCCAGAAGCTCTACTTCTTCCTGATGCGCATCTTCGGACTCGGGACGCCCGTCTTCGACGCAAGGCGCTTCCTGGCCGCCGAAAGCG
Organism: Lentisphaerota bacterium; assembly: GCA_016873655.1. GTDB lineage: Bacteria > Verrucomicrobiota > Kiritimatiellia > UBA8416 > VGWI01 > VGWI01. The sequence continues at coordinate 1,946 of VGWI01000097.1, forward strand.
ACGATTTGTACTGCGGCAGTCATTTTGCCTGTGCGACCAGCATTTCGTCCGCCATCCGTGAGATCTCCGGCGTTGTGCATACGGCGCCGACGAGCGGATCGAGCATCATCGCCTGTTTCGCAGTGAATCCAGCTGCTCAGGTCAATCCAGTTCGCCGTTTCGCCCGGGCGTTTGCGGTACCACGGCACTTATTACGAAAGGTGGCCGTTCGACTCGGTGGAGTAGTAGCCGAGGCGATCGAGGATATCTATCCGTACCTTCTCCGTTACGCTGTAGTACGGATGTTTCCGGAAATGCTGACAAAGCGGAGGGTATGTTCTATCTTCACAGGCGGTTGCCTGAATGCGGCTGTGTTGCCGCGACCGGCGGAGCGGCGTGAAGGCCGTCGGTCCGGATTCGATACTCCGGGAGTGACACATGGCAAACTACAACGTCCTGTCTGAACGATACGCGACGGAGAAGATCAACGGCATATTCTCCGAACACGGCAAGACCGTGGCCGAGCGCGATCTATGGGTTGCGGTGATGCGGGCGCAGAATCGGCTTGGAGTCGCCATTCCGCCGGCAGACATCGAGAAATTCGCCGCCGCGAGGGGGAAAGTGGACCTTGCCCTCATCAAGGCGATCGAACGGAAGACCAGGCATGACGTAAAGGCGAAGATAGAGGCGTTTGTGCAGGCGGCCGGCGCGGGCGAGCATGTGCACAAGGGGATGACATCGCGCGACCTGACCGACAACGTCGAACAGATGCAGATCAGGCAGGCGGCACGGGTCATTTTCGGCAAGTACGTCTCGGTTCTCCGCCATCTCCTCGGCCGGGCCGGCGAATACGGCGGCGTGGCGCTTACGGCCCGCACCCACCACCAGCCCGCGCAGGTGACGACTCTGGGCAGAAGATTCGCCATGTGGGCGGAGGAACTGCACGGGCATCTGCTGAGCTTCGAGCGGTTCATAGAGGCGTATCCTCTCAGGGGAATCAAGGGGCCGGTCGGCACGCAGTTCGACATGCTTACGCTTCTCGGTTCCGAGGCGAAGGTGGCCGAGCTGGAGAAACGCGTGGCCGCCGAGCTCGGATTTGCCGCGGTTCTCGACTCGACGGGGCAGGTATATCCGCGGTCGCTTGACTACGAGCTGGTATCGCATCTCGCGCTGCTTGCTTCCGCCGCCGAGAACTTCGCCAAGGGCATGCGCTTGATGTCGGGCTATGAGCTTGTTACCGAGGGGTTCAAGGACGGGCAGGTCGGCTCAAGCGCCATGCCCCACAAGATGAACACGAGGAGTTCGGAGCGGATATGCGGTTTTGCCGAGCTGCTGAAGATGTATGCCGACGGCGCATCGCGGCTTGCCGGCGACCAGTGGGAAGAGGGCGATGTCTCCTGTTCGGTCCAGCGGCGGGTCATTGTGCCGGACGCGTTCTACGCTTCGGACGGGTTGTGCGAGACGGCTCTGACGGTGTTGAACGAGATGGGCGCATATCCGGCGGTGATAGACAGGGAGACCGACCGCTATCTCCCGTTCCTCGCGACGACGGAGATACTGATGCTTGCGGTCCGTTCCGGTGTTGGGCGCGAGGCGGCGCACGCGGCCATAAAGAAGCACGCGGTAAGCGAAGCCCTGCGCCTCCGCGGCGGCGCTGATGACGACGCGGTCCGGCTTGCCGACAGGCTGGCGGAAGATCCCGCATTCATGGCGGCGGGGATAACGTCCGAAGCCATTGCCGCCGTTCTTTCCGACAAGGCTCATTTTGCCGGAAGAGCCGCTGCTCAGATAGCGGCCGTATGTTCGAAATGCGGCTCGCTTCTGGCGAAATACGCCGCCGACGCCGCCTACGAACCCGGCGGCATCCTATAGGCCGAAGAGCTTAGACCGCTCGCATGCGGCCCCGGCGGGTCATAATGTGAGACAGGGGCAGGGGAAAGACAGACCCATTGAGCGTTCCACAATAGAGTGACATTCCCTTTCTGTAGTGGCGCCACGCCGGGGCGTTTTCTTCAGGCAACGCGGCCCTGCGTGCCGCGGCTACAGGAAGATGCCTGTCTCGTGGAAGACTGCTGTTTGACTGCTTGACTTCTCCCCAGCGTTGTACTAAAACCCGCCGCCAACAAGTCACAGGCAGGAGAGCGCAAGGCGGATCGCTCCGCCAGGTGCGAACAGGCCAGTATGGATGTCCGTGAAGGACTCCGTGCTGGCCTTTTGTTTTGCTGGGATGGGCGGTTCGTCAGAAGAGAGAGGAAGGAACACAGATGGCAGTCACATGCAGGAACGGAAATCTGGTCAGGTGGGTCAAGGAAGTTCAGGACATGGTCAAGCCGGACAAGGTCGTCTGGTGCGACGGTTCCAAGGCGGAATACGACGCCATGATCAAGATCATGGTGGACGCCGGCGCGGCGACTCCGCTGAAGAAGCGGCCGAACAGCTACCTGTTCCGCAGCCATCCCAGCGACGTGGCGCGGGTCGAGGACCGCACCTACATCGCCTCCCGGACACGGGCGGAAGCCGGCCCGACGAACAACTGGATCGACCCGGTCGAACTGAAGAAGACCATGCGCGGCCTGTACGACGGCTGCATGAAGGGCCGCACGATGTACGTCATTCCCTTCAGCATGGGGCCTATCGGTTCGCCGATCTCGAAGATCGGCATCGAAATCACCGATTCCGCCTACGTTGTCGTCAACATGCACATCATGACGCGCGTGGGCGACAAGGTCATCGAAGCCCTCGGCGAAGACGGTGAGTTCATCCCCTGCCTGCACTCCGTCGGCGCGCCGCTTCAGCCCGGCCAGAAGGACGTCACTTGGCCGTGCGCCCCGATCGAGAAGAAGTACATCGCCCACTTCCCGGAAGAGAATCTGATCTGGTCCTACGGCTCGGGTTACGGCGGCAACGCGCTGCTCGGCAAGAAGTGTCTGGCGCTGCGTATCGCCTCCACCATGGCCCGCCGCGAGGGCTGGATGGCCGAGCACATGCTCATCCTCCGCCTGACCAATCCGCAGGGGAAACGCTTCCACATTGCCGCCGCCTTCCCGAGCGCCTGCGGCAAGACCAACCTCGCCATGCTCCAGCCCACCATACCGGGCTGGAAATGCGAGTGTATCGGCGACGACATCGCATGGATGAAGATCCGGCCGGACGGCCGCCTGCACGCCATCAACCCGGAATCGGGCTTCTTCGGGGTCGCGCCGGGAACCAGCTACAAGTCGAACCCCATGGCCATGGAGAGCATTAAGGCGAACTCCATCTTCACCAACTGCGTGCTCACCGACGAAGGCGACGTCTGGTGGGAGGAGATGAACGTCGAATGCAAGCACGGCATCGACTGGAAGGGGCAGGAATGGACGCCGGACAAGAAGGACGCCGACGGCAAGCCCGTCAAGGGCGCCCATCCCAACGCCCGTTTCACCGCGCCGGCCCGCCAGTGCCCGGTGATCTGTCCGGACTGGGAGAACCCGGACGGGGTGCCGATCGACATCTTCATCTTCGGCGGCCGGCGCACCAAGCTGGTGCCGCTGGTGACCCAGGCGTACGATTGGGATCACGGGGTCTACATGGGCGCCACTGCGGCATCCGAAGCCACCGCCGCTGCACTGGACGTCAAGGGGTCGATCCGCCGCGACCCGATGGCCATGCTGCCCTTCTGTGGCTATCACATCGGCGACTACTGGCAGCACTGGTTCAACATTGGCGAGAAACTGGGCGCCAAGGCGCCCACAATTTTCTACGCGAACTGGTTCCGCAAGTCCGCCGACGGCAAGTGGCTGTGGCCGGGATTCGGGGAGAACGCCCGTGTCCTGAAATGGATGTGCGAGCGCGTTGACGGCAAGGTCGGCGCCGTCGAGACGCCGGTCGGCTATGTGCCGCGCACGGAGGATCTGGACGTGAGCGGTCTGGAGATCGGCGAAGCCGAGATGGCTGAACTGCTTCGCATCGACCTCGACGGCTGGAAGAGCGAGGTGCCGGAGATAGAGTCCTACCTCAACACGGCCGGGGCCAGGCTGCCGGCCCGGATGAAGGCGCAGCTCGCCGGATTGAAGAAGCGCGTTGGCCTGTGATCGGCGGGCGGACCTGCGTGTAACGGAGAAGGAGGCTGCGGAGAGATGCCAACGACACTGGCCAACGATCTGAATCGCGTGATCCGCAAGGAGTCGCCGGACGTCTTCGAGCTGCTCTCGGGTCTGGGGCGAGAGTTGTACTTCCCAAAGGGCATCCTGACGCAGTCGGCCGAAGCGAAGCAGAAGGCGAACCGCTACAACGCGACGATCGGCATTGCCAGGGAGGGGAACGAGGCGATGCATCTGCCGAGCGTCATGCGGCGGTTCGCCTCGCTCTCCCCGGACGACACGCTGCCCTATGCGCCGTCGTTCGGGCTGCCGGCGCTGCGGACGAAATGGCGGGATCACATTCAGGCGGTTAACCCGTCACTTGCCGGGCAGGCGATCAGCATGCCGGTCGTGACCAGCGGGGTGACGCACGGACTGAGCCTGGTGGCAGACCTGTTTACGGATGCCGGCGACACCGTGCTGATCCCTGACCAGGTCTGGGGCAATTACAACATGGTCTTCAAGGTCCGCCGCGAGGCAAGGATGGTGAAGTACCCCTTCTTTGCCGAGTCTGGCGGGCTCGACACCGCGGGATTTGCGGCTGTTGTCGCGGAGCAGTCCAAGCGCGGGAAGTTGATCGTGTTGCTGAACTTCCCCAACAACCCCACCGGTTACGCCCCAACCGAGGCCGAGGCAAAGGCTCTGACCGACGCCCTGATCGCGGCGGCGGAGCGGGGATGCCGGGTGGTGGTCGTTTGCGACGATGCCTATTTCGGTCTCTTCTACGAGCCCGAGGTGATGCGCGAATCCGTGTTCGCGCGGCTCGCCGGCCGGCACCCGCGGCTGCTGCCGATCAAACTGGACGGCGCCACCAAAGAGGACTTCGTGTGGGGGCTGCGTGTCGCGTTCATCACGTTCGCCGCTCCCGGCGGCCCGCCGGTGCACGACGCCCTGGAGAAGAAGGCGGCGGGCTGCATCCGCGGAACGGTGTCCAACTGCTCGCTCGCCTCGCAGAGCATTCTGGTCCAGGCCATGAACGATCCGGCGTATGCCGGGGAGAAGCAGGCCAAGTTCGAGGTGATGCTCGCGAGGGCCGCCCGCGTGAAGCAGGCCCTGGCCGGCGACCGCTACGCATCGGCCTGGACCCCGTACCCCTTCAACTCGGGCTACTTCATGTGCCTGCGGCTGAAGACGCTCAATGCGGAGGCGTATCGCCTGCGGCTTCTGGATCGTTGCGGCATCGGCGTCATCGCCACCGCGCCCACCGACATCCGCGTGGCGTTTTCATGCATCGAAGAGAAGGACATCGCCGATCTGTTCGAGCGGATGTTCGAGTGCGCACGGGAGATGGCCGCCGAACCGGGCGGCGGGCCGGTTGTGCCGGATTCGGCCTTCGAGGAATAGGAAACGAAGAACGTGAGCCCGACCATTCACATCATTGACGTTACGAATCGCGACGGGGTGCAGACGGCCAAGCTCGGGCTGGCCAAGATCGAGAAGACGATGATCAATCTGTACCTGAACGAGCTGGGCGTCAGTCAGAGCGAATTCGGGTTCCCGACAACGCGTCACGAGACGAACTACCTCAACGCCAACGTCGAACTGGCCGGGATCGGGGTGCTGCGCCCAATCGTCCTTTCCGGGTGGCTGCGGGCGGTGCCGGAGGACGTGGAACTGGCCTTCGAGATGACCCAGGTCCGGGATGTGAATCTCTCCATCTCGACGTCGGAGCAGATGACGAGGGGGAAGTTCCAGGGGAAGAAGACGCGCGAGGACGTTCTCAACGACATGACGGCGGCGGTGGACCTGGCCAAGGCGTCAGGCGCCAGGTCCATAGGCGTGAATGCGGAGGACGCGTCTCGCACCGACATGGCGTTCCTGACCCGGTTTGCTGCGGCGGCCCGCGAGCACGGAGCGGACCGGTTCCGGTACTGCGACACGCTGGGCTACGACGACCCCTTCACGATCTACGAGCGCATGCGTAGTCTGGCCGCCGTCGGCATGCCGCTCGAAGTGCACTGCCACAACGATCTGGGCATGGCCGTGGCGACTTCGGTCGCCGGAGCGAAGGGCGCGGTGGATGGCGGCGTGGACGCCTGCATCAACACCTGCGTCAACGGCATCGGTGAACGGGCGGGCAACGCGGACCTGCTCTCCGTGATCCTGGCGGTGAAGCACTCCGCCGGCTTCGCGGACAACTATCGCCTCGATCCCCGGATCGATCTCTCGAAGATGTGGCGGCTTGCCAAGTACGCGGCTTATGCCTTCCGGGTGCCTATTCCGATCAACCAGCCCGGCGTCGGCGACAATGCCTTTGCCCACGCCTCCGGCATCCATGCCGACGGTGTGCTCAAAGACGCACACAACTATGAGCTCTACGACTTCGCCGGTCTGGGCCGCGGCGAG
>VGWI01000098.1 GCA_016873655.1 Lentisphaerota bacterium
CTCGCGGATCCGCGCCGCGCATTCGGCAAGCCGCGCTTCCGCGGCCGCGGCGGCCGTGCGCGCGGCTTCCAGCGCCGCGCGCGCGGAGTCGGCGGCGTGTTTCACCGTGAGCGGCGTGGCCGTAGGCGTTTCGGCCGACCAGTGCTCGAAGCAGTTGCCGCGCACCACGGCCCCGCCCCGTGTGACCCACGTGGTGCCGGATGGTATTTCGGACGGCACGGAGTCCAGCGAGTCCGCAAGCCGTACGCCTGCAAGCGCGGCGGCAACCGCCGGCCTCACGGCTGCGGGGCAGCTCACCTTGTGAATCAGGGCGTCGTCCGGCTCCGTGGCGTCTCCGGCCGGTTCGCAGGAAACGAGGCGCGCCGCGCCGGCGCCGCGTTCGGAAAGCTTCGCGAGTATCGCGCGGGCCGCCGCGGAATCGCGGACTACCACCGCGTCGCCCCATGCGCGCAGCGCGGCTTCGAGCGCAATACGCAGTTCGGGATCGGTCTCCACGTGCGAGGCGAGCGCCCCGGAAAGTGAAGATGAATCGAGCTCCAGCGGATTCGCGGCGTCCAGAAGCATGCGCGCGCCGGCAGGGAACGGCTCGAGCGAATCACGGTGCTTCTCGATGATGTCAACTTGCGCCTTCGCGGCCGAGGCCGAGGCGCGCGCCTGGGCAAGCTCCTCGTTCGCCGCCTGCGCGGAGGAGGAGGCGGCGTCCTGCTCGGCCGTCACCCGCTTGAGTTCCGACTCCGCGGCCTCAACGTCACGCGCCATTCCCGCGAGCGCCAAGACCATTTCCTCCCTGCGACGCTCGTACTCGGCAGCAAGTTCGGTAAGCCCGGATTTCTCGGCGGCGAGGCGTTCGCGCCGTATCAGCGCGCTCCGTTCCCGGGTATCCATTTCGACGATCCGGTTCTGCAGCCGGGTTGAAAGGCTTTCAAGCTGCACGGATTCGTCGCGCATCTTGTGGATCAGAGAACGCGCCGCGTCCATCGCCTCGACCTGGCGGGCATGGCGCGCCTGGCACGCCTTCATGGCCGCCTCGGCCTCCTGCCATTCGGAACGGCACGAAGCGGTGCGGGCTTCCAAGGCGCGCAGCAGCGCCTCCTTCTCGGCGAGCTGGGCGCTGACATCCGCCGCCTCGCGCGTGTCGCGTTCGGTCCAGGCGCGATATTCGTCTATGCGCTGCCTGTTCATCTCCATCATCTCGCGCGTGTGATCCAGGCCGGCCTGGGCCTGCATCTGCGCTTCATGGGCCGCGCTCATCTCGTGTTCGGTGGAAGAGAGGGTCTCGCGCAGGGAACCGAGCTTCGCTTCGAGCCCGGCAACTTCCGTCTCACCGGAAGCGATCTGCTCGATCCAGCCGGCGGCGCGGTCGGAGATGGACTTGATCATCGCGTCCGCCTGGCGCAGTTTCTGACCGGTCAGGTAGAGGTCCAGCTTGCGCAGCTCATCCCGTGCGTCCTTGTAACGGCGGGCCTTGCCCGCCTGCCGCTGGAGCGAGCCGATCTGGCGCTTGACTTCACGTATCACGTCAGCCAGCCGCAGAAGGTTGGCCTCGGTATGCTCGAGTTTGCGAATCGCTTCCTTCTTGTCCGACTTGTACTTCGTGATCCCGCTGGCTTCCTCGAATACCGCCCGCCTGTCTTCGGGCCGGGCGCTGAGTATGCGGTCGATCCGCCCCTGCTCCATCATCGAGTAGGACGTGGTGCCGATGCCGGTATCCATGAACAGGCGATGTATGTCGCGCAGGCGGCAGGGAGTCTTGTTTATGAAGTACTGCCCCTCGCCGGAACGAAAGACGCGTCGGGTGATGGTTACCTCGTTGAACTCCGTGGCAAGCACGTTCTCGCAGTCAGCAAGGGTAAGACTCACCTCAGCCATGCCGAGCGGCTTGTGGTCATCCGTGCCGTTGAAGATGACGTCTTCCATGCTCGATCCGCGCATGGCCTTCGCACTCATCTCACCCAGCACCCAGCGGACAGCGTCGGATATATTGCTCTTGCCGCACCCGTTCGGCCCCACAATGGCCGTCAGACCGGGTTCAAAGTCCAGTTTCGTCCGGTTGGCGAAACTTTTGAACCCGTTCATTTCAAGAGACTTGAGATACACGCTGATTCTCCGGACTATCCGCACCTTACCACGCCACGCCGGCCCTGCCAATCCCCGGCGAAATGGCCTGCCGGGCTCCCCCGTACGTGACTGACGGGCTCCTATATCATGGGGGTGTTTCTTGGCGCAACCCCGATATATGGGGGACGGACGTTGCCTGCGGGGACTCGGGAACCACGGAATTGAGGCAGCGGAGCGGACGGTCGGCAAGGCCTTTGGGCGGCATCCAGGGGAAGCGGGTTACTCTGTCTCTTCTGCAGCAGCCGCGCGCAGGGCGGCCCAGGATCCGATTCCTCGTTTCGCGGCGGGTCCGGCTCCTCAGTAACCTCGACGCCTCCACGAAAGATATGCCTCCGCCAAATCGCTTGACCTGTCGGCCGCTTGTAATGAACATGCGCGGATATGGTTTTCGGGGCATGGGACTCAGTCGTTAACGCGGTTCTGCTTGTTTTCTGGCTGCGCATGTGGGCCGGGGAGCACCGCAGTCTCGTGTTCAACCAGTACCTCTCGCCGCTGGCCCGTTTGACCGACTCCATATCCGACTTCCTTCGACCCGTGTTCGCCGGCCTCCCTGTGAAGGCGGTAATGGGCATATGCCTGCTCGCCCTGCTCCTGCTGCGCGGCTTGGCCATCAGACCGGATTCGCCGGGCTTCATCGCGATGGGGTTCGAGGTGCGTACTCCGTTCGGCGAGGTTGTTCTGCCGCGCGTGGCGTTCAGCTTCCTGTCGTTCGCCAAGTTCCTGTTCCAGGTGTGGGGACTGTCGCTCCTCTACTGCGGCGGGCGCAGCTCCCTTTCCGGTGCCGGACACGCCCAGGAGGCGTTGGCGTTCGTTGCGAGGCCGTTCACATTCATTCCGCGGGCCGCGAGACCGGGAGTGTTGCTGGTGTTCGGTGCGGCCATCGCTCTCTCCCTCGGGCTTCTGGGCCACCAGGTGCCGGGCCTGTCGGTCGCAGCGGAGGAAACAATCCGTGGCAGACTTCCCCTGACGGCCGGGCTCGGCGCGGTGCTGTGCGCGCTTCAGGAGGGCGTGAACCTACTCAGCATCATCCGCTCCGCGCTGGTTGTCCTCATAATCGGCGCATTGGTCTCCATGTTTGCCGGCTCACAGCTCGTCCTGTTCGTGTGCAGGGACTGGACCGACCTGTTGCTGGGCCCGGCGCGGCGCTTTCCGCTGCGCATCGGCCCGCTCGACCTCACGCCGCTTCTCTTCCTGTTTGTCGCAGGCATTCTCTACCAGTGGCTCACACTGATTCTTCGCGTCGCGTATTCGGGGCTGTTCGGTTGAGCTGGATGCGCGAAACGGACCGGGGTGTCGTCATCTCCGTCCGGGTCACCCCGCGTTCGTCGAGAGACGAAATCCGCGGGGTTTCGGGCGATGCGCTGAAGGTGCGGCTGCGCGCTCCGCCGGTTGAAGGCAAGGCCAATGCCGCCCTCGTCTCCTTCCTGTCCGCGAAACTCGGGATACCGAAGAAGCGCGTTGTGGTCGAATCCGGCGCGACAGGCCGGAACAAGCGCGTCCTCCTGGCCGGGGTTTCGCCGGCCGCTGCACAGACCCTCGGCGAAGTCGGGCAGGAAGTCTCACCTGCGCCGCCGGTCTCTCAAGCAGACGCGGCGCGGTCAACCCGGAAACCCGAACAAGCCGGCCGCGTTCTTCGCGGTAAGGTCCGCAATCCGTTCGAGGGTCGTGCCACGGACTTCGGCGAGTGTGTCCGCAATGTTGGGCAAGAACGCCGGCTCGTTTCTTCGGCCCCGCAGCGGTACCGGCGCAAGATACGGACTGTCGGTCTCGATCAACAGCATCCCGTCCGGCACAACCGCGGCGGCGCGGCGCAGGGGGTCGGCGTTCCGGAAGGTCACGATGCCGCTGAAGCCGATCATGAACCCGACAGCCGTCACCCGGAGGGCAAACTCGGCGCTGCCGGTGAAGCTGTGAACGACGCCGCGAACACGGCCGCCGAAGCGGGAAAGCAAGGTGTATACGTCTTCTTCAGCCTCCCGGCAGTGGACAATGACCGGCAGCCCGGTGTCGGCTGCGAGATTCAGATGGCGCAGGAAGAGCTCTTTCTGCCGCTCTGCCGTGCCAGGTTCGTAGTGGTAGTCCAGCCCTGTCTCCCCGATCGCGGCCACGCGGCCGGCGGCCCGATGCGCGTCGAGCGCGGAGAGAAACCCATCCCAGGCCCGCACCCCGGATACCGCCTCGTCAGCCGCTGTGTGCCGGTCCAGCCCCAGCGCTGCCCGGACATTCCGCGGAAACATCCCCGAGGCCGCGACGGCCGCCGCATTGCCTTCGGGCGAACCGCCGACCGCCAGCATCGCGGTCACCCGGGCGTCACTCGCGCGCCGGACAACCGGGCCTATGCCGTGTTCGTCGCTTCTATCCTCAAAGTGAACGTGGGTGTCGAAGAACATGACGGAGCCTTCCTCGCGCTAGTACTGAGTCGCAGAAATCCGAATGACGGCGGGTGGTGACGGCATCGTTGATAGACAACTGGTTATGACTGATCATTCTAATCCGGATTTCTGCATCGAAGTACTAGGCTATCCCGCCGCGATGACGCTCCACCACGGCGTTGATCGCCGCCAGTTCATCCCCCGCCAGCCGTACCGAGCTGGCCGCTGCGTTCTCGACAGCCTGACCCGGATTGCGCGCACCGGCAAGAACGTGCGAACAGCCCCGCTGCGCGGCGGTCCACGCGAGCGCGAGCTGGCCGAATGTCGCGGAATGCGCATCGGCAAACGGGCGCAGCTCTTCGAGCAGCGCCAGCACCCGGCGCCGGTTATCTACGCTGAACCGCGGCCGACCGGACCGCTGGTCGCCGTCATCGAATACCCGGCCCGGCCCGATCGCGCCCGTGAGCAGCCCCCTTGCAAGCGGCGAGTAGGCAAGGAACGCAATCCCGTTCCGAGAGCAGTAGTCCAGGTTCGTCCTCTCGCGATCACGGTCTATCATCGAGTAGAGTTCCTGATCGGAATCAAGCTGCCCGGCCGCGCGGTATGAATCCATCTGTGCCGTTGTCGCGTTGGAACAGCCTATCGCCCGTATCTTCCCCTGCTTCTTCAGATCGAGCAGAACCTCCACCGTCTCCTCTATCGGGGTTGTCGAATCCTGCCAATGGGTCTGGTAGAGGTCTATCCGGTCGGTCCCGAGCCGATTGAGGCTGGTTTCCACATCCCGCCGTATGATGTCGGGCCTGAGACACTTGAATACCTTGTACTCGGTCGCGTCCATCTTTATGCACCGCCTGTCCGAACGGAAATGGAAGTCGCCGGCCTCAATGTCCCAGACAAGCCCGCACTTCGTCGCGAGCACAACCTTGTCGCGCCGACCGCGGATGGCCTTGCCGACGATCTCCTCGGACCGGCCGAAGCCATAGACCGGCGCGGTGTCGAGAAGCGTGATGCCGCGGTCGAGGGAGGCGTGGATCGCCGCAACGGCATCGCGCTCGTCGGCCCCGCCCCACATCCACCCGCCGATCGCCCACGCCCCGAAGCCGATCGCCGAAGCCTCAATCCCCGACGCCCCGAGTTTCCTGTATTCCATCCCCGCCCCCTCCCTGCATGCATTACAGTCAATCTGGAGAGAGTTCCGCGAGACCGGACAAGGCGCACAGAACCACCATGCCGACCGCAGAAGTGTCCCGCACCACGCAGCCTTGGCGGGATTATCTCAACCCGCCACCGCCTTGCGCAATGCCTGCTCGAAGTCGGCCTCGATATCTTCAACCGCCTCAAGCCCGACCGCAACGCGCACGAATTCGGGCGTTACGCCGGCCGCCTCCATCGCCTCGTCGTCGAGCTGCTGGTGGCTCGTCGAGTAAGGATGCAGCACCAGCGTCTTGGCGTCGCCGACGTTGGCAAGGTGGCTCGCCAGCTTGACGGAGTCTATGAACCGTTTACCCGCCTCCGCGCCGCCCTTGATGCCGAACCCCAGCACTGCTCCGAACCCGCGCTCCAGGTATTTCCTCGCCGAGGCGTGCCAAGGATGGTCGGCCAGCCCTGTGTAGTTCACCCATGCAACTTCAGGCCGGCTCTTCAGCCACAGCGCGAGCTCGAGCGTGTTGGCGGACTGCTGCCGGATCCGCAACGGCAGCGTTTCGAGTCCCTGCAGGAACAGGAACGCGTTGAACGGGCTGGCGCACAGCCCGATGTTCCTCATGCCCTGCACACGGGCCTTGATAATGAACGCCACGTTGCCCATGCCCGGCACATCCTTCAGCGCGTCCCAGAAGACCATGCCGTGATAGCTCGGGTCAGGCTGCGTGAAACCAGGGAAACGCCCCGCTCCCCAGTTGAACCGGCCGCTGTCCACGATAACCCCGCCGATCGAGGTGCCATGCCCGCCGATCCACTTGGTGCATGAATGCACCACCACGTCAGCTCCATGCTCGATCGGCCGGCACAACACCGGCGCGAAGGTGTTGTCCACGAACAGCGGAACACCCGCCTTGTGAGCCGCCGCCGCGATGCCCGCGATGTCCGGCACATCCCCCTTCGGGTTGCCGATCGTCTCAAGGTACACGAGTTTCGTGTTCGGCTTGATCGCCGCGCCAATGCTCTGCGGCGTGGGATCGTTCACGAAGGTTGTCGTGACCCCCATCTTCGGCAGCGTGAATCTGAACAGCGTCTCCGTGCCGCCGTAGAGGGAGGAGGAACTGACGACGTGATCGCCGGCCTCCGCCACCGTGTGCACGGCCAGGAAAATCGCAGCCATGCCGCTCGAGGTCAGAAGGGCTCCCGTGCCACCTTCAAGCGCCGCAATCCTTCTTTCCACCACGTCGGCGGTCGGGTTCATCAGGCGCGTGTAGATGTTGCCGAATTCCTTCAGTGCGAAGAGATTCGCGGCGTGCTCAGTGCTCTTGAACACGTAGCTGGTGGTCTGGTAGATCGGCACCGCCCGCGCCCCTGTGGCCGGGTCCGGCGCCTGCCCCGCGTGCAACGCCAGTGTTTCAGGTCTCAGTGAATCAGCGCTCATTGCAGTCTGCCTCCTGTCGGTATCAGTACCCACTCCGATCCCGTCATATCTCGAACGAAACAACCTTCTTTGCCGCTCCGGCAACCCTTGCCATCGCGCCTATCGTTTCGCAGGACAATGCCTCGTCCAGCTTCGCCGCAACGCGTTCCCACATCGGCTTGGTTGCGCAATTCCTCTCCCGCCGGCAGGCCGCGCCATGGCACTCAGCCAGCCTTATCCCGCCCTCCGTTGCCCTCAGTATCTCCATCACGGTAACAGCATCCGCGTCCCGCGCCAGCGAGAACCCGCCGCCCGGCCCGCGCCGGCTTTGAACAAATCCGCCCGCCTTCAGTTTGAGCAGTATCTGCTCAAGATAGTCAGACGATATCCCCTCCCGCTCCGACAATTCCACCTTCTGCACCGGCTTCTCCGGGTCGGACAGGGCAAGCCTCACCATTACCCTCACCGCATACCGCCCCTTCGTAGATACACTCAGCATCGTCGAACAACCTCCGGAACAAAGGTGATTGACATGATCATGTTACTCATTTACTCTCGCGGCCGTTACTGTGCAAGGAAAAAGAAACGTGGTATGAGGGCGGCACGTTCGAGGGGAGGTGCCGCGGTGTTCATGAAGGAACTGATGAGGATCTCAAGGGTTGTCGCGACTGCGCTGGCGCTCTGGGCGCCTCTGGCGATTGCTGTCCGGGTGTTGGCCGGGGCGGATGATATGGCGGACCTGGTAGTGGTGTCCACTCCGCTGCCGCTGACGGCGGACAAAACCGCACAGACAGCCAGGCATCTCTCCACCAATGAACTGCGCATCGCCGGCGCCGCGAACGTGGCCGACGCCCTGGAGTTGCTCTCTTCTGTCACGGTATCGGAGCGAGGGGATTCAGCCGTGCAGGCGGACCTGTCGCTGCGCGGCTCTTCTTTCCAGCAGGTTCTGGTCACTCTGGATGGCGCCCCGCTGTATGACCCGCAAACGGCCCACCACAACATGGACCTGCCGCTTCCGCCGGGCGCGCTCGACGGAATAACCGTTCTCCCGGGGCCCGGGTCCGCCCTCTTCGGCCCCATCGCCCTCGGCGGGGTTGTTGATCTCTCCATGCGCAAGCCGGCTCCGGGCAGCGGGTATTTCAGCCTGGCCGGCGGCGATTTCGGCACGGTGAGGTCGGAGCTCGCCTGCGACGCTGGCACCGCCAATGCGGCGGTCTCTGTTTCGGCCTGGGGCGC
>VGWI01000099.1 GCA_016873655.1 Lentisphaerota bacterium
GGCCTTACGGAAACGTTCCAGCATCGGTTGGTTGACAGCCGCCCAGCTCGAGTCCTGTCCCGATTCCCGCTGGATATCCAGGGTCATTTCGTAGCTTTCAAGGGCCGGCACGAACTGCGCCTTTACCTCCATCGACTGGGTGACCCCGAGATCGAACGGCGCCAGTGCAAGGCCGTATGCCGCCTGGAAGACGGGATGCCCGTTCGCGGTCTCTTTCCCGCTGAGCGATCGGACATCCGCAAGCATGTCACTCATCGAATCGTCCACGCAACCGGCCAGGATTTCGTGAAGATATGCCATCACACCCGCGGCCAGCCTCGGTTCGTATATGAACGGCAGATCCACCCGCATACGCTGGCCGTCATGTTTCGGCAGAGCCCATCGGCTGGTGCCCGAGGGAACCGCGGTGCGGACGGCGACCCAGGCAGGGTAGATTGTCGAGAGCAGGACGAGTCCGACGGTGAACATGATGGCCCATACGACCATGAGTGACGAGAAATTCACGTTCATGCCGCCGACCAGGTCGAACTGCTGAGCGGTCATCGCCAGTATCTGTCCGATGAGATACCCGCCGATCGCGCCGATCACGCCATAGACCAGGGCCTCGGCCAGGAAGAAGATGAAGATATGCCTGGGGTTCAGGCCGATGGCATTGTAAATCGCGATCTCGGCTTTGCGCTCATAGACCGTGCTGAGCATGGTGTTGAAGAGGATCAGGCCCGCGATCAGCAGCGGAACGAGCAGGCGGGAGAGGCCGCCGATCGTTGTGCGATATGCGCCCACCACCTGGTAGACACCGGCATCGGTTGCGCGCCCGGCGTTCTTCTCGACCTTGAACGGTTCCACGCTGCCGATGGTGAACATCGCGTCGGTGCTCCGAAGCAGAACGTCGACTTCGTCCCAGAGCGAGCGGGGAGTGTCGTCGTCGGTATGGTCGATCAGGCGAATCGAAATGGAATAGGGCCGGCCGCCGAGCTCCTTGATGAGGCCGGCGGGCAGAAACACGAGTTCGGCGAGATCCTGCATGCCGGCCGTCTGCGCGCCCCGCTCGGAAGCGGCGTCCGCCTCGTTTTCAATGGCGCCGCCCGAGGGCAGGAGCGTCGCATGCGGGGTCAGGTCGCGCATGCGCCAGTAGCGTTCGGCGTCGATCACGCCGACGACGGTTAGCCGGCGGCCCAGAAGCATGACGGCGGCCTTGCCGATGTCCTCCGGGCCTATGGCCATGACGTCGGCGATGGGGGATGACAGGATAACCTCGTCGGCGTGCCCGGAGCTGAACATTCCGCCGCACGCGAAGGGCATCGCGCCGGCGAACCGGGACTCCTGGGGCGAGAGGCTGAGCAGGGTTGTTACCGAAGCGATGCGGTCCCCGGCGTCGAGACGTTCGACCGGCCAGCGGATACGGCCGCCCGTTGGCGTGGCGCCGGCGGAGAGCGCCCAGCGGGCAAGCAGTTCGCCGCGGTCCGCGAAGAGCGTTTCCATCGCGCGCAGCGTATCCTCGTCCGGCGCAGCCATGAAGATGCCGGTATAGGGCGCCTTGTCGGCCTGCATCACGAGGGTGGGGCGAACCTTTCGCGAAACGCTGGAAAACGCCAGCATCGTGAACACCACGAGCACAATCGTTGCCGTTGTCAGCGCCGTGCGGGTGCGCCGCCGCCTCATGTTATTTACCCCGATGATCATGGCCGTCTGGCCGACGAACGCCGTGGTCGCCTCGGCGGCGAAACCGGCCGAACCGCGGAACAGGATGTCCATCTCGGCCGAAAACCGCCCGTGCAGCATCGCGGTGACAAAGACGCCTATGGTTCCAAGCACAAAGGCCAGGAAGATAGCTTCCGGGCTCATGGCCACCGAGAACGCGGGGTGGATCAGGCGGAAGACGGTATAGGTGGCGATAAAGAGCAGTGCAAACGCCAGCATTTCGTGCTCGATGCGCACGAAACTGAAGATGAGCTTCTGGAGGAAGTAGCAGAATGGAAGCATCAGCGCCATGTAGATCATGATGGCCTTGAGCATGTCGGCATTCACGCTCCGTATCTGAGTGTAGGCCTTGGCAAGATTGCCGAGCGCCACGGCGGTGCTGCGATTGTGCTCGACGTGATCGCGGCTCTTCCCCGCCTCGGCCGCGGCCTGCAGCGCCGACTCGCCGCGATCGAGGAACTCCTCGACCAGCTCGTTGACGATGCCTTTCATATTGCCGAGCCTATGCCGGATCACGTCGTGCATGTCCCGTGCCGCCCGGTTCATGAAGTCAGAGTCCAGATCGGACGGAGCCGCGAATCCAATTCCTTCCGGCTCCGCATCGGTGGGGTTCACCGCGAATCTCTGCCGGGACGTCATGATGATCAGCGGCTCCGCGGTGCCCTTGCGCGGGTTCAGGTCCTGGTAGACGCCCACCGGCCCGGTGGCCGTGCGGGGCTTGATGCTCCGTGACAGGGGGTTGGCGCCCTGGATGCCGTATTTCTTCGGCGCAGCCCGGCTCTTTCCGCTGAAGATCCAGAACTCCCCGACCTCCGCGCCGTCCCGCCCGGCGAGCGATGGGTCCGTGCGGTTGCCGATGACGAACTCGCGCGCCGCGAACATCGGGAACGTCTTGCTCGGGGTGCGATCGAGAGTGACGTTCATCTGTTTCGATTCCTGGATGCGGCCCTTGTCCAGAACGGCGGTGACGGTGGCCTGCCGTTCGGCGTCGAGCTGGTAGGCCTCGGCAACGAAAGGCGAGCCATGAAGTCCCTGGAATGTTCCGAAAGCCGTGTCGTCGACCAGGGTCGCGTTGACGTTGGCCACGTCGCCGTCAATGATCGACGCCCAGGCGTCGGGGGTGTAGGCCGCGACCAGGACGTTCCGGACCGGCAGGCTGGGAGTGGGTTTGGATGCGAATTCATCCATTTCGAATGTCTTGACCAGGCAGCTCCACAGCCCCTGATTCCAGTCGATCGTAAGCGGTTTCTGGTCGGTCACTCCCGGTTCGGCGGCAAGCGCGACGATGAAGTTTCGGAACCAGTCGAACCGGGCAGCCGTGGAATCCGGAGGGAGGTCCGCGATGCTGTTCTGTGGCGTGAACGCGCGGCTCCGCTCGGAATACACCGACTGAAGAGCCATGGACGCGACGCCGCCGGCCGCGTGAAACAGCCGCGCCGGGGACTCATATCGGAAGAAGGCGATCTGCGGCTGGTCAACCGCAGAGGAGAGCGTGTCCATGTAGGGCGCCGCATTTGCGCCGGCCGGCGGAGGCAGCCCCGCCGCCACGGTCGCCGCCTGGTCGCCGAGACTTCTGTACCAGTCCTTTGACGACGGCGGGGCGAACGCCAGGAACCCGGCCCGGTCCACCGACCAGTCCACTGCCAGCGCAATGCTGAGGCGAACCGTGCGGGTCCCCAGCGCCCGTCGCACGTCGCCGCGTGCCGTATCCGCATCGAGCCGCCGCTGAAACAGTTCCACTCGCCGGGTCCGCTCGTTGACCTCGAAATCGCGAAACGCAAGGAGGCTTTCCCTGTCGGCGTTGTTGCCCGCGATCTGCCGGTACCGCATCCGCTCACGGGCGTAGCCGATGTCGATCTTGTTGAAGAGCACGAGCAGGCGCGTCAATGACTCGCGCCGCTGTTTGAGACGTTCGACCTCGGCCGGGTCCCCGCCCGTGGCGGCGCCAAGATCCATCTGGCCCGACTTGGTCATGTTGAGTTCGCGCTGGACACGATCCTGGAGCGGCGTCTTGACCGCGAGTCGTACGCCGGTGCTGGTGTCGATCCGCGAGCGCCAGTCCTCCAGCAACTTCTCGTCCTCAAACGTGGACCTCGCCGCTGCCAGCACCTTGCGCAGCTCATCCATGTCGCCATTGTGGAACGCATCGAGCCGGCGCAACGTGGCGGCGGCGTGCTCCCGGCCTTCATCGGTCATGAACATGCGGGCGCCGAGCCCCTCGGTCCGGTCGACGACCTCCCGGCGCGCCTCGTCCACGCCCGCGCGGAGCATGGCGTCATCCATGCGCAGCGGGTCGGCATCGTGCCCCAGAGCGGCCAGTGCGCCCAGCAGGCGCACCGCGTCGGAGAGCATTTCCGGCGGCAGTTCCACCGGCGCCAGTTTCAGCTTGCTGTAGTGCTGCACGTACATCGCGGCCTGCCGCATCTCCATGGCCAGGTTGTCGCGCAGCAGTGTGACGTCGTCCTGCCTCTGGAGGAGATGCCAGGCGAGCATCCGCTCGCCGAGATAGCCCTGGGTGTGGGCATTGACGGCGACGAGCAGTACGGAGCAGCGGGGCGGGGTCTTGCGCCATATCTCCAGCAAATCGAGCAACATCATCAGGTTGCCGGCCGTGTCGCCGCCCAGCGCCATCTCCGGGACCGCGGAGGCGGCATCGATCGGCGCGGTTATCAGCAGGACGTCGCGGGTTGCATCCGGGTGCGACCCCTCGACAAGCACCCAGGGATTGCCCAGCTCCTTCACCTGCCAGCGGGACGGTTCCGCGATGACCGTCGCGGTCGTGGACTGCGCCTCCGCAAATTGTTTGCGCAGCGCGGCGGCGGCGGACTCGGAAGCCAGAAAACGCGGGACACAAACCTCGGAGTTATACACTTTCTCCACCGACTCGCGGTGCGCATAGCGGCTTGCAGGCAGGAAGATGAAGCCCCGGACCCCGAAGCGCAGCATGTCCATCCAGCGGTTCCGGCAATCGAACTCCATCACGGCGATGGCGTTGTTCAGGTCCGTTCCGTGCGCCCGTTTAAGGTCCTCAACCCCGCCTTTGCCCAGATAGACCAGCGACGACTCGAACTGCGATTCCGGGAAATTGCCCGGCCGGAGCAGTGTGGGATGCATCGGGTGGACGGCATGCGAAACGCCGTCCGACAGCCGGAACTGCGTGCTTCCCGGAAGAAAAACCGGTGTATCGAAGCGGATAACGCCGTTCGTAAACCCGCTCTCGGCGAAGCGCTTCTCGACGGCGGCCTGGAGCGCGAGATTCCCGGGCAGCCCCGGCGCGCGGGCGCCGTGCCCTTCGATCAGGCGTTGCCACGAGGCAAGCGGGGCGGTGTCCGGCAGTGTGGTGTCGGCGCCCTCGGCGCGCGCGCAGCCGGCCGAAACCAAGGCCGACAGCAGCAGGCATGTTGATAAGCTTTTCATGTCCTCAGGCATTCCCGTGGTGACGGGCCGCGTCCTCCGCTGTCACGGATTTGTTGATGACCACCGACAGCAACCTGCGTTTCATGAGCATCTTGATGAACGCCACCACGCCCAGCTCGCTTTCGCGCCGGCTCATGCCGAACTCCTTCTGGAAGCGGTTGATGATCTCCAGAACCGTTCGGGTCCCGTTCATCTGCTTCACCACAAACCCGCCGAAATCGTCCAGCTCATAGCGACGCGTGTCGACGCGCGGCCGGAAGCGGTCCATCCAAGTGGCCTGCGGCGGGAATGTCACGCGCAGCATCATCTTTCCGGCGCCGTCGGGCCGCAGCTCCACCGCGTCGTTCAGGATGGGCACCCCGTTCAGCGACTCGCGCCGGTCGATGTTCCCTTTTTCACGTCTCCAGAAGAATGACATGTTTCACCGTTCACGGACCTCAGGCCACCGATTCCCCGTCAATGGTTCCGATGGTAACGTTCATCTGGTCCTTACCGAGCAGTTCGTCAATCGCCCCGTCCCGGATCCGGGCCAGGAGATCGGAGGCCGAGACCATCTTCATGTCGTGCGTGGCCGTCACAATGGTCACGCCGTACGCCTGTTTCATCTCGTTAAGCAGGTCAATGATATCCTGCCCCGTCTTCAGATCCAGGTTGCCGGTCGGTTCGTCGGCCAGGATGATCAGCGGCTTGTTGACCAGCGCCCGGGCGATGGCGATGCGTTGCTGCTGACCGCCGGAGACCTGGGAGGGGAGGTGTTTCAGGCGGTGATCGAGCCCGACGCGTTTGAGCACTTCGGCGGCATCGTGCATGGATTCGGCATATGAGCATCCCGCGAAGGTGCGGGCGATCGCCACGTTCTCCTGGGCCGTCATCGTCTGCACCAGGTTGAACGATTGAAAGATGAAACCGATCTTGTGACAGCGGAACCAGGCCAGTTGGTCGGAGTCGAGGTCGCGGAGGCGACAGCCTTCGACCACGACGTCGCCCGACGTGGGCAGGTCCAGCCCGCCGATCATGTTGAAAAGAGTGGACTTCCCCGAGCCGGAAGGCCCCATGATCGAGACATAGGCGCCCTTCGGTATCTCCATATCCACGCCGCGTAGAGCGCGGACCTCCTGGTCGCCAAGCTTGAAGGTCTTGGTCACGGCGCGAATGGATATGAGGGATTCCGCCATTATTCCTCCACCCTCAGCGCATCAACCGGCCGCCTGCGGGCCGCGGCAGCGGCCGGCCAGATCGAGGCCGCCACCGCGATGAAAAGGCCGACCGCCATGGAGGCCAGCAGCGAGCGCAGCACGACAGCGGTCGGAAAGGACGACAGTACATAGCCGGGGTAGGTGGCGGACGAGGCCGCCACCGCCACGGCACATCCGAGCAGCACGCCAACGGCCGCTCCGAAAAGCCCCTGGAGCGTCGATTCCACCAGGTAGCTCTGGATGATGAAGCGGTCCTGCGCGCCGAGACATTTCAGCGTGCCGATCTCGCGGACCCGTTCGGTCACGGACATCAGCATGGAATTGGCGACGCCCACGGTGCAGGTCAGCAGCGCCAACCCGATCAGAAGAAGCGTCATCGCATCCATCTGCGTGGCCGCAAAGATGTCCACGCCCCGTTCCGACAGCAGGATGTTGAGCTTTGAATCGTTCAGTTCGACCAGCGCCTGCGTGATATCGGCCAGAACCAGCATGTATGCCAGGAACGCCAGCGCGAGAACCACGCAGGTGACCGTCACCACGGACCGCATCATCCGCCGCTGCATGCCGGCCAGGCTGACGCGCAGGACGATCCGCCAGGAAAGTGGGGGCTGACGTGGAATGCGCACCTGTGCTTGATCGTCCGTCACCGTGCCACCGCCTTCTTGCCCGCTTCCCTCGAGGCCACGGTTCCGATCTTGATATCCAGATTCCTGCGCTCCTCCAGGCGCTGTACCCGGCCGTCACGGATCCATAGGATGCGATCCGAGACGTTGAGCATCTTCATGTCGTGTGTCGCCGAAATGACCGTCAGGCCGCGATCGCGCTTCAGGTCGCACAGCAGTTCAATGATCTCGGAGCCGGTATCCACATCGAGATTGGCCGTGGGCTCATCCGCGAGAATGATGACGGGATCGTTGGCCATCGCGCGCGCAACCGCGACGCGCTGCTGTTGACCGCCGGACAGCTCGTAGGGGCGGTGAAACAGCCGGTCGCCCAGTCCGACCGCGCGCAGGATCTCGGCGCCCTTCTCGCGCGCCTCATCGGGGGACAATCCGGCAAATCTCATCGGGAGCGTAACGTTCTCCAGCGCGGTGAGGGTGGGGAGGATGTTGTAGGACTGGAAAATGTACCCGATCTTGTTGCAGCGCATCCATGCCATCTCGAAGGCATCGAGCCGGGCCACGTCTATCTCGTCGATAAACACCATGCCGGACGTTGGGGTGTCAATGCCGCCTATCATGTTGAAAAGCGTGGACTTACCGGATCCGGACGGGCCCATGATGGAAAGGTATTCGCCGCGATACACGGTCAACGTGACGCCGTCCAGCGCCTTGGTCACGGCTTCCCCGGAACCGTAGTGCCGCTTGACGTTCAGCGCACGGATCACGATATCGCGTTCCGCCTGAGGCTCAATCGTTTGCGTCGGGTTGTGGGTATGCATCTTTTTGCTGCAAGGAAACTCGAACTCGCGGGAATGTAGACGTATGGGAACGCACTTGGCAAGACTCCATGCTAACCCGACCTATTTCACGAAGCCGCCTCGTGGATAAGTCGCCCTGCGGGCTTCGACTCCGGCCCTGCGGGCCTGCGCTCAGGGTAGCCCTGAGCAAGGTGCGCAGCACCGCGTCGAAGGCCTGCTGCGGCGCACGCTGCGCCGCGGCAGGCGGTTGTGAATGAACGCGCAGCGTTCATGAATAATCCGGGCTAAAGCTGTCATCACGGTGCACTATGCGGTAGCTTATTGCCGGATGTTTCGTGGAAAGTGGGCCGAAAGTCAGGAGGCATGTGGATGAGGATCCTGCTGGCGACCGGGATGCTGATCGGGTTGATGGGGACGGGAGTGCGCGCTCACGGGGAGGCGGCCATGACGAATATA
>VGWI01000100.1 GCA_016873655.1 Lentisphaerota bacterium
CGTTCATCCGTCATTTCCCCAAGACAGAACTCCGCCGCTTCGTTCGAGCGTGAGCACACGGGCGCTACACCGTCTTCCCGGCCTCTGTCATTCGCCTTCATCCAAAGCCTCTCTCATCCGCGCCAGTGCATTGAACACACGCGACTTCACCGTTCCAACCGGAACCCCGAGAACCTGCGCCGCCTCCCCGAACTTGAGCCCCTGCAGGGCCGTAAGCACCACTGCGCTCCGCATAGCCTCGGGAAGCGATGCCAGAGCCTTTGCGACATCCATCCGTGCCGCCGCGGCCCCGATCCCGCCGTCGGTCGAACCTTCGGCCTCGGCCGCAAAACCTGCCACAGTGGCTTCACACCGCTTCCTCCTGCGCAGGAAATCAACCCACACGTGCCTTGCAACGGTATAGAGAAACGTAGTGAACTTCGCAGCAGGCCTGTACCTGCCCCTATACCGGTAGAGGCGTACAAAGGTCTCCTGCGCAAGGTCCTCTGCCACTGTAGAAACGCCCATGCGCGCGAAAAAGTTCACGACGGGCTGCTGGTGCCGCACAACAAGCCGTTCGAACGCGTCGTCCCGGCCCTTCCCCGCCAGAACCATCAGGCCGGCATCATCCAGCCCGGCAAACTCGTCCATGAGGGATTCTTTCATGCCCGCTGAGTCAGGCTATGCCTCGCCGCGCCATCCGTTGCTCCGCAGCAACGCGCGCGCCTCGGCCTCGTTCCCGGCGGAGGTCATGATGTACAGGCCTTCCGCCCCGACTCCATCAATCAGCGGAGCCACTTCTTCAGGTTTCACATTGACAGCCCGCACGCTCTTGCCGGCTGCCTTGATCCGACGGTACATGCCGTACCACTGCGGCGAGCCCCCGCCCGGGATACCCGACCGGGGAGTCCACTCTATCGCGTCGAGCGTATCAATCTCGAGCAGCGCGTCGAGATGGTGGACAGCCTGCGTTCCTTCGAGATGATACATGGAATAGTCGAGCCATTCGCACTGCTCGGAAAGGAACGGGACTACGAATTCGCGGAACATCTCCGGGCTGATCATGCACGAGAAATCGCATTGAACCTTGGCGACTTTGCCCGGCGCCCACAGCTCGAACGCCCCGAAGCACGCCCCGCCCCACGCATCCCGCAGCAGGGGCCACCACGCCTCGTAGCACCCGAAGTACGCGGCGTTTATCTCCGCGAGCCTGTCCTTCACCCAGTCCGGCCGCTCCACGAGGTCCCTGAGCAGCGTCTGCGCTCCGCGCAACTGGGCAAGGGTGTCCATGTTCTCCATCAAGTCGGGATACCCGACAAGATAGCGGCCGTTCGATTCGTTGACCGCCATCGAAAGGATGTCTTCGTGACGCTTCCACCACTCGCACCCGCGATCGAGCGCCAGCGGCGGATGCGACTCAGGATCCTCTATCACTGCCTCGTACCACATCGTGTCCATCGCCGGCTGCCCCACGCTCCCGAGAAAGAGCCCGAGACTGCCCGGACCGCCGATGTCGCAGTCCAGCAGGGGCACGGCCACACCCCCCGCAAACCGGCGCGATTGCTGGTACTGCGAACGGCTGAGGCGCTTCCGGTTGTCGAGGAACTTCTCATCGGGTGTCGCCGGCTGTCCAGGGTCAGCCAACGCTTCCCATGGCTCGTCTTTCGGCGCGCGGACACTGAGGGCAAGCCCTTCCCCGTTCCACCACGCCGTCAGCGCCTCCCGCGCAAGCTCCCAGTCAGGTTTCCACTTCAGGCCGGATCCATCACTTGTATGCATGCGGCGTGTTCTGCCATACCGGAACCGTGTGCGGCAAGCCACATCAGCTACCGCAAGGGCAACATCGAAGTCTGCTGCAACGTAACCGCGAAAACGCGGCCCGTGTCCCTGTCGGGCGATACCGTCATGTCCAACTGCCCCGATTCGTCGGAACTGAAGCCCTATCACGCCGCAGAACCCGCGTGCCCAGGCTCACATGAGCGTTGACGGACAGTGTGCAGTGCACGCCGGAACGGAGTGACGGCAGGTGGAGGCGGCGCCCGGATTCCCACATCGGCGATCCGGCGGTCTTGCTTTCCCGTCGCTGCGCTGTAACATCGCTCCCGGCAGGGGTGGACGTGGAAAGCCTCTCGGCTGCAGCGATGGTTTCGCCTCTCGTGGTTGTGGAAGAGGAACACCGGACATGGAACAACACATGCACTTCCTGAGCGAGTCGCGCATTCTTGTCTTCCTGCTCCAGGTGCTCGTGCTCATGGGCCTGGCGCGTGGATTCGGCGAGATTCTGCGCCGCTGGAAGCAACCTGCCCTTACGGCGGAAATACTGGTTGGCATATGCCTCGGCCCGACCATACTCGGCCGGTTCGCGCCGGGACTGCACGGCGCAATGTTCCCTCCGGACGCGGTCCAGCAGACGATGCTGGACACGGTCGCGTGGATAGGCGTCCTGTTCCTTCTTCTGGAAACGGGACTGGAGATAGACTTTTCGATCGCGTGGCGCCAGCGCGGCGCGGCGTTCATCATCGCGATCGCGGACATCGCTGTGCCTATAGTCGTCGCTTTTGCAGCCGTCTGGTTCCTTCCAGACAGGCACCTGGTTGACCCGTCCCGCAGACTGGCGTTCTCGTTCTTCATGGGCACCGTGATGACAATCAGCGCCATGCCGTTGGCCGCGCGAGTTCTGCACGACCTGAATCTGCTGAAGGCGGACCTGGGTTTCCTTGTAATGTCGGCGCTTGCGGTGAATGACATCATCGGCTGGGTGCTCTTCATGGTCATTCTCGGCATTCTGACAACCAGCACGGTTGCGTTGGGGCCAATCCTGACTGTCTTCATCGCCACGGTGGGTTTTGCGACGCTGGCACTGACTCTCGGAAGGCGCTTTTCGACGGCGCTGTTCGATGCCGTCAAGTCGCGCGATCTCCGGAGCCGGCCACCTCGCTCACGATAACCGTCCTGATGGGGCTTCTTTTCGGCGTTCTTACCCAGAAGGCAGGCATACACGCGCTGTTCGGCTTCTTCATCGCCGGCGTCGTGGCAGGGGAAGCAAAGAGCCTTTCCGAGCAGACAAGGGGCGTCATATCGCAGATGGTCCATTCTCTCTTCGTGCCGCTGTTCTTCGCGAACATCGGCCTCAAGATAGACTTCGCGGCCCACTTTGAACTCCCGCTTGTGCTTCTGATATCCGCGATTGGGATCGCCGGCCGCTACCTCGGAGCCTGGCTCGGAGTTACGTGGGCGCGGGCGCCAAGGATAAACAGGGACCTTATAGCAATCGCCCATACCCCCAGCGGGATGATGGAGATAGTCGTGGCTCTCCTCGCGCTTGAGGCCGGGCTTCTCACCCAGCCCGTGTTCGTTGCAATCGTGTTCAGCGCGGTCCTTTCCTCGGTCCTGGCCGGGCCGTGGATGGCGCGCTCCCTCGCACGGCGCGCATCCGTCTCCCCCGCCAGGTTCCTCGCCCCCGGCGCCGTCGTTCCGGAACTGGCGGCATCGGTTCGCGACGAAGCCATACGGGAACTGGCTGCGCTGGTCGCTTCCGAGGCCGGAACGATCGAAATGGAGCTGGTGGCCGAACGGGCCATCGCGCGCGAGCAGGAGTTCGGGACGGCCCTGGGGTCCGGAGTCGCAATCCCCCATGCCCGCATTGACGGGCTGAAGAACCCGATCCTTGCCTTCGGGCGATCGCGTCAAGGCATGGAATGGGATTCGCCGGACGGCGCACCTGTTCACAACGTCTTCCTCCTCGCCACGCCGTCCGGCACCGAGGACATACATGTCCAGATACTCGCTGCCATAGCATCGAGCTTGTCGCACCCTTCGAACCGGCAACTTGTTCACGACGCGGAGGGGCGGGAGGGTCTCGCGACGGTCCTGGAAACGCTGTTGACGGCAGGCACATTGCGTGCGAAAGGGGGAGGCAATGCGAAGCCACGGCAGGCTGTTGCCAAGGGCACAGGGCAGATGAATGGTGATCGTTGAAACGTTCAGGTAAGGCCGGACGAAAGGAGGCTTGGGTTTTCTCGAGATGCTTGCGTCGCGCAACTGGACTTCTGTCGTGAATGCGGTGGACAAACCAAGTCAGGAGGGGTCATGAGCATGGTCAGCGAGTTCCGTGAGTTCGCGGTGAAGGGCAACGTGGTTGATATGGCCGTCGGCATCATCATCGGCGGCGCATTCGGCAAGATCGTAACTTCGGTTGTGAACGACGTCATAATGCCCCCGATCGGTGTTCTGCTGGGCGGTACGGACTTTACGAAGCTCGCAGTCGTTCTGAAACAGGCGCAGGGCGACGTCGCCGCCGTCACGCTGAACTACGGCAAATTCATCCAGACAGTGATCGATTTCCTGATCGTTGCCTGGGCCGTCTTCCTCATCGTGAAGGCCGTCAACACGGCACGGAGGTTGGGGGAAAAGAAAAAGGGCTGATCCGCATCAGTCGTTTTTCAGGACCTTTGCCAGGACAGTGTGCAGCAGCATCTTCAGGGGCCTGCTGCGCGCGTTCCTGAGAACTTCCGCGGCACGCCGCCGGTGTTCATCGAGAAGTCCGGCGGCGGCTTTCTCCGCGCCCGTGGCGGCAATGAGCCCCCTTACCTCGTCAAACGGTATGTTCCGGTCGCTCCTCGTCCACGCGGCCGCTATCCGTTCGCGAACCTGCCCCTCGGCCATCTGATGCGCAAGGGCCATCACGATGGACGGCCGCCCCATCTTCACGTCGTCAACGTCGCCGCCGGACTTGAAGTCGTCCATGTCGTCCAGTATCTGGTAGGCCACCCCGACGATTGAGCTGTACTCAGTCAACATGCCGTGGACATCGCCCCCGGCGCCCGCGCACATTGCCCCAAGCCGGAACACCACTTCGAACGAAGGGGCCGTCTTCCGTCTGAAGATGTCGAGGACCTCGTCCGGGGAGAGAGGCCTGGGATCACGCATCCAGCCAAGTTCGTCGCCCTGGCCGCGACATAGTTCGCAGTGCCCGTCGGTTGCCAGCGTCAGCATTTCGGCTCTCACGCCAGCGGGAATATCACACTCTGAAAGCAGTCGGTACCCGAGGCCCAGCAGGTAGAGACTGGCGGTCAGAGCGACAGGGATGCCGTGAACCATGTGAACGGTCGGCTCGCCGTATCGGCAGTCGTCCCTGTCCTGTATGTCGTCGTAGATCAGCGATGCCTTGTGAATGCACTCCACGGCAAGGACGACGGACCGAACATGGCCAGGCAGCGGGGCGTCTGCCTTCTCGGCAAGCGCGCGGTAGACCCCGGCAGCCAGAACCGGACGCCAGCGCTTTCCAGCGCGCCCCAGCCATTCGATCGCGACTGTTTCCGCGGTTGCCGTGCCGGCCCTGAGCAATGCAGGCAGGCAGGCAGGCTCGAACAAGGAGGCGACCTCCCTGCGCAGGGCGCCCATGTCCGGCGCGGCGCGCACGGCCGGGCCAGTCAGCCGCAGGCATTCGCGTATCCACTCGACATCCGCCTGGGTATCGCTGCACCCCTCTTCCAGGAGCGGTATCGCTATGCCGGGCACGACGGTGGAGGAAACCGAGATGAACGCCCTTTCGAGCGAAGGCATACAGCTTACGCCGATGACCGCGTCTATCATCCCCTGCTCTATCAGTCCGGCCACAACGGTTGTCCCCTCGGCGATAAGAACCGCGTAGCCCAGTTCCTCCGCCTCCTCCCCGATCGTTCCCAGCACGCAGGATCCGCACCGTTCGCACATGAGCCCGAACTCATCGAACCTTGCCGGACACTTCAACCTCGATCGCAGGCACGGCGGCAACAGGAGCGTCCGTCTCCTGAAGGGAACCGATGCAACGACGTCCTTCCAGACTTCGTTGTGTACGAGAATCATCAGGAACTCGCGCACTCGCGGATCCAACCCGTTTTCGGAGGCGATATCGGCCGCGTGCTCCTCCAGCTCCATGCGCGACATCGGCGCGATGAGACTGCGCCGCGAGACGAAATCCCGAACCGCCGCCTTCATTCCATCCCTCTCTCCGGAAGAGCCAGGCACGTGGTACAGCGGCGCGGCGGACGAGCCCTTGCCAGCCACGGAAACGTATGTCATTTCTGTCGAAGAACTCACCCAGGCTCCTCCGGCAAAATCTACCCGTACGCGCCGAACCCGAAGAACCAGCGCTTTTTGGCCATGCGATAGAACAGGCTCTTCTCCGGGATCTCGCTGCCCTGCATGTCGTGGCCGGGCTCCGGCTTCGCTGCCGCCAGCTCGTCCCATCCCGTCCCGCGCCCGGTCGTGTCCCTCGCGTTCTGCGACAGCAGGAAGGCTCTCAGCCTTTCAGGATCTTCCAGCAGAATGCACCCTCGTTTCGAAGCGGCCTCCGCGCGGAACGCGCGGAGAAAGGCCGAATGATCGAACACCTTGCAGAGGTCGCCGTCGGCCACGTTGTCGCGGGCAAACTGGATAGGCGGACATGGCTCAATGTCGCCCGCCGGATTAATGTGATGGCTTATCCCCGCCGCCGCCGGACATATCGCCCGTCCGAGATGGTCCCAGTATGCATCCACTATCACGATCGGATGTTTGAGCCTTGCCTCAACCATGAACCGCCTCAGCCGGTCTATCCTGGCCCTGTCCAGAACAAGCTCGGGAGCCGGGTCCGGCCCGACTGGCCTGTAGATGTAGTACCAGGCATACAGGACGCCGCGCCTGACCAGCCCTTCGAGAAACCGGTCTGAGACCAGGTCGTCGTAGTTGGACGCACAGACGCTCGTCGCCACTCCGGTGATGAGCTTCTGACTCCTGCACGCGTCAAGAGCGGCCATCGCCTTCGAGTAGACTCCTGAACCACCCCGGCGCTCGTCGCTCACCACCTCGGTCCCTTCCACGCTGACAAGCGGAGTTATGTTGCCCAGCTCCCGCATTCTCGCAGCGGCCGATTCGTCGAGAAGCGTTCCGTTCGTGAAGACCTGGAAGTAGCACCCGGGAAAACGGGCAACGAGATCGAACAGCCCCCGGTACATAGTCGGTTCCCCGCCCAGAAGCCCAAAGAAGCTGCACCCCATTGCGCGGCTCGATTCGATTATCGAGGCGGCCATCTCCAGCGGCATCTCGGAAGCCTCGCCGTTCCGGCTTACCCAGCACCCACGGCACTTCAGGTTGCAGTTGTTCGTGAGGGAGATGAAGACAAACGGGGGAAAGAACTCGCCGTGACGAAGCCTGCGCTCGTGAAGCGCCATCGAACGGGCGCCCTTGAGCCCCATGTTGACCACGAAAGTGCGCAGAAGGCGCTTGTCCGGCTCTGTCAGGAACCGCCATGCGAGCTTCGGCATCATTTGTCGCCATTCCCCTGTGAGCCTTCGGCGGACGCCTCAGCCGGCCGCGTGAACCTCTTCCCGCCGGCCCTGGCGCGGCGCGCTGCCAGCAGCGAGTGGATATCCCCGCCCTTCTTCAACTGTTCCGAAAACGCGTCCTTGCGACGCCTCGTCACTTCCTCGTCATCAACACGTTCGCCGTTTATTGGCGTGTCCTGGACCTTGGGAAACATTATCGCCACTTCAGGGCACATCCTGGCACAAGCCGGGCAGTTGTCCTTGCACGCCTCCGGCCTCTGGACTTCAACCTTCCGATCAGCCGAGAGGCCGTACACGGAGAACGGACAGAAAGCAATGCACTGCTTGCAGTTCTTGCAACGGTCATAGTCTATCACCGGAAACCACGGCACCCACTTTCCTTCGCCTTTCGGCGGAGGCGGCCCGTCCTCTCCAACCCTGGGTTCCATGCCGAATCCGGCCAGGACCTCGCTCGGCGGAAGCGTTCTCATGTTCAGAACGCGCAGGTTGACTCCTTCCAGACCGTACCCGGCCCAGTTCAGCAGCCACCTCACCGCGCGCGGATAGCAGGCGGCGATCACAAGCTCGCGGCACTCTGCGACCGGTTTGAGGATATCCGACCGCAATGCGGCCAGTTCGCACAGATCCGCTACGGCCACTATCCCGGAGTCAGCGCCCGAAACGGCGCGCCACACGGCGCTCCGGGTCTCTTCCGGAATGACCTGCTTGTATGCGCAATGGCAGTAGATCAGGAACCTGTCGGCCATCGATGCCCCCTCCCGGGCTCAAGATTGCGCCCGCCCGCCG
>VGWI01000101.1 GCA_016873655.1 Lentisphaerota bacterium
AACGGCGGTGGTAGAACTGAACACTGAACACCGAAGCTCTCCGAGCGAGGGCGGGAAACCTGAGTTCCGCGCCTTCGGCATTGAGATGTGTTACGTCGGCGAAGGTCCTTACTTCCTCGGGACAGGCGGGAAGGAAGCCAATGCATTTCACGCTTATGTTGATGGCGAACCGGGCGCGGCCACTCCGCCGTACCGCGTGAGCGGTCCCGGCGCGATTCCAACCGGAAGACAGAAAGGAAAGCTTTGGGCCACGGGAATTGCGCCAGACGACAACAGTGAGATTCCCGCTTCGTTCCCCAATGGCTTTGCCGCGTTCTACTGCATGAAGTACCCGGTTCTGAACCAGGCGCTTTACGCCGGCTTTCTCAATACGATCCCCGCTGAACTGGCAAAGAGACACTGGTACGACGGCTATCAGGGGAAGACGATCAAGCGCACCGGCAATGGGCATCCGTACACCTATGTCGCCACCACGCCCGACGGCTTTCAACCCTGGCTCTCGTGGGTGGACGGCGCGGCAGTCGCGGCGTGGGCCGGACTGCGCCCCATAACCGAACTGGAGTACGAGAAAGCCGTTCGGGGCAGCGAGCATCCTACTCCGGACGAAGTCGGATTTTCATATTGGGGCCTTGGATATGTCAATGCAGGGGGCTTTATCGAGCGGCCGATGACGCCTTGTCTGCCGACTGGGCGGACGTTTGAAGGCTCGCACGGCCAGGGCGAGGCGGTTCTGCCCGCCGATTGGCCGAAGGATGCCAGCGCGGTGGTGTACCGCGGCGGCTACGGCAAGAACATGATTTATTACCGCTTGAGCCATCTGCTGACTTCCGGCCGGATCAAGGCGACGGTGGCCTATGCGGATCGCCGCGGGATGGATCCGTTCAACGGGTTTCGCGCTGTGCGCGCGGCGCCCGCAGGCGACACCATCACCGCCCAGCCGCCGCGGTTCGATGCCGCAGTCGTGCGATCACTCAGCAAGTTGGCCGTGCCTTTCAAGGCCACGGACGACCCATCCCGAATAGGCCTTCCTCTGGCAACTCTGGCTTCCCTCGAGGATGTCTTTCTGGCCAACGCCCGCAGCGTTGTTCCCCAACAGCCCAGAACGCTCTGGAACGGCCCCGAGGACACCAGCGTTCGCCTCTACCTGGGATGGGACGGCGAGGCGGTCTGTCTCGGTGCCGAGGTGACGGACGACCAGCACCAGAACACACAGAGCGGCGGCAACCTCTGGAATGGCGATGCCATGCAGTTCGGGATTGCCCTGCCGGACGGCACCCATTGGAGCCTGATGTCGGCCCTTTCCACCAACGGCGTGATACTCCATCAGGCGTCGGGCCCAAGCGACGCGATTCTGAAGACCGCGGACTGCGCGGTGACTCGTGACGAAAAAGCCAAACTCACCCGCTACACCCTGCGCCTGCCATTGGCCGCGCTGGGACTGAAAGCCGGGGACACGTTCGGCTTCAACGTCATGTTCTGCGACAGCGACAGCGACAACCGCATGGACTTCTACCTGCGCCTGGCCCAGGGAGTCAGTTTCCCCTTCCGGACCGAACTGTATCCCCGATTCGTGCTGGAAGAGTAGCCGTTCCCCGGGAGACAATCTGCCCGGGCGGAAGCGCTGCATGACGGGTGCCGGCGCTCGAATCGTCCACCGCTCTCGTCCACCGAGAGGCCATCCGGCTCATGGACGGTCGCGGCGACGCTCCTTTGTGCATGCAGGTGTCGCAATCTCTACCATGCGGGGGAGCATCGGGAGACGGTGGAACAATGCCGCCGGCAGCTTCTGGAGTGGCTGATCCGGACCACGCGCATCCGCACCGGCTGGGGTGTGCATGGCGTGGACCACAAGAACAAGTTGTATCCCGACGCGGGCGACGGCCGGATGCCGGCACCCGTGCAATTCGGTTCCTGCCGCAATTACGAATAGGAGCACATTCATGAATTCACGAGAGCGATTATTGGCGTGTGCCACAGGCCGGAAGACCGACCGGGCCCCGTTTGTACAGCACTGGGGGCCTTGGGATGCCACGAAGACACGATGGAAACAGGAGGGGATGAAGAACGACGATGACTGGACGACCCTGTTCGGTTTCGATCCGTATCGAACGGCGCCGGATGTTCACATGGGCATCTATCCCAAGTTCGAGGAGAAAGTCATCGAGGACGAAGGAAACACCGTTGTCTCGCAGGATGAAGATGGTGTCATCAAGCGTGACGTGAAGGATGGGGCGAGCATGCCTGAATACCTTGACTACCCCGTCAAGGACTGGAAGACATGGGAGGCGCACAAGGCCAGGTTTGATCCCGATACGCCCGGCAGATTCCCCTCCAACTGGGATGCGGAGAAGAGGAAGGTCCGGGACTTTCCAGGGCTGGTGACGGTCACGCCGTTTCCGTACGGTCTCTTCGGCGGCGCGCGCACCATGATGGGCGCGGAGGAGTGTCTGATCGCCTGCGCGCTGGAGCCCGAACTGATCCAGAATATTAACGAGACGCTGTTCAACCTGTGGTACAAGATGCTGGCTCGGATGCTGGGAGACATGCGGCTGGACGCCATCTTCTTCTGGGAAGACATGGCCGGCAAACAGGGGTCCCTGATTTCACCAGCCATGTTCAGGCAATTCATGACGCCGTATTACCAGAAGCTGATCGCGCTGTGTCGCGACCATGGCGTTGAGATGTTCAGCCTCGACAGCGACGGAAACATACATGAACTGACAGGCTTGTTCCTGGAAGCTGGAATCAATGTCGTCTACCCCTATGAAATCCAGGCAGGCTGCGATGTTGCCGCCATGCTGAGGAAGTATCCCGGCCTTTGTGCGATGGGCGGCATGGACAAGAGGGCCATGGCCATGGACAAACGCGCGATCGACGCGGAAATTGAGCGGGTGCGTGGCGTCCTGGCGCTGGGCCGGTATATCCCGTTCCCGGACCACGCGATACCGCCCGACGTGTCCTGGGAGAACTACCAGTACTTCGTTTGGCGATGGAAGGAAATGGTGTATCAGGCGTGAGTCCATGGGAAACAGTCGGATCATGAACACTCAACCAGATTACCGGAAGGCCACACTACCCATGGACACCCGCGTTCGCGACCTGCTGTCCCGTATGACTCTGCCGGAAAAGGTCGGCCAGATGATGCAAGCGGACGCGCAACAGGATTTGGAGACCATCATCCTCTGTCAGTTTGCCGGCTCGATTCTGCATGCCGAACCCGGGTTGATTCCCAAAGCCATTGAGCTGGCCGGCCAAACCCGGCTGGGTATCCCCCTGCTCATTGCCGACGACTGTATCCATGGCTATTCCTTCTGGAACGGCGCCACGATCTTCCCAACCCAACTGGCCATGGCCTGCGCATGGAACCCTGACCTGCTCGAAAAGGTGGCCCGCATCACCGCCGTTGAAGTGAGTTGTACCGGGGTCAAATGGACCTTCTCCCCCGTCCTCTGCCTGGCGCGCGACCTGCGCTGGGGCCGCATCAACGAAACCTTCGGGGAGGACCCTTTCCTGATCGGGGAATTCGCCTGTGCCATGATCCGGGGCTACCAGGGCCAGGGGCTTTCTGACCCCACCGCCATTCTCGCCACCGCCAAGCATTTCGCCGGCTACTCGGAAACACAGGGCGGCCGCGACGCCTCCGAGGCCGACATCTCACGCCGCAAACTCAAGAGCTATTTCCTGCCGCCCTTTGAACGCGCCGCCCGGGAAGGGTGCCTGTCGTTCATGACCGGCTATCAATCCATGGACGGCGTACCGATCACCGCCAACCGATGGGTGCTCAAGGAGATCCTCCGCGACGAATGGAACTGGAAGGGAATTGTGGTGACCGACTGGATGAATGTCGGGCGCATGGTCTGGGAGCAGAAGATCTGTGCCACCTACGCGGAAGCCGCGGCCTTGGCCATCCGCAGCGGAAACGACCTGAGCATGACAACCCCTCAGTTTTTCGAGGCCGCACAGGAGGCGGTCGCCAGGGGGCTCATTACGGAAGCCGAGATCGACGAAGTCGTCACGCGCCTGCTGATGCTCAAATTCAAACTTGGCCTGTTCGAAAACCCCGGCCGCCCCGATGTGGCGCGCCAGAAAGCGGTCATCGCCTGCAAGGAGCACACCGAGTTTAACCGCGAGGTCGCCCGCCAATCCCTTGTTCTGCTCAAGAACTCTGGTGTGCTGCCCCTCCTTGCCACACCTGGGAAAACCATGGCGGTGATCGGCCCGAATGCCGACGATCCCCAAGCGACACTCGGCGATTGGGCTGGCGCCAGCGGCCAGGTTAAGTGGATGAGGGGTGGGCATCCCCGCCCCATGATCACCACGGTCCTGGATGGAATCCGCGCCCACGCGCCTGCCAACTGGAAGGTCAGCCATGCCAGAGGCTGCGATATCACTTATCCGGCTGCGGCGGAAACCGCCTCCCGCAATGACGGTCCAACCCGGCCCAGGATCCGCGCGATTGCCAAGCCGGATCCCGTCATGATTGCTGAGGCCGTAACAGCGGCTGAGAAAGCCGATTTCGCTGTGGTGGTCATCGGGGACGATGTGCACCTCAACGGAGAAGGCAACAGCACCGCCACCCTGGAACTGCAAGGAGGGCAACTCGCGCTGCTGGAAGCATTGGCCGCCACCCACACTCCCCTGATCATCGTCCTGGTCAACGGCAAGCCGCTATGTCTCCCCGAGGCCGTGCAAAAGGCCGACGCCATCATTGAGGTGTTCAATCCCGGGATGTGCGGCGGCCATGCGGTCGCCGAGGCCATTTTCGGCTTATTCAACCCCAGCGGGAAACTGACCATCAGTTTCCCGCGCCATGTGGGCCAGCAGCCGGTGTACTACAGCCAGACCCGCGGCCAGCATGGCAGCACCTATGCCGACCTGACGCAGGAGCCTCTCTTTGTCTTTGGCGATGGTCTGAGTTACACCACCTTCGCCTACTCCAACCTGTGCATTCGAACTCCCGTCGTAAGACCGGACAGCGCCCTGGAGGTGACGGTCGACGTGACCAACACCGGCACGCGGAACGGCGTGGAGATTGTCCAGCTCTACACCAGCGATCTGGTCACCTCCGCCACCTGGGTGAATAAGGAACTCAAGGCCTACCAGCGTATCGCCCTGAAAGCGGGCGAAACCAGGACCGTCCCGTTCTCCGTGCCTGTCGCCAGCCTGACGCTGGTCAACGCCGAGTGCCGGCGGGTGGTGGAGCCCGGCGAGTTCGAGGTTCTGGTTGGCCCAAATTCCCGCGACAAGGCCCTCCTCCGGGCCAAGTTCTGCGTCGTTGGCTGAGTAGCAGCCCCGGCTTCTCCGAGAATCGGATTCACCACGAAGGCCCCAATCCACTTCCCTTCCCTTCGTGTCCTTCGCGGTGAACACACACCTGCCGCCCGCCGAGATCCGCGTGTACGAGTATGTGTACGAGTAAGGTGCCTGCGAGCGCCCGTTGCCCGCCGTACTCGTACACCTACTCGTACACGCAAATCTCCCCTTCTTCTCTCCCGCCGAACATCGAACGCTGAACCGGGGGCAACCCCCATGTTGCTCTCTGTTCCCCACTTCGATGTTCGGCGTTCAGTGTTCGATGTTCGACTGCCCCCCCCTTCGTGTCCTTCGCGCTCTTCGTGGTGAATCCCCCTCACGAACCTCTTCCTGATTTCCTGAGTTCCAGATTGTCGGGGAACCCGTGTCTGAGCAGCACGTTGGTATCTGGAGACGGGGGAGTACGTTCGCGCCTGATGTCTTGCGTACTCGTACACGTACTCGTACACGCGAATCTCTTCGGTCTTCACCCAGTGATGGTGACCAGGGACAGGCTCATCGTCCGCGCCGAGGGCGAAGCAACCCTAACCACGAAGGACACGAAGATCACGAAGCTTTTCCCCCCTTTTTCTTCCTTCGCGTCCTCCGTGCTCTTCGTGGTGAGACCCCTCCCGCTGCCAAGATCCGCGTGTGCGAGTACGAGTAAGGGGCCTACGACCGCGCTTTGCCCACGCACGCGGCCAGATTGCCGCCTGCGATAGTAGTGAATAGCTTCATTCCGCCGAACATGTCAGATGACGTTGAGAGTGTCCAGCACGCCCCGCAAGAGCATCAGACATCTTGAGTGTTCAAAAGAAGCCGCTTATCATGGGTTCCCTATGAAACCAGTACGCACGGAAGTCCGTGCTTATCATGTGAATGTGACCACGGGATAAACCAGGAGGAACGGTGTACTTCAAGAAGCTTCACCATCCGGGCAACTTCGTGTTCGCCGATTCGTTCGCCGCCGGCCGATTGGGTGCGGGAAAAACGAAACTTCGGGCCAGGGTGCAGGACTTTGGCGGCCACATTTTCCGGATGCAGGTTTCCGACAAGCGATGGGGCACCAACCTGAGCCAGACTGAGTTTTCGCCGGAAGCGGCCGCCGACGCACCGGCCTCCGGCGCGTGCAAGGCGGCTTTTTCAAAGGCCGCGCGTTTCATTGTGTCGGATGCCGCAGGCGCCCCGGTCCTCGCCGGCCTGGAGTCCGGTTCATTCGGCATTTGCGGTCAGTCCTGGATGATGCAATTCGAGTACGACGAAGTCATGCGGTTCTATGGTTTTGGCGAGAAGGTATCGCCTGACCTTGAAAAGACCGGACTGCGGACAAAGTTCTGGAACACCGATGTCATGAGCGACTTCGCGGGGGAGGATCTCCAACGCGCGAGGACCGATCCGCCCTATGTCTCCATTCCGTATCTGGCCATCCGGACGGCTCGAGGGTGGGTCGGCATACTGGTCAATAATCCCTTTGCCGTGTTTGCCTGCGCAGGCGGTTCTTTCGAGGAAAGCATTTCGAAAGCTGGAACCGCAAGGCCGAAACGATTCTACCTTGGCTCCGACGACGGTATGCCGGAAGTGTGGTTCCTGACCGCCGGGTCGCTTGCCGAATTGACGCGCCGCTACCAGCTTCTGGTCGGAACGACGCCCCTGCCGCCGCTCTGGGGCCTGGGGCATCATCAATGCCGCTGGGGCTACGAAAGCGCGGAGGATCTTGCCTATGTCAAGAAACAGATGGCGCTGCATGACATTCCGAACAGCGGATTGTGGCTGGATATTGACTACATGGAAGGTTACCGCGTCTTCACCTGGAACAGCACCCATTTCCCCGATCCAGCCAGGGACATCGCCGCACTTCAGGCCGATGGCCAGCGCGTCGTGCCGATCCTGGACCCCGGCGTGAAAGACGAGGCCGGCTATGGCGTAGCCGAGCGCGCACGGAAAGCCGACGCCCTGTGTCTGACCCCGGAAGGCACGCCTTACCAGGGCTTTGTGTGGCCCGGCACCACGCTGTTTCCCGATTTTTCCACGCAGGCAGGGCGCAACTGGTGGGCCAATGAAGTGCGGGAGTTTGCGGCGAACGGACTGGATGGCGCTTGGCTGGACATGAACGATCCCTCCGTCGGCGCGGCCGAGCTCGACCCGATGCGGTTCGACCGAGGCCGACTGCCCCACGCGGCATTCCACAACCAGTACGCCACGGGCATGGCCAAGGCCTCGCGCGAAGGCTTTCTGGCGGCGCATCCGGACCGGCGCCCCTTCCTGCTGTGTCGCTCCGGGTTTATCGGTTCACAACGCTATACCGCCATCTGGACCGGCGACAACATGTCCAACGACGCCTACCTGACGGCGTCCATCCCCTGCGTCCTCAACCTTGCCTTATCCGGCGTACCGCTTTGCGGGCCTGATGTGCCCGGCTTTGTCGGCCAGGCGGATGAATGGCTGGCCCTGCGCTGGTACCAGCTCGGGTTCCTGTTTCCAGTGCTGCGCAATCATTGCTGCAAGAATGATCGCGCGCAGGAGCCATGGACATTCACGAAGCCGGTTCGCGAGACAATCGCGCACCTTATCCGCCTGCGTTACCGCCTGATGCCGTACCTGTACAATCTCTGGATGAACCAGGAAGAAACCGGCGAAGCGGTCTTGCGCCCGCTCCTTTACGACTTTGACGACTCAGCCGAAATGCCGCTGGACCGGATCA
>VGWI01000102.1 GCA_016873655.1 Lentisphaerota bacterium
TTGCTCATTGTCCCTTCCCTTGTTCGGTTGGATATTCCGTGTTGGATATTGGATATTCAATTCTCATCCGTTTTCAGGCAGTACCGGGTTGGAGGCACAGGGCGATCAAATCATCCACATGCGCCGTTGCCAGGCATTCCACCGTATCCGCGGCGCCGTAGTAGATCTTCACCTCGCCGTCCGGCTCCAGAATCATGCCGCCGGGAAAGAGAACATGCCCGCGAAACCCGTTCCGCTCATAGTCCGTTTCCGGCGCCAGCAACGGTTCGCGCAGCATCCCCACCACCTTCCACGGGCATTCGAGATCGAGCAGCATCAAGCCGATGGTGTAGGTCTTGTGCCAGCCGGCGTGCCAGGCGGGAAGCTCCCGGCTCTTGTCAATGCTCACCGCGTGAAAGGCCGTGAGCCAGCCCGCGCGGGTCTTGACCGGCGGCGCGCCGGGCCCGATCTTGGAGTTGGCCCACGGCACCTGCTCGGAGCCGAGGACCAATTGCGTGTTCCCCCAGTAGGCGCAGTCGGGCGAGTCGGAAAACCACAGGTCGAATTGCTCGGGGCCCCCGCGACCATAGATCGGGAACGGACGCTCCAGCCGGAGGAATTTGCCGCCCACCTTCCCGGGGAACAGGACCATGTTTCGATTGTCAGGCGCCGAAAGGCTCAGCACCTCCCAGCGATCGAAGTCGTCCGTGACGGCGATTCCGCCCCTTATCCCATGCTTCGTGTCCACGGCGAAACACAGGTAGCACCGGTTGTCGATCACCGTGATCCTCGGATCGTAGGCCCGCTGAATTTCATCGGTCTTCCAGGCAATCCACGGTTTCGGTTGGGGCGTCCAGTTCACGCCGTCATCGGAAAACGCCACACCGATGTTCGTCCCTTGGAACTGCGCGCTGCCCGGGCGGCCGCCATAATCATTCCGGAAAACCATGACATACTTCCCCTGGAACCTGGCAACCCCCGCATTGAAAATAAGGGTCGCGGGATACGGTATCC
This sequence comes from Lentisphaerota bacterium, assembly GCA_016873655.1. Lineage (GTDB taxonomy): Bacteria > Verrucomicrobiota > Kiritimatiellia > UBA8416 > VGWI01 > VGWI01. The sequence continues at coordinate 994 of VGWI01000102.1, forward strand.
GCTCGGCGGACAAGACCGGGTTCATCGGGCTTCGGACAACACAAGCACTCGTCGGCATCTTTCTTTCTCCCACACTTACGCCCCTTCTTGAATACTCAGGCGCTACCGGGATTAGCGGGGGAGTTTTTCTTTGTCGCGAGCTTTGTCGCGAGCTTTGTCGATTGCATCATCGTTGAATCCCCGCGATCATCGATAAGGCCATGACGGAGACCCTTTGCAACAGGGCCTTACGTCGAACGACCTCATTCGCCGGCCAGATGCCGACCTTCACGTTGAAAGGCAACAGGCGTTGGCAGACGTTCAGGTTCTCGTAATTGTGGGCCATTGGCTAGATCCCTCCTGCCCTACGACAAAGCTCACGACAAAGCTCGCGACAAAGTGTCTGACGAACAGGCGTACTCATCAGTAGAAACTCCCCGACTATTCCTGCAAGCGCCTCTCTTTTCAGTGCGCTGAAACAGTTTCGATTCTGCATTCCGTCTGGGGGTCGAAAAAGTGCGCTTTGCCTATAAAGACGGCCAGCTCGGCGACCTGCCCGATCTGGAATGTGACATGGGCGTCCACCCGGCTGATGAAGGGTGTGCCGCCGATGTTGAAATGGACGTAGGACTCCGCTCCCATCGGCTCAATGATCTCAACCTTTGCCCGTATTCGCGGTGCGTTCGCAAGTTGCTCGGCCGCGGCTGACCCGATGTCTTCCGGACGCAGACCCAGAATCACCGGCTTATCGCGGTAGGTGGCCAGCGCCGCGCGCTGGGTCTCCGGCACGGGCAGCCGCGAGTCCCCGGGCCCCTCAACGACCAGACTTCCGCCCTCGGCGCGAATCCGCGCATTGAAGAAGTTCATCTGCGGTGTGCCGATGAAGCCGGCGACAAACCGGTTGGCGGGGCGGTCGTACATCCGGACCGGACTGTCCACCTGCTGCACCACGCCGTCCTTCATCACCACGATGCGCTCACCCATCGTCATGGCCTCGATCTGATCGTGCGTGACATAGATCATGGTCGCGCCGATCTGCTGGTGAAGGCGGCTGATCTCCACGCGCATCTGGGTGCGCATCTTGGCGTCGAGATTCGACAGCGGCTCGTCGAACAGGAAGACCTCGGGCTTGCGGACGATGGCCCGTCCGACCGCCACGCGCTGGCGCTGCCCGCCGGAAAGCGCCTTGGGGCGACGATCGAGCAGATCGCCGAGCCCCAGGATATCCGCCGCTTCACGGACACGCGATTCGATCTCCTGCTTGGGAAACTTGCGCAGTTTCAGGCCGAAGGCCATGTTCTCGCGCACGGTCATGTGCGGATACAGCGCGTAGTTCTGGAATACCATCGCGATATCGCGATCCTTGGGGGGCACGTCGTTGACCACGCGCTCGCCGATCCGGATCGTGCCGGCGGTGATTTCCTCCAGCCCAGCCACCATGCGGAGCAAGGTTGATTTCCCGCAGCCGGACGGGCCGACCAGCACAACAAACTCGCCGTTGGGGATTTCCAGATTGAAATCCGCAACCGCCTTGACGCCACCGGGGTATGTCTTGTCGACATTCTTGAGTGTCACATTCGCCATTTCCAACATCCTTTCCGTTATCAACCCGACATCCCGCATTCGGGCGGGAGCCAAACTACCCGCGCTATTTCCACCAGTCCGACCTGTAGGCGTCCCCCGTCACCTCTTGGTATTTGCGCTGGAGGTCCGGGCGACGTTCCAGATTCAGCCGAATCGTCTCGTTCACTTCCTTGGCCAGCGAGCGCATGGCCTCTTCGGGCATCACCCGATCATTCTCCACCAAACCGATCCGTTCGTTCAGCCAGCGTATGACCTGACTGGGATCAATGAAAGGGCTTGAGTCGAGCGAGCGCGAATCCCGCAGGGCGTCCACGAAGACCTGATGAAAAGCCGGATCGGGAACGACCGCGTTGGTGAGGGCCAGCCCCGACTGCGCCAGCGCGGGATTCGGCGGCATGGAATCACCGTCCTGGACGATCACGCGGCCGTACTCCGGGCTCGCGAGATACTGCAGGAAACGGATGGATTCCTCGCGGCGCGGGCTTTTCACGTTGATGCCCGCGGCGCGCGAATTGCACCGCCCGGAGGACGGCCGGTCGCCCACGCGCGGGAGGCGCGCGGAACCCAGCTTCCCCTTCAGCGCCGGATAGTTCGGCACCTGGCAGAGATACCACCGCCCGATGAAGATCATGGCGGCGCGCTCCGAACTGAACCAATTCAATCCCCCGCTCCCCCACCCGCCCTGACTGGTCATGCCCGCCGCTTCCGTGGGCGTCGTGATGACGTGGTGCGTGTACATCAGGTCCCGGTAGAATTGCATGGCGTACATGGCCTCCGGGGAATCCAAGGCGGAAAAAAGCCCCTGGTTCCGGTACAGGGATCCGCCGCAGGCAACCAGCAGATCGAGGTAGAACCAGTTGCTAAAAAAGTTCGCCACCGGGACATGCTTAGCCCCGCTCTTTGACGGCGTGTTCAGTATCCGCTGGCCGGCCTCGATGAACTGGTCGTACGTCCAGTTCGTATCCGGATATGGCACCCCGTGATCGTCGAAAATGGCCCGGTTGTAAATCACCGCGTTTGCCGAGACATTGCAGGGGTAACGATACTGGCGACCGCCGACCACCAGGCCTCTATGCACGGCAGGATAGGTGTTCTCAAGCCCAAAGCCTTTTGCCTTGGCCACGTCCGTCAGGTCCAGCAGGATGCCGGCATCGACATACGCCGCCATATCGTCCGCGTTGAAGATATCAATCACGTCCGGCCCCGTTCCCGTGGCGCACTGAACGATCAACTTCTGCCTCGCGCCGGGATCCAGAACAACCTCGAGATCGGGATTGAGACTCTGGAAGAGCTTGGTTTGGACCGTGCGGGCCGGGTTCAGGTCGGTGCACCAGCGGATCGTGGTGATGCCGGGCTTGACCACCCTGTCGCGAGTCAACAGGGCGCCCGCATACAGGAGCAGAAAGAGGATGAACCCGGCGGCGAAAACCTTTTTCATCCCTTCACCCCGCCCATCTGCAGACCCTTGACCAGGAACTTCTGGAAGATCACGAAGACGATGATCAGCGGCGCGACCGCCATGGTCGCGGCGGCCATGATCATCTCGGTCTGCGTCCCATACGATGAATCCAGCGTCAGCAGCCCGATGGAGATCGGGAACAGGTCCTCGCTGTTCAGCATGACCAGCGGCCAGAAGAACGACTGGTACGACCCGATGAAGGTCAGGATGGCCAGGGCGATCAGGCCCGGCCGCGCCAGCGGCAGAATGATCTCCCAGAAGATATGCCAGTGCGACGCGCCGTCAATCTGGGCGGCCTCGTCCAGGGACGGCGGGATGGAAAGCATGAACTGGCGCAACAGAAACGTGCCGAACGTGCTGAAAGCCGCCGGAATAATGAGTCCGTGATAGGTGTTCACGAACCCCAGCCAGACCATGATCTGGAAGTTCGGGATCATCGTCACCACGCCCGGGATCATCATGGTCGCCAGGTAGAGCATGAAGACCTGGTCGCGGCCGCGCCACTGGATGCGCGAGAACGCATAGGCCGCCATCGAACTGGTCAGCACCTGCAGGAGCGTAACACCCAGGGCGATAAAGAAGGTGTTGTAGTACCAGCGACCGTAACGCATCCCCAGGTATCGGTTGGTCGCCGGGTCCGGCCGTGCGTCCAGCACGATCGGATAGTTCTGCGCCGTTGCCACGACGGGCAACACATCCGGGCTCTCCGCCTCCGCCCGCGGCTTGAAGGAGATGGAGATCATCCAGAAAAAGGGTATCGAGATGAGCGTCCCCAGCAGGGTGAGCGCAAGCAAGCGGCCCGGAAAGCGGCGTCGCAGGAGGTGCGTCATGGCTCCACCTCCAGCTCTTTCCCGAAGCGCCAGTTGATCGCGGTGGCCACAAAGATCACAGAGAAAAGCACCCACGAAATCGCCGCAGCATAGCCGAGATTCAGGTCCTCAAAGCCCTTCATAAAGATGTAGTAGCTCAACGTCGTCGTCGCGCCCGCCGGCCCGCCGCCGGTCATCACGCGCGCCATCTCGAAGCCGCCCTGCAATCCGCCGATGACGGCCATGATGGAGATGAAGAACGTGGTGGGCGCCAGTTGCGGCCAGGTCACATGCCGGAACCGGCTCCATCTGCCCGCGCCGTCCACTTCCGCCGCGTCCAGCAGGTCTTTGGGCACGTTGCTGAGCGCCGCCAGGTAGAGCAGCATGTTCGTCCCGCCGGCCGCCGTCCACACCCCCATGAACATCAGGGCCGGCTTGGCCCAGATGTAGTCGGTCAGCCAGGTGGGCGCCTCACCCGGCATCCCGAGGGTCTCCAGCAGCCTGTTCAGCATCGCGTTGATCGGCCCGGTCTTCGGATTGTACAGCGCTTTCCACAGGATCATCAGGGCGACACCGCTCGTGAAATGCGGCAGGTAGTAGACCGTCCGGTGCGACACCACGCCAAACGCGCACCCCAGGAGCGCGATGAACCAGAAAAGCCCGCCGAGAAAAGCCAGGTTGCCGTGCCCGAGACCCAGCAGAATCAGAAACGTGGCGACGCCGGCCACCAAGCAGAGCAGCGCACTGACGATCCGCACCCGCGCCGGCCCCCGGGGCAACTCGTCGCTCAACAGGATCGCCAACCCCAGCGACGAGGCGATCCCGACCGGTATCGCCAGCATCAGGTAGACCGTATTGAAAAAGTACTGCCAAAACCGCGCGTCGCGCGGCTCGTAGGCCTGCCACATCGAACCGTTCAGCGTCACGATTCCTATCAGCGCCACGGCAAAGACCGCGGCGGGAACAACGCCCCGGCCCAGACGAAACTCGCCCTCGTCACGAAACGCGCCCGCCGCGCCGGACAGGGTCAGCACCAAACCCACCAGGAAGACGCTGTGGTGCGCGCCCGTGACGAGGCCGCCCACTACCAGCGCAACGCCCGTGCACCCCATGATGGCACTACCCACTCGCGAGCCTTTCCATCCGACCACGTGGGACCAGAGCGAACCCACCAGCGAGGCAACAAGGAGCAGCGCGCAGACGACGTATGCGGCACACACGACGACGCTGCCATCGCCCAGCGGTCGCACCCCGAGCAGATCGTTCAGGTTCCGCAGTCCTACCACTTCAAACGCCACCGCCGGTTTGAGCGTCCAGTTGGTAAAGACCATGAAGAGAGAAAAGAGCACCGGAAAGAGCGTGAAACAGAAGAAACCAAGGAAGTTCGGCAGCAGGAAACCGAAAACCGCCTTCGGCGGAAGCCACTTGCCTTTTCGGACCGCCGTTTCAGCCATCGCTTCTCCCGTCCTGCATCCGGACTGCGGTTCCAGTTACGGAATTATCTCCGGGCATAGTCATTTGTCACGTATCGGTTGACGCAGCGCACGGGAACATTTCCGGGCGGAACGTTACGCCACCCTTTGCTTGCCTGCAACAGCGATTCCAGGCACTTCCGCTGGATTGTGCTGTTCTTCCTTGATCTTGACGTTCATTCCCGCCTCTGCCAAGGTTCTCCCCGCGATATCGTTCATCCAAACCGGTTCTGGCATGCTTTCGGCCTGTGCGGGCCGGTGCCATCCGAAAAGCGATTTCTTATCACTCTCCGCCTCCCTGGCTATCGAGAAGGGAATAGCCGTACAGGACGTGCCCTACGCCAAGTTGATGAGGACGTGGTTACTCCTTACCGGCTTTTCGTGCTGACCTGACAGGTCGCCTTCTTCAGCCAATCCCCGTTCACCTCGACGCCCCACCCGGGACCTGTAGGCATGTTTACCACACCATTCCTTACCTGTGGCCATGGCGTGTACAAATCCCGCATCCGTCGATCATCCTCGATCGAACTTTCCACACGCGGTCCGGCGTTCGGGATGGCCGCCATCAGATGCAGCGTAAAGACAAACAACAGGGAGTGGTTGGCCGAGTGCGGGGTGCATGGCAGCGCGCGCGCCTCTGCCTGGCGGGCAACCCACAACAACCGCGAGAACCCGCCCGTGTAGCAGACATCCGGCTGAACAATGTCCACGGCCGGTCTATCTATGATCGTGCGCCAATGATGCTCGTCGAACACCTCTTCGCCACCGGCCACATCCATCGTTAAGGCTTCGCGAACCTTTGCCGTGGACGCAAACTCCCACCACGGACACGGCTCTTCGAAATGGGAATAACCGTTTGCCTCCAGCATCCGCCCAATCTCGATGGCCCGTTCCGGTGTGTAGCCGCTATTTGCGTCGGCCAGCAGGCAAGCACCATCGCCGAGCTTCTCCCGAACGGTCCGGATGATGGCCTCCGTGCGGCCCGGCTGTGCATCATCATTCCCGCCGCATTCCTGCCCGATCCGGATCTTGAAGGCTGTGGTTCCATTTTCGGCCCTGATCTTAACCAAGCGCTCTGCCTCGGCCTCCGGGGTGATGGAGCGCAACATGCTGGAACCATAGACCGCTAATGGCCTGGGCTGGCCGCCGATCAACGCGCACACCGGCTTGCCTGCCACTTTGCCGGCGATATCCCAGAGCGCGGTATCCACCCCTGCCAAGGCCCTGTACAAGTGCGAGCCCATAAATTTGTGGTTGGACGCGCCAAAGATCGCCTCCCGGGCAAGTTCCTCCATGCGCCGCGGATCCTTTCCCAGGTAGATAGGCGCCATGCGGCGGTGTACGATCAAGGCGGTGATATCTGCGTCGAACGGAGCCGTCTGCCCCACCCCGTAGACGCCATCGTCTGTATAAACCTTCACGACACACAAAGCATCGTTGGCATAGGTCTCTATCCGTTCGATGATCATGGGTTTCTCCCTATAACACAACCAGATTTCTCTGTCTCAGAAACTCAACCCATCGGCTCAACGAATCCGGGGCCTCGGTCCGCACCTGCGGCAGGGGCTCATGATCGAGCCCGAATCGGCGCATCTTGCTCACCCCGAGCGG
>VGWI01000103.1 GCA_016873655.1 Lentisphaerota bacterium
GGTCCCGCGCGGGACGGTGAACGCCGTTCAGTCCCTCGGCCTTCTCGTACACCCAGGCGACGTAGCCGATCGCCAGACGGTAAACGTCAAGTCTCTCGTGACCCAGCGTCATGATGTGCCGATCCCGATAGCGATCCCGATTTCGATTTCGATCGCCCCAACCACTGTCTTTGACAGCCGACTTCGCTCATACAGGTATTGAGTGAGTCAATGCCTGAAAGCGAGCGGGGTTGCCTGATTTGGAAGCGAAAGTACGCCTGAGAGTGGGTGTTGCCAACGCGTTTGTGCGCTTCTGGGCGCGGAATGCAACGGCAGAACGTTCACTGGTTGTGAACGCGCGGATGGGCGGGAAGATTGTCCGGTGGGCTTTGGCGGTGATCTGACCTTCTTCAGCTGCGACGCCCGCCGGGGGCGGTGGGAAGTCCGGGGCGATGGCGCGAGATGGATGGTCAGTTCCCGTCGAATTCGCGGAACTTGATGCTGCCGGCGATACTCACCCGCAAACCGAACGATCTGCGGCCGGGCTTGTACACGAGGCCGGTCGAATCGCGCACACCTTCGCTGATCACTATCCAGTGGTACCAGTATGGACTTGGTGTTGGTATCGGGCTGACGGTGCGTCCATCTGGCAGGAACTTGATCCCAAGGAGTACCGAATCGGGGATGATTGCCCCCGGAGTAACAGGGAACGGCCAGTTCTCTATGCGGTCGTTTGAAGCGAAACGGTTGCCAGAAAGAAATGCGATGTTGTTGCCTAATTCGCCGTACTTCGCGTCCCTGGGGTTGAGGCGGTCGTTGATGATGACGCCGTTGGGCAGTTCGTCCCATCCACGGATATAGGTTCTGTTCTGAAGATCAAGGATGGCGTAGGCGCGGCCAGGCAAGTGTTCCCATGTTGCCCTGCCAGTGCCTCCGTACTTGTCCAAGAAATCGTAATCGAGGATAACCAGGGCCGTCGGCACGCGGCGGGTTATGGCGGTTTGACGCGCCAGCACGATGGCGCCGCGGAGCTGGTTGACGCCCGACCGGATTGATGCCGATTCCCCGATCTTCGTGAAGGCGGCGACGGTCAGCGCTAGCAGGATTCCCATTATCGCCATCACCGCGAGCAGTTCCACCAGCGTGAAACCGGATGTGGCGCGTTTGACGACGCGGCTGTTAGTAAACAAGGATGTCATCTGAGGTCTTGTAGTCCACGTCATCGCTTGTCCTGTTGCGCCCGTAGGAACGCACCACCACTCTCGCGCCTGAAACCGTGTTGTTATCCGAGGGTGTGTTCACGTAGGTGGTGTCGCCGCTGTAGTTGAGGTCGAACCAGAGAATGTAGGATGTTCCCCACGGATCCAGCAGCGGGCCTGTGACCTGGCGGTCGAGGAAGACCTTCTCAAGCGGGTTGTCGCCGGCGAGTATCTGGTACACGGGCGTGGCCGATGCTCCGGAGTAGGGGCGAAGCTGATCGTCTCCGCCGTGGTGCTCTTCAGGGACGGGCAGCTTTTCGTACTGTTGCAGGTAGGCGATCGACGCGTTCACGATCTCCCGCATTTCCGCTGCGGCGAACTTCTCCTTCGCGTCGTTTATCGCCTTCCGGACAGCCGCCCAGAGAATGGTGACGAGGATCGCGATGATTGCGATGACGGTGAGCAGTTCGATCAGGGTGAAGGCGGCTTTGCCGCGCTCCGCCGCGGACCGGTGATGGAAGTGGAGGTTCATTCCTTTTGCACTCCCCACCTTCTGCCGTAGTTGCCCATCGTAATGTCGTCGCCGTCGCCGGGTTTGCTCCCGGGCATCTTGGCGTTGCCGGGGGTCTTGTCGGCGCCGAAGCAATACATGGCGAAGAACTGCCTCTGCGTGTAACCGACTCCGGTGCCGGGGAAAGTCTCGTAGCGGTACGCCACACCCCACGGGTCCGTGCCGATGCCGTTGGTTCCCCAGTTCGGGTACATGCGCTTGTCACTGTACTCGCGTTCGGCGTCATTGCTCTTGGCGCGCATGTATGCCTGCGCCTTGGCGTAGCGGCTCTTGTCGGTTACGGCCTTGGCGGTATACAGAACGATCGAGGCGAGGAGAAGAAGTATGACCATGACGGCCAGGAGTTCAATGAGAGTGAAACCCGCGCGCGGGTTTTTTCGAACCGGCGTCTGTGGCGAGCGCATACGACGACCTCCGTGGCGTGAACGTAGCACACGGCATCGGAACGCGTCAACGTGGCGCGGGCCGTGTGAGAGAAGATGCATCGGCCATTGTGTGCGGCTTGGACGAGGCCGCGCGCGGAGTGCGCGGGCCGCCTGGAGATGTTCAGGCCGGATGTTCCGTCAGCTTTCGCAGAACGCGGTAGAGTTCGGTGACGCCCCATGCCTGCGCCATGCAGCCCCGCGCAGTGTGCGGGGCGTTGCCGTCGAGTATCTCCGGCACCTGCCCGACACAAGCGCCATGGAGGACCCGTGCCGACGACTCGAGCAACGAAGCGGCCGATTCCCGTGCCGACGGTCCCCATGCGGCGACAAGCGCCTCGGCGTAAGAAGGGAAGGGCCATGTCCATGCTGTGCCGTTGTGGTAGGCCGGTTTGCGGCGGGTATCCTCATCGCCCGCGTAGCTTCCCCAGTAAGGTCTGCGCGGGTCGTTCAGCAGGGCGCCGTTTCTGCTGACCGGCAGGGGGGTGGACACCGCCCTGTCCGCAAGGCTGCGGATTGCGCCGGGCACAAGGAGGCATTCGCATGACCGGACCAGGGAACGGCGCTGCTCCTGCGGGAGCATGTCGCCCAGCGTCACCGCCAGGAGCTGGTTGGGACGGATCGCGTCGTCCTGTACGGCCGCGGCTGGCGGCGTTCCCGGCGGCGCGTGCAGGCAGTCGGCGAGGAAGCCATCGGACTTGCGCCAGAAGAACCGCGACAGAGAGTCCGCCACGGTTTTCGACAGCCCCGCCCATCGTTCCCTGTCTTGTCCGTGGGCGGCCAGGAAGCGAAGCGTGGCGAACCACAAAGCCTGGATTTCCACGGGGTAGCCCTGGCGCGGCGTTCCGGCAGGGTAGTTTGTGTCCATCCAGGTAAAGTGAGGCGGGCTGAAGACAAGGCCGGTCTCAAGGTCCATGCGTATACCGTTGGGCGTTCCGCGGCAGTAGTTCACGGCGATGCTTTCAATCGCATCGCGGACGGTGCGGTCTCCTGCGGCGGAATCAAGAAAGCCTGCGCCTGCGGCCGCGGCCATGTCCCGGCATGCCACAGCCAGCCACAGCGGCGCGTCGGACGTGTCGCGGTTGGAGTCGTCCATCCCGCGGAGCATGTTCGGGAGAGTGCCGTTTCGCTCGAAGCGGGCGAACTCGCAGAGGATATCCGATGCCTCCGGGTGCATCCCCGCCGCTATGACGCCGCGCAGGGCTATGAGCGTGTCACGGCCCCAATCCAGGAACCACGGGTAGCCGGCAATGACCGTCTTCGATGATTCCCTGCGGACGATGAAGTTCGACATGGCCGTCTTCAGCGTGTCGAGAAGCGGGACGGGCTGCAGGGGGGTATCCAACGGTAGATCGAGCCCGGTTGCGGGGTCAGGAGCGTCCGGGCATGCGGGGGTCGAGACTGACGCTGAGATCACGGCGGTTTCGCCGGCGGCAAGGTCGAACTTGATGTAGCCGGGGCTGAACAGGTCGGAAAGGGGATCAAGGCCGCGTTGCGCCTCGAACTCGCGTCTGACCGCGTACTGCCATTCAGGTTCCAGTACGAACGTTCCCCGGTCGGAGGCGAGGGTCAATGCACGGTTCGGGTCAGGCGCGAACTTGAAGCCCCGTGGCGCGGTTGAGACTGCGTGTCGCCATGCCTTTTCCGGACCCGTGAAGGCCTTCGTCGTGGAGTGGTTTACGCGGTCCTCGATGTCCGGGCGGAGTATGATTGTTGCCTTGTCGCCCGGCGCCAACTCGTCAGGCCCGGCATCCGCCTGACGCCGGCGCGATACCGTAAGCGTCACGGCATTCCGGTCGCGGTGGAGCTCGATCGCTACCCGCAGGCTGACCAGTTTCCCCATTCCCGCCGGCGCCATGAAGTCCCAGTATGCGGGCCCGCCCGGCTCGGAAGAGAACCCCGTCTGGCATTCCTCGTTCAGCTCCTGCGAGTACTGCCTGTGAACGAGCCATCCCCTGCAGCGGGTTAGCATGATGTGGCGGTCAACCGGGACATGGGTATGCAGATTTGCCGCGAGCATGGCGTCGTAGAGACTGTGCAGGCAGGCCCACCGTGCTCGAACCTGCGCCATCGCGCCGCGTCCGTTTGTGAGGATCGCGTGCAGAAGGGGAGACATGGATTCGCTTCGCGGGTAGGAGCGTCTTATTGAGCAAGCGCCTGGTTCAGGCAGCAGGAGGACGGCGCCCGAGCGGTGAGCTGCCTTGTGCCCGTTCCACGTGGTCAGTGCGATTGTTGCCGTGACCTGCCGCGCGTCCGGCGGCTGAGGCGGGAAGAGTATGGCGAAGTGCCGGCCGTCGCCTGATTGCAGGGAGCGCTGGCGTTGAACAGAGACGCCTTCAACCGTCAGGTCCACATCGAAGCGGGATGCGCACCGCGCAAGGATGACATGGCCGTACGGCACGGGCACAACGCGATGCAGGTCTTCGGGGGCGTTCCATGCAGTAAGGTGCGGGAATGAGTCCGGGTTTGCCGAGGCGCAGAACGCATCCGGACCTGCGAGGAACGCTTCGACATCAGGCGGCTGAGGACGGACGCCGGGCGCGAGACGCTCAAGCGTCCGGAGCGCTGTTACGCGGGCTGAGCGCAGAGTGTTTCTCCGCCAGCGTGGGGCGCCTGACGACAGAGCTTCGTTCAGTCTCCCGATGTCGTCCGGCCCCGCGGTGAGGCATAGCACCTGTCCTGGCGCCAGTTCCACCCGGCATTCGCGGCCCTCGCGCGCGACTTGCGCTTCCTTCCCCGAAAGGAGATCGGTCATGCGGTCGGCGGACCCCGGCAGACTTTCCGGCCACCGGGCGGATTGCGGGTTTGCGCAGTCGAGGTTGGCGCACACGAGCAGGCGCGATTCATCGTCGTCCGCAGCGCGGTAAAGGACGAGGACGTTGCCCGGCCCCGTTGTGACCGGCACGGGGATCACGCCCGGCCCGAAGCAGGGATGGATGTCGAGGATCGCGTTGATTCTGCGCAGGAACTCGACCATGTTCTCTTCGCGGCCCCATGCAAGCGATGATGCGCCGTGGACATCCACCTTCCTGTCCGCATACCACTCGACGCCGGCAGTGATGCCGAATCCGCCTGACACGGAAGACATGGCGGAAAGCGCCGTTCGCATGCGTGAGTGCAGTCGGGAAGTTGCCGCAAGACGGTTGTTGTCGTGTGTCTCGGCGAAGTGAAGGAGCAGTCCGCGTTCATTCGACGTGCGGTTGGACAGGTCCAGGTACGGTGAGATGGAGGACCGGTCGTAGCACTGGAAGAGCTCCGAGTATGCCCAGTCAAGCCCGCACTTCGACAGGAGCTGCTCCACCGTGTCCTGTTTGCCTCCCAGTCCCTCAAGGAGGAATACAGTGTCCGGGAAACTGCCGCGGACCCGCGCGGTTATGTAGGACCAAACTTGCGGCGGCACCATGTAGCCGGCATCGCAGCGGAAGCCGTCAACGCCCTGCCTGCACCAGTGCAGAAAGACGTCAGCCATGTAAACCATCAGTTCGGAGTTGTCGTAGTCGAGGCGGGACAGGTCTTCCCAGGTGACTCCCCATGCGCCCGGCGACTGGAATGAGCGGTCGCCGTTGCGGGCGAACCAGTCGGGATGATGTATCTGCAGCCAGGATGCCCAGCCGGTGTGGTTGATGGGCATGTCGATAAAGAGCACCGCCCCGTGGGAGTGAACGGCGTCAACGAGCTCGCGGAACTGGTCCAGCGGGGTGGTTACCCGGTCGAAGTCCGCGAGCGCCGGGTCAACGTCCATGAAGTCCAGCGCCGCGAAGGGACTTCCGAACCTGCCCATCCTTGCGTATGTCGTGGGTGTGGGATGGATCGGGAGGAGTTGAATGATCCGGAAGCCCATGCGGTCGATGATCAGGTCCAGTTCATTCACCAGGTCGCGGAAGGTGCCGGAGCGGGGAATGACCGTGTAGCCTGCCGAGTCGAGTTGGCGCAAGCTCTTCTCGTCCACGCCCGGCGCCGCGTTACCCGCCTTGTTCGGGCCGAACTGCCTTACGAACGCCGAATAGACGGTGTTTGAAGAGCAGTATGCGGCCGGCTCCACCTTGATCCACGCATTCGGACCCTCCGTCCATTCAAGAGCCGCGTCGTTCCTGCGCGCGAAGAATGTTTTTGCCTCGAACTCTCCGACCTCGAGAAGGGGGATCTCCAGTTCGAAGCGGCCGGGCGAGGCCGGGGCCATGCGGACATCGTGCCAGTCCGTGGCGAGAAGCGGGGTGCCTGCCTCCGAATGGCGCACGACGTCAGCGCGCTTCGCCGCGGATCGGCCGAGGTTGGTGCGCAGCCAGGCTTCGCCTTGCCATGATGCGGGCACATCGAGCGAGAAGGACTGGATGTCGCCGCAGAAGCGGACGAGGCGTGAACCGGGTGAAGGCTGTTGAATCATGTCGCTCGTGTTCCCGATGGCGCCCGAACGGCGCGCCGCGGCCCCGGCACAAGGCCGGGATGGCCGCTCCGGCCGTCGCACGTTCAGAGCACCTCAAGAACCTACTTGCCCGCGGGGTTGCTGTCCAGATGTTCGGGTAGCCCGGCGGCGCCCGGCATACCCATGACGCACTGCGGCTTGACGTTGGGGAGGCATGCGGGGAATATCCGTCCGGTTGTGCCGCGTTTCCAGGCAGGGAGGCCGTGTGGGCTCGATAAGCGTGTGTTGCATTGTTCAGAACTGTGCGGATCTCCTGCCGGGCCTTCTGAGAAATGTCGGCGGTGTTGCGGACGAGATAGTTGCCGTTGACGGCGGATCAACGGATGCGACCGAGGCAACCCTTCGCGCAGATCCCAAGGTCCGTTATTTTGCCAGGAACTTCGACAGTTACACGAACCAGAAGAACCATGCCATTGAGCAGGCAACCGGCGACTGGGTGCTGTTCGTGGACGCCGATGAGCGGCTGAGCGACGCGCTGACCGGCATGCTGCCCGGGCTTGTGCGCAGCCGGATATGGAGGTGGTACAAGCTGCCGCGTTACTGGGTTGTGCCGGGCGATCCGGCGATGTACGTGAAATCGGAGCGGCTCTATCCCGACTACCAGTTGCGGCTTTTCAGGAACACCGCCTTTTTCCGTTACGAGGCCGGCAGGGCCGTGCACGAGAGGTTTCCCCGGAAGGGGCGCGGGCCGGGAAGGAAACTCAGGCGTGGACATCTGGTCCACCTCGCGTTCCGGCTGCTTACCCGCGCGGAGCGGGAGAGGAAATCGGGCATTTACAGTTCGCTGGATCCCGCCAGTCTGCCTACCAATGCGATGTATCTCTGGGAAGACCTGCCGCACGAACTGAAGCCCGTCTCTGAGACATGGAGAGACTGAGATGCCGTCCCTTGTTGCCGTAACGGTGAACTGGCGCAGGCCCGATCTCACCGAAAGGTGTGTCAGCAGTCTGCGGAACGGCTCCTTGGTTCCGGACCGCATCATCGTTGTGGACAACGGGTCCGGCGACGGATCCGTTGAGCGGATACGGTCAAGTTGCCCGGGCGTTTCGCTTCTGGCGCTGCAAGAGAACACCGGTTTCACCGGCGGCTACAACGCCGGTATGCGGGAGGCCCTGGCTGGCGGAGCCGGGCTCGTGTTCATCATCAACAACGATGCCGAAGTTGAGCAGGACACCATGAAGCTGCTGGTTGACGCC
>VGWI01000104.1 GCA_016873655.1 Lentisphaerota bacterium
GCAAGAAGTTGCTGCCGATGGATGGAGCCAGCTGTCGGGGTCGAACCGACGACCTGCTGATTACAAATCAGCTGCTCTACCGACTGAGCTAAGCTGGCGAATCTTCCACGCCGGCAGAAACCGGCGCACGTGGATTATCCGGTCACGGCCCATGGAGTCAAGCATCCGAAGACAACCCTACGAAAAATGGCCGGTCCAAACGCTACTTGTAGTTGCCGGGACGGATTCCGAGATTGCGGATGCGGTAGTTGACTATGCGCTGCGTCGTCTGAAGCTCGCGCGCCGCCGCCGCCGCATTGCCGCGGTGTTTCTTGAGAGCGTCGATTATCACTTCTCGCTCGTATGCATCGACAAGCCCCTGCAGGCTGGCGCCTTCCGCAGGCAGCATGGAAGTGTTGGTCTGATCGCCCGTCTGAAGCGAAGGCGGCATCGCGTAGCCGTGGATCACCCCGTCGGAGCTCGTCAGGACTGCCCGCTCGATGCAGTTCTCCAGTTCGCGCACGTTCCCCGGCCAATGGTACGACATCATCATGTTTATCGCCGCTGTGGAGATCCGCTTCACGGGCTTGCCGTACATATCGCCGTACTTTTGCGCGAAATGGTCCGCCAGGAGCATCACGTCCGGCCTCCGGTCGCGCAGCGGCGGCAGATGAATGGGAAACACGTTCAGGCGGTAATAGAGGTCCTCGCGGAATTTTCCCTCGCGCATGCGCTCCTCAAGATTCCGGCTCGTGGCTGCTATCACGCGGACATTGACCGCCAGCGTCTTCTCGCTTCCGACGCGCTCAAGCGCGCGCTCCTGGAGAACCCGCAACAGCCGGACCTGGACGCTCGGAGCAATGTCGCCGATCTCGTCCAGAAAGACGGTCCCGCCGTTCGCAAGCTCGAACCGCCCCTTGCGCTGCTGGTGGGCGCCCGTGAATGCGCCTTTCTCATGGCCGAACAGCTCGCTCTCGATCAGCGTCTCCGAGAGCGCCGCGCAGTTGACGCACACCAGCGCGTTGTTCTTTCTGGGGGAGGAATAATGAATAGCGCGGGCGACCAGCTCCTTTCCCGTTCCCGATTCCCCGCGGATGAGAACTGTCGCGGTGCTCGATGCCACCTGCGCTATCTGGTCATACACCTGCCGCATGCTGCTGCAGTTGCCGACAAGGTTGCTCGGGCGGTAAAGCTCCCCGAGCTGCTGCAGAAGACGGAGGTTCTCGGCCTTCAGACTTTCACGTTCCTCGATCTCCTCGCGAGTACGGGCAACACCTTCGGCAATAATGTCGGCAACGATTTCCAGGAACTTCATGTCCGCCGCAAGGTCATCCTCCGAGGCAATCGGGCGGTCTATGCTCATCGTGCCGATAACGTCGCGCTGATGAACTATCGGCACGCAAAGGAAGGAAACTGCCTGCTTCGGTCGCGATCCGGTCCTGTTGAGGAATTCTGTCTCGGTGGTGATATCGCGAACCACCGCCGGCGCCCCGCTCTTCGCCACCCGGCCCGTGACGCCCTCGCCAAGCTTGTATTGCCCCCTGCGCCGCTCCTCGGCGGAAAGGCCGCGTGACGCCTCGATGGCGAATATGTCGGAATCCGGCCTCCTCAGGGTAAGCGTGGCCCGCAGCAGGCCCATCTCCCTCTCCATGGCATCAAGGACCTCCTCCAGCATCGCTGAAACATTGTGCTGATGCACTGTGGCCCGCGATATCCTGTGAAGAACTGCCAGCCTTGCCTGATCTCTTGACACACACACAACTCCGCCGTCCGCCTTGACTTCTTCCATGTCCATCCACCTCAACAATCAATGTTCTCGCCGGATATCCTGCACCCGAACTTCATGAAAGCAACCCGGCCCCAATCGCGACACGCTTTCGTCTTCCGACTGGGATGGTAAGACAATAATGTATGGACGTCAAACCGATGGTACGACCGAGTTGGTTGCATTCCGGCTACGCGTCGGGGTTGATGTGTTGATACGCGGCTTGATGGCGATGACGTTTCAACTGAGGAATGGAGAGACCGCAGCCGAACACGGGGAAAGCGGAGGGTGTTCTGGTCGATGGGGAAGGATGGACGGGAAGATTGCGGGTTGATTTCGGGACGCGCATAGGGAAGGATGCGCCCGTTGAAGCCGGGGCTGTGGCAGCCCGAAAGGAGAGAGAGCAGAGATGGCGACAATCGATAATCTGAGTGATGCTTTTGCCGGCGAAAGCCAGGCCAACAGGAAGTACCTTGCCTTTGCGAAGAAGGCGGAAACCGACGGATACAAGCAGGTGGCCAAGCTCTTCCGCGCGGCGGCCGAGGCGGAGACCATTCACGCTCACGCCCACTTCAGGGTGATGGGCGGCGTAAAGGGTACGGCCGAGAACCTGCAGGCCGCGGCGGACGGGGAGGGGTACGAGTTCCAGAAGATGTACCCCGTGTTCGTCAAGGAAGCCGAGGCCGAAGGCAACAAGGCGGCGACCGTCACCTTCCGCAACGCGATGGCCGTCGAGGGGATACACCAGGGGATGTACCTGAAGGCGCTTGAGGCGGTCAAAGCCGGCAAGGACCTGCCCGCCGGGCTGATCTTTGTCTGCGCCGTCTGCGGAAACACCGTGAATGGGGCGCCGCCCGAGAAGTGTCCGATATGCGGCGTAGGGCGCGACCGTTTCGCGGAAGTCAAGTAGGCCTGTGATCGCGCGCCAAGCCCGCAAAGCTCGGCTCGCCTCCTTTTCCGCCGGGAAGACCCAGCCGGTTGCCAGCGGGCTCCTGCGCTGTTGCGAGGCCTTTCAGCTGAAAGGCCTCGAAGGTGTTGCTTCCTTATCTTCCGCCAGCACAGCTGGCGCCTTAACCTTGTGGATGCCGATCCCGGTTCAGTGCGATGCCACATGTGCATGGTTCAGCAGGAACCAATCGTCTTCTCCGGCACGATCGTGGAGAACATAGCCTACGGCCGGCCCGGAGCCACGCGCGAGGAAATCGTCAGGGACTGCAGTACCGCCGACCTGTACGACTTCGTACAGTCACTGCCACTGCCCTGCGACACGGTCGGAACTGATTGCGGCGCCCGGATACTACCAGAAGATATGCCGGCAACAGGGCGGGATATGACCGCGACGGATGAACAGGCGTCGTTCGACAAAACACTTTGGAACTGTTCAGAGAAATAGTGCACACTCTAGCCCGCCCGCAGGTTCAGGGGAGGAACCATGATCTACGCATCACGCATCGCTAAGAATGCAGCACTCTGTGACGGAGACCTGGAGGCGGCGTTGTTTTCCGCCCTGGACAAGCTTGGCCACAGGCGCAAAGTTCTCGCGCTTCCGCCTGACTTCACCCGCAAGCACTCTCACGCGGGCGAGTTGACCGGAATGGCGTTCAAGTACTACGGGGATCGTCTGACGGACATCATGCCCGCGCTCGGCACTCATACCCCGATGACCCCGGAACAGATCGGCGTGATGTTCCGCGGTGTGCCGGCGTCGCTGTTCCGCCATCACGACTGGCGGAGCGGTATAGTCACACTCGGGGAAGTCCCGGGCGACTTCGTGAAGCATGTCTCCGAAGGCGCCGTGTCAGACCCGTGGCCCGCGCAGGTCGACAAGCTGCTGACCGAAGGCGGGCACGACCTGATTCTCTCCATCGGGCAGGTTGTGCCGCATGAAGTAGCCGGCATGGCGAACTACAATAAAAATATCTTCGTCGGGACAGGCGGGGCCGACGGCATCAACCGCAGCCATTACTTGGGCGCAGTGTACGGGATGGAGCGGGTCATGGGCCGGGCGGACAACCCGGTGCGCCGGGTGCTCAACTACGCCTCCGACAACTTCGCACGCGCGCTGCCGATCGTCTACGTGCTGACGGTGGTCGGCCGTTCCCGGTCAGGCAACCTGGAAGTCCGGGGTATCTTCATCGGTGATGACATAGAGTGCTTCAACATGGCCTCCGAACTGTCGCTCAAGGTCAATTTCGAGATGGTCGACATGCCCATGAAGCGCGTGGTGGTCTATCTTGACCCGTCGGAATTCAAGAGCACCTGGCTGGGGAACAAGAGCATATACCGCACGCGCATGGCCATCGCTGACGGCGGCGAACTGATCGTTCTGGCGCCGGGCGTGAAGGAGTTCGGCGAGGACGCAACGATAGACGCACTAATCCGGAAATTCGGCTACCGCGACACGCCGTCGGTGCTGAAGGCGGTAAGGGACAGCAAGGATCTCCGGGCCAATCTGGGGGCTGCCGCGCATCTCATACACGGATCTTCCGAGGGCCGCTTCTCCATAACCTACTGTCCAGGCGCGCTCACGAAGGCGGAGATCGAAGGAGTGGGATTCCGCTATGCGGAGCTTCACGGGATGGTGCGCCGGTTCGATCCGGCGCACCTGAAGGACGGATGGAACGAGGAAGGCGGGGAGCGGTTCTTCTACATCTCAAACCCGGCCATCGGACTATGGGCTTTCGGAGGCAGGTTCAACAGACAGGAGCAGGCGAAATGACAGTTCCGTTCAAGGTTGATCTGAAGGACAAGACCGTGGCAATCACGGGCGGCGGGGGAGTGCTCTGCGGCTGTATGGCGGCGGCTCTGGCCGATTGCGGCGCGCGGGTGGCCATACTGGATCTCCGGCAGGCGGCGGCCGACGCCGTTGCGGAGAGGATAACCAGGGCCGGTGGCAAAGCGATGGGCGCAGCCTGCAACGTGCTCGAAAGACCCAGTATCGAGGCGGCGGCGGCGGCTGTCGAAAAAGCCTTCGGGCCCGTTGACATACTGGTGAACGGCGCGGGCGGCAACCACCCGAAAGGAACGACTTCGAAGGAGTACCTTTCGGCGGAAGATCTGGTGAACAGGGCAAAGGAAAAGGTGACGTTCTTCGACCTGGACCCTGAGGGAATCCAGTTCGTGTTCAACCTGAACTTCCTCGGAACTCTCCTTCCTTCCCAGGTCTTCGCGCAGGGCATGGCAAAACGGGGCAGAGGCGTGATAATAAACGTCAGTTCCATGAACGCCTACAGGCCGCTCACGAAGATACCGGCCTACAGCGGTGCCAAAGCTGCCGTGAGCAACTTCACGCAATGGCTGGCGGTGCACCTGTCCAGGGTGGGCGTTCGCGTCAACGCCATCGCGCCGGGTTTCTTCCTCACAGACCAGAACCGTTCGCTGTTGACGGCCGCCGACGGCTCCCTCACTCCAAGAGGGAAGACAATCCTTTCGCACACGCCAATGGGCAAGTTCGGAAGCCCGGAAGACCTGACAGGCGCCCTGCTCTGGCTGGCCGACGACAGGTCGTCCGGGTTTGTGACAGGGACTGTGATCGCGGTTGACGGCGGGTTTTCGGCCTTCAGCGGCGTCTGACCTCTGCCGGTGAATTGACTTGTTGAGAAACTGAATCAGGGCGAATGAAGGAGACTCGGGATATGAAGAGTTCTGCTGGAGCGGACATAGGGATTGTGGGCCTGGCGGTGATGGGCGAGAACCTCGTGCTTAACATGGAGAGCAAGGGGTTCCGGGTCGCCTGCTACAACCGCACGGTGACCAAGGTCGATGAATTCGTGAGCGGGCGCGGCAAGGGCAAGAACATCGTTGGTTGCCGTTCGATCGAGGAACTGTCGGCCGCGCTTGCGAAGCCTCGCAAGGTCATGCTGATGGTCAAGGCCGGCAAGGCGGTGGACGATTTCATCGACCTGCTGCTCCCTCACCTGCAGAAAGGCGACATAATCATTGACGGCGGCAATTCACATTTCCCGGACACGATCCGCAGAACCGCGTACGTGGAAAGCAAGGGCATGCTCTACATCGGGACAGGCGTTTCCGGCGGCGAGGAAGGCGCCCTGCTCGGACCATCGATCATGCCGGGCGGATCTCCCGCTGCATGGCCGCACGTGAAACCGATCTTCCAGAAGATTGCGGCACACACGGATAAGGGCGAGCCGTGCTGTGACTGGGTGGGTGAGAACGGAGCCGGCCACTTCGTCAAGATGGTGCACAACGGCATCGAGTACGGCGACATGCAGATGATCTGCGAGACGTACCAGATGATGAGCGCCGGCCTCGGCATGTCCAACGCCGAGATGCACAAGATCTTCGCGAAGTGGAACAAGGGCGCACTGGACTCATACCTCATTGAGATAACCCGGGACATCCTCGGACATACTGACGAGGAAGGCAACGAGGTGGTCGACCTGATCCTCGATACCGCAGGCCAGAAGGGAACAGGGAAGTGGACTGTCGTCGCAGCGCTCGACGAAGGCATGCCGCTGACGCTGATCGGCGAAGCGGTGTTTGCACGCTGCCTGTCCGCGATGAAGGACGAGCGGGTGAAAGCGGCAAAGACCCTGAAAGGTCCGACGCTGAAGCTGCGCGGCGACAGGAAGAGGATGGTGGAAGACCTGATGCTGGCCCTCTACGCTTCGAAGGTCGTGTCGTACGCGCAGGGGTATCAGCTGATGCGGTCGGCGGCAAAAACGTACGGTTGGAACCTGAACAACGGCGGCATCGCGCTCATGTGGCGCGGCGGCTGCATCATCCGTTCTGCTTTCCTTGGCCGCATCAAGGAGGCTTTCGACCGCAATCCGAACCTCGAGAACCTTCTCCTCGATCCGTTCTTCAAGCGGGTGATGACGAATGCCCAGGACTCGTGGCGCAGGGTTGTGACTGCCGCTGTAAAAGCCGGCATTCCCATTCCGGCGATTGGGGCGGCGTTATCGTACTATGACGGCTACCGTACGGCGCGGCTGCCGGCGAACTTGCTGCAGGCGCAGCGCGACTACTTCGGCGCCCATACGTATGAACGTGTTGACAAACCGCGCGGCAAGTTCTTCCATACGAACTGGACGGGGCGCGGGGGGACGACGTCTGCGTCGACGTACGTAGTCTGACCCTACGTTGTAAAGGCGGGAGCGGTATGGGCAAGCGTGTGGGCAGGTTGGTAACGGCGGGATCGGCCGTCGTCGCTGCGGCGCTCATCGCCCATACCGCATGGATCATCCTCGCAGGGCGGGAACTTGCGCTGACCGTCAAACGCCAGGCTTCGGCGGGAATGCCGGTAAGCATTGCCGACGTGGTGCCTCAACCCGGAAATCCGGATGAGAACGCTGCGCCCGTCCTGCAGCAGGCATTCAGCCTGATGGACCAGGGGCGTGAGACTCTGCGCGGCAGATACTTGGCAGTTTCTCAGCTCCTTGCAGCTCAGGAGGGGTTTGCCGCCGAAGGCGGTTCCCCAGGCGCGATGAATGCGATGACCCGTCTCTCCCTGTGGCAGACAGTCGACGGCGACGAAATCAGACCGATATTTGACCTGCTTGAAACAGCTGCCATGAAACCGGCTTGCAGATTCGAGCCGGACTTCTCCAACGGTGCCGGAGCTGCTCCGATGCATGTCATGCAGCT
>VGWI01000105.1 GCA_016873655.1 Lentisphaerota bacterium
ATCGTCAAGCGCACGCTGGGGGACGAAGGAATCGAGTTGGTGTACGAACCGACGGACGACATTCGTTCCTATCACGTGAACTCCGACCGCGTGCGGCAAGTCCTCGGCTTCGTTCCGAAGCACACGGTCGAGGAGGCCGTCAGCAGCATTGTGGACGCTTATCGACAAGGGCTTTTGCGCGACCCGCTGGCCAACCCGCTCTACTACAACATCAAGCGGATGAATGAGATCGCGTTGTCATGAACGTGCCGTATGTCAACCTGGCCGCGCAGCACGCGCCGCTCAAAGCGGAGCTCCTGCGGGCGGCGGAGCGGGTGCTCGTTGCCGGTCAATTCGTTCTCGGACCGGAAGTTGACGAGTTCGAGAAACGTTTCGCCGGGTTGTGCCGTGTGCCGCACGCCGTTGGCCTCAACTCCGGAACCGATGCGCTGATTCTGGCCCTGCGCGTGCTGGGGATCGGCCCCGGCGACGAGGTCATCACGGCGCCGAACACGTTCGTGGCCACCGTCAGCGCGATCGCGTTGACGTGTGCGAAGCCGGTGTTGGTGGACGTCAGAGACGATCTCAACATCGACCCGGCGCTGATCGAGCCGGCGATTACCCCGCGCACGAAGGCAATCATCCCGGTCCATCTGACCGGCCGGCCGGCGGACATGGAGCCGATCATGGCGATCGCGCGGCGGCGGGACCTATACGTCGTTGAGGATGCAGCCCAAGCCGTGTTGGCGGAGTATGACGGAAGAAGCGTCGGTTCCTTTGGAGACCTTGGGTGCTTCAGTCTGCATCCCTTGAAGACGCTGAACGCCTGTGGGGACGCCGGAGTCGTCACGACGGCGGATGAGGGGTGGGCGCAACGACTGCGAGTCTTGCGCAACATCGGCCTTGAGACGCGCGACAACGCGGTGGCGTGGGCCGGTAACTCGCGGCTGGACACGCTTCAGGCGGCGCTGGTTATGGTGAAACTGCGCCACCTGGCGGAATGGACGGAAGCGCGCCGCGCGAACGCGGCGTTCTATCGGACGGCGCTCAGTGATCTCCCGGCCGTGCGAGTGCCGGCGGAGTCCCCGCGGGAGAAGTGCGTCTATCATACATTCGTGGTCCAGGCGGAGCGGCGCGACGAGCTCAGAGCGTTCCTGGCCGGCAAGGGCGTCGGCACCGCCATCCACTACCCGATCCCGATCCACCTGCAGACCGCGGGGCTCAGCCTAGGCTACGGCAAGGGCGCATTCCCCGTGGCCGAGAATCAGGCTGCCCGAATTCTCAGCCTGCCGGTACACCAGGGGTTGAGGCGGGAAGAGGCCGAATACGTTGTCGCCCAGATTCGCGCGTTCTATGGGCTTTGAGAGGCTTACCAACGGAGGTCGTGTGTGAAAGTGCCTTTTTCGTATCTCGACCGGCAATTCGCCGAAGTCAATCCCTACCTGGCGGACATCGGGGCGCTCGTGAAGTGCGGTGATTTCACGCTCGGCAAGGCCCTGGAGGAGTTCGAGGGCCGTTTTGCGGCCCTGCTTGGAGTCCCGCACGCGATCGGGGTGGGAACCGGAACCGACGCCATCGCCATTTCCCTCAGACTGCTCGGCATCGGGCCGGGCGACGAGGTCATCACCACGCCCAACACGTTCATTGCCACGGTGGGGGCCATTGTCCAGGCTGGAGCGCGACCGGTCTTTGTCGACAGCGAAAACGGCTTCGTCATTGATCCTGACCTGATTGAACCGGCGATCACGCCCCGCACTAGGGCGATCGTGCCGGTGCACTACACCGGCAACGTGGCGGACATGCCGCGCATCATGGCGATTGCCAGGAAACACAGCCTGGTTGTCGTTGAGGATGCCTGTCAGGCCATCATGGCCTCGATCCGGGGCAGGCTGGCCGGTTCGTGGGGCCACGCGGCGGCGTTCAGCCTGCATCCGCTCAAGAACCTTAACGTCTGGGGTGACGCCGGGGTCATCGTAACGCGTTCCGCCGCGCTGGCCGCGAAAGCGCGCCTCTACCGCAACCACGGCCTGGTCGGCCGCGACGAGGTGAGAACGTTCGGCGTCAACTGCAGGCTGGACACCCTCCAGGCGATCATCGGCAATCGCCTGATCGGGACCACCGAGGCGATCACGCGAAGGCGGATCGAGATCGCCCGGCGCTATGACGAGTCCTTCCGGGATCTCGGCGAGTTCATCGACGTGCCCGTGCGGAGGACGGGCGTGCGGCACGTATATCACCTGTACGTGGTGCGCGCGGCGCGGCGCGACGAATTGCTGGCACATCTCACGGCGAACGGAGTGGAGGCCAAGGTGCACTATCCGATCCCGGTGCACCTTCAGAAGGCGGCCCGCTGTCTCGGCTACCGGAGGGGGGATTTCCCCGTCGCCGAGAAGCACGGGCGCGTGGCCGTCACGCTGCCCTGTCATCCTTACCTGACCGACGACGAGGTCTCCTGCGCCATCGACTGTGTGCGGGGGTTCTACGCCCGCGCCCCGCTGCGTTCCGGCTCCTGAGGTTTCGCATGAAGACACGCGCACCGACACTGGCTGACGAGGCCCGGCGCCTCGAGGAACTTGCGCGGCGGGCCCGGCGGAAACTCATCGAGACGGCCTGCCGTTCGAAGACGGCACACGTTGGTTCCTGCCTCTCCTGCGTGGATATGCTCGTGGCCCTGTATTTCGGTGTACTGCGCATCGAGCGGGAGTCCTGGGACCGGCGCGACATCTTCGTTCTCAGCAAGGGGCATGCGGCCCTCGCCCTTTACGCGGTGCTGAACGTGCGTGGGGCGCTGGATGACGCCACCCTGGCGGGGTATTTCCTCGACGGCGGCTCGCTGCCCGCGCACCTGGACCGCGCTACGCACCCGTGGATCGAGGCGTCCGCGGGGTCCCTGGGACACGGATTGCCGATGGCCGCCGGGCTGGCATACGCGCGCAAACTGGCGGGATCGCCCGCCCGTGTGTTCTGTCTGGTCGGAGACGGCGAATCGGAGGAGGGGTCGGTGTGGGAATGCGCTCTTTTCGCCCCGCGACTGGGCCTCGACAACCTGACGGTGCTGCTGGACGTGAACCGCCTTCAGGGATACGGGCGGCCGCAGGAGTTGTGCGCCTTTGAACCGGTGCAGGACAAGTGGGCGGCCTTTGGCTGGGACGTCCGACGCCTCGACGGGCACAATATGGCGGGTCTGCTGGAAGCCTGTCGGTTGCCGGCCTGTGGAAAGCCGCGCGTCCTCGTTTGCGACACCGTGAAGGGCAAAGGGGTGTCGTTCATGGAAGACGAGTTGAAATGGCACTACTACATTGTGACGGAGGAACTGCGCGACCGGGCCTTCGGCGAGTTGGAGGATCCTCATGCGGGCTAGCGTGGCGCAGGCGCTTTTCGATGCGGCAGGGACCAACCCGAACCTTTTCGTGGTGTCCGGGGACGCTGGCTTCGGCGTGCTTGACGAGTTCCAGCGGCGGTTTCCCCACCAGTACGTCAACCTCGGCGTGGCCGAACAACATGCCATCGGTTTTGCGGCGGGCATGGCCCTAGCCGGGCGCAAGGTGGTAGTCTACAATATCGCTCCCTTCGTGCTGTACCGCTGCTACGAGCAGGTGCGCAACGACATCTGCTACCAGGATCTGCCGGTGGTCCTGATCGGCACCGGAAGCGGGGTGGCGTACGCGCCCGCGGGGATGACGCACTACAGCATCGAGGACGTAGCGGTTGCCCGGACCCTGCCGGGTCTGGTCGTGTTGTCGCCGGCCGACCCCCTGGAGACGCGGGCGTGCATGGCGCACGCGCTCCGATGCGGGAGGCCGACTTATGTGAGGATCGCCAAGGGGAAGGAACCCGTGCTCCACGCGCAGGCACCCGAATCGGTCGCCGAGCCGCTTGTGCTGAGCGAAGGCGGCGGAGTCGCGGTGCTGTGCCACGGGTCCGTCGCGGCGGAAGTCGTCCAAGCCGTGCGGGGCATGGAGCGCCCGCCCCGGGTGTTGTCCGTGCCGATGCTGCAGCCGCTGGGAGGCGAGGCGCTACGCGCCCGGCTGGAGGGTGTGGGGACGATCCTGACGGTCGAGGAGCACTACGAGATCGGAGGGCTTGGGAGCATCGTGGCCGATTGGATGGCCGCGCACAACTTGCGTTTCCGACTCCGGAAACTGGGGTTCCCCCACGCCTTCATCCACGCGGTCCGCAACTCGGCTGGGCTGCGCGAGGCGGCGGGACTGTCGGTGGACCGCATCCGTGCGGCCGTGGCGGCCTGCATGGCGGAAGGAGGCGGCCGATGAGACGGATACTCATCCTGGGGCACACCGGCAAGCTGGGCACGGCGTTCCGGCAGGCGTTTGCCGGGGCTTACGCCGTGACGGGGAGGAACTCGGCCGATTTCGACGCGTCCGACGCCGCGCAGGTGCGGAAGGTACTAGACCAGGCCCGGCCCGAGATCGTCATCAACGCGGTGGCATGGCTGGGCATCGAGCCCTCCGAGCAGGAGCCGGAGCGCGCCTTCCGCCTCAACGCCCTCTACCCGCGCGTTCTCGCGGAGGCTTCCCAGAACATGGGCTTCCGGCTGGTCCACATCAGCACCGATGCCGTTTTCGACGGCAAGAAGGGCGGCCCGTACGTGGAGAGCGACCCCGCGCGCCCCATCAACGTGTACGGGCTGACCAAGTACGGCGGCGACTGCCTGGTGCAGGCAGTGGCCCGCGACTACTACATCGTGCGCGTGTCTGTCCTGTTCGGCGAGAGTCCCAAGGACAACCAGTTCGTGGAGAAGATGCTGGCCCGGGTCCGGTCCGGCCAGAGGGTGCTGCGCATCTCCGACGACATCGTGTTGTCGCCCAGCTACAGCCGCGACATCGCCGGCCGCGTCCGCGAGATGATCGAGGCGCCGCCCCCCGCGGGCGTCTACCACGTGGCGAACGAGGGCGTTGCGTCGCTGTATGATCTGATGGCGGAAGTCGTCGCGCGCCTGCGGCTCGACGTCGCCGTGGAGCGCGCCTCGCACCGGGACTTCCCCTCCGTGGGGCTGAAGAACCTCTGCACACCGCTGCGTTCCGAGAAGCACGCGCTCTTGAGGGACTGGCGGGCGGCCGTGGCCGATTATTGCCAATCGATAGCGTCGAGAGGAAGGGGAGTGGACCATGGCTGACCGATATCTGATGGACGGAAACAAGATGCGCTGGCACGAGGATCGCGTGCGCGCGTGGATGAGGGGTGAACGTGTCGCGCCGATTCACGTCGACGTGGGTCTGAGCAAGGGGTGCAACATCCGCTGTCAGTACTGTTTTGGCGTGTTGCAGGGCAATTTCTACCGCAAGGGCGCCGAGCGCGTCTTCCCACGGGATGCCCTCCTGCGCTACATGAAGGACGCGGGCGAGTCGGGCGTCCGCTCCATGGCGCTGATTGGCGAAGGCGAGCCGCTCCTGAACCCGGCGATCTACGACGCCATCGAGATCGGCAGCCGGGCCGGCGTCGACATCGCGGTGGGCACCAACGGCATCCTCCTGGATATGGGGCGGGACGGCGAGCGGGCACTGGAACACCTGTGCTGGCTGCGGTTCAATATCAGCGCCGCCTCGGACGAGGCCTACCGCCGCGTGCATGCGAGCAAGGACTTCGACAGGGCGGTTGAGAGGATCCGGTTCTGCTGTGAGACCAAACGCCGCCGCTCGCTGCGGGTGACCGTCGGCCTGCAGATGGTGTTAACGCCCGCCAACGTCGATCAGGTCGTACCCCTAGCCAAACTGGCACGGTCACTCGGCGTCGACTACCTGGTCGTCAAGCAGTGCAGTGACACCGTGGAAAGCAAGCTGGGCGTCTACGATAGACTAGACGCCTACGAGTCTTTCGCGGACAAGCTGCGCGAGGCCGAGGCCTGCAGCGCTCCGGGCTACGACGTGATCATCAAGTGGAACAAGGTTCTCAACAAGGGCAAGCGCTCTTACAACCAGTGCCTCGGCGTGCCTTTCCTGGTCTACTCCAGTGGTGATGGGCGGCTTTACCCCTGCGGCATGTTCTTCGACATCCGCGAGGCCGAGTTCCGGATGGGTGACATGACGCAGCAGTCCTTCAAGGAGATCATCGCCAGCGACCGCTACTGGGAGGTGGTGGCGAAGGTGCGCGACACCATCGACGTGCACCAGTGTTACTCCAACTGCCGGACCGACTCGATCAACAGTTTCCTCTGGGAACTCAAGTTGGGCGCGGTGTTTCCCGCGCCGGAAGGCGTGCCTCCGCCGCACATGAACTTCGTGTGACGACATCCCGTGCCGGCTTCGGACACAGACACCGCCGTACCAGCCATACAGTTCGCCTTGGCGATCCTGGTGGTGGGCGGGCGGTTTGCGTTGCAGTTGCGGGACACCAAGCAGACCATTGATGCGCCGGGTGTCTGGGGACTGTTCGGCGGCCGGATTGAGCCCGGGGAGTCGCCGGAGGCGGCGGTTGTCCGCGAAGTGCGCGAGGAACTGGAACTGCGACTCATTGACGTACGGCTCCTCTGGCCGCGCGACATGATGAACGAGTTCCACAGGCAGCGGCTGCGAATGTGGATATTCGAAGCCGACGTGACGGATTCCTGGGCGGGCCATCGCCTGCACGAGGGGCAAGCCACGGGCTTGTTCTCTCACGCCGAACTGGCAGGGTTGCCCATCCATCCGTTTGCCAAGCGCGTCCTCGATACATATCATGCGGAGCAGAAGGGAGGGGCCCCGTGACACTGCATCTGACGTTGATTGTGTCGGCATGTTCTTCGGCGAAGCCTACCGGCGCTACTGGATAGGGAACATCGTCGAGCAGCGCTTTGCGGAGATCTGGGCAAGCCAGCGCTATTGGGACGTGATGGCCGAACTGGCCTCGCCCCGGTTCAACGCCCAGACCATGTGCGGCTGCTTGTGTCTCCAACACAAGGTGAACGAGTTCCTTGATGGCCTCAAGAATGGCCGCGTCAGTCTCGGGGAGCCCGTCGGCCCGCCACCGCTTCACCTCAATTTCGTGTAGTCACGCCGTCGGCGCGGTGCAGAATCCGACGAGCATCATGCGACGGAGGAAGGGGTTGCCGTGCGTCCCGAACTGTTCGTGCGAGATCCACCCTTGCCGAACCACTGATACAGACGGGCGATCCCACGGTCCGCCAACACGTCTTCCGCGACACCGTTGATCAGGTTGAAGAGCCACTCGCGAGCGAGCACAAACCGGAAGAGCCGTCGCACCACGTAGCTGCAAAACTGATCGCCTTTCAAGCGGTAGTTGGCTCTGAACGCTTCCATGGCGTCCACGTTATTGCGCTGCAGGCAAGTGCGGCACAGAAGAGGAACGAACCGGCGAAAGATAAGCCATCGCTC
>VGWI01000106.1 GCA_016873655.1 Lentisphaerota bacterium
CCAAGCGAGTACCTCGTATCCTTGCCCTTCACCGCCGATTCGATCGCCTCGCTTATCGCGATCCCGAGACTGCCCGGCGTGTCAGGAAACTGCGCGAGTACGGCCCGTCCGGCTTCGGTCTCGGTGCTCGGACTTGCCACGCACTCGGCGCCCCACGTCCTCATCATGATCTTCCGGAACGGCTTCTGCTCAAAGCTTATCCGCACCATGAACACCTTGCACTCGAGCCCCATGAGCTGACACGCAAATGAAAGCGCGCTGCCCCACTGTCCGGCCCCGGTCTCGGTCGTCAGGCGCTTGATTCCAAATTCGCGGTTGTAGTAGGCCTGCGCAACAGCCGTGTTGGGCTTGTGACTCCCCGCGGGCGATACGCCCTCGTTCTTGTAGTAGATCTTCGCGGGCGTCCCAAGCGCCTGCTCCAGCCGCTTCGCGCGGTATAGCGGCGTCGGGCGCCATAGCTTGTAGATCCCCATCACCTCGTCCGGAACTCTGATCCAGCGCTGCGTGCTAACCTCTTGCTCGATGATGTTCATCGGGAAGACCGGCGCAAGCGCGTCGGGCCCGATCGGTTTGCCGTCGCGCCCGATCGGGGGCGGAACCGGATGCTTCAGATCGGCCGCTATGTTGTACCAGCTGTCAGGTATCTCGTCTTCTCTCAGCGTGACCTTGATCATCTCGCTCATGGTGTTCTCCACGATCAGCTTCTCTCGCTCATGACTCTGCCTCACACGCACAAATGGGAACTGGTGCCGGAGGAGGGACTCGAACCCTCACGCCCTTGCGGGCGGCAGATTTTGAGTCTGCTGCGTATGCCATTTCGCCACTCCGGCGGCGCAGGTGTCTATACCACGCGCCAGAGAAGCCCTTCAAACAGTTTCGCCCCGCCATGCATCCGCCCGATCCGTCACGCCGCGCCGCCATACGTGGATGCCCAGACAACCGCAGGTGACTCTCCTCGAAGCAACGCGCGCAGGAGCCCGCGCAGGGGCGCAGGTTCCAGCGCAAGTTCGTCAAGTTCGTCCGGCCGCGCCCAGAGGAAGCCCAGCCGATCCTCAAGCGGGCGAGGCGGCTCGGGCGGCTCCGCCCCGGGCATGTCCAGCGTAAACAGGATGTTTATCTCGCTCTTTCGCTCGCCCTTCTGGACAAACGTGTGTTCCACGCACCCGAGGAAACGGCCTGGCTCCGAGTCCAGGCCCGCTTCCTCCATCATCTCCCTCGCCAGCGCCGCGCGCGCCGACTCCCCGAAATCAATATGGCCTCCCGGCAAATATGTGTTCGCCGCGCCTTCGGTTCTGCACAGGAGCACATACCCGCAGGCACAGACAACCCCGCGTACTATCGTCTCGACTTGCTGCTTCTTCATTCGGCAGATACCCCCGTTGAAACTCATCCGACATGCGGTTCGAACTCACCGCTTTCGGCAAGCGCCAGAACCTCGCCGGCAAGAAAGAGCGACCCGGCTATGCAAACGGCGCCGCCGCAACTGCGGGCCCACGCTCGCGCTTCCGCCAGCGCCCGGCGCAACTCGGACTCCTGCGCCTGCACCCCCGCGCCGCGCACGGCCGCCAGCAACCGCTCCCGCGGCATGTCCCGCTCGTTGCTAATCGGCACAACCCATGCCCTGTTCACCTCGGACGCCAGCGCCTTGGCAAATCCAAGCTCGTCTTTGTCCGAACACATCCCCGTCACAAGCCCCCACGGTCCCTTGTGTATCGTCGGCAGGGCCGACGCCAATACCTCCGCGCCACCCGGATTGTGGGCTCCATCCACCAGGGTCACAGGGTCCTTCGCCAGCACATGGCACCTGCCCGGCCACCGGACTGTTTCAAGCCCACGCTTAACCTCTCCAGCCTCGAACTCGCGCCCGAGACACGCGCCGGCAGTCTCGATAGCGGCAACAGCGGTGGCTACGTTCTCCAGCTGGTGCGGCCCGAGCAGCGGCAGCCGCACGGTTCCGTAGTCGGTGCCCGGCGTGCTCACGGTGATCACCTGCCCGTCAATGCCCCTCCTCTTGAGCGTCACGGTCACTTCGCCGGCATCAACAACCGGAGATCGCAGGCCGCGCGCGATCCTTATGATCTCCGCTCGGGCTTCGTCCGGCATGGCCCCGATAACGACGGGCCGCCCGGCTTTCACGATGCCGCCTTTCTCGAACGCTATCTTCTGCAACGTTCCGCCGAGGTGCTGCACGTGCTCAATATCAATCCGGGTGATCACGGCAACCAGCGGCTCCAGAACATTCGTCGCGTCGAGCCGCCCGCCCATCCCGGTCTCCATCACCGCAATCTGCACTCCCCCGCGCCGGAAAAGCTCGAACGCTATCGCGGTCGCACACTCAAAGAAGGTCGGCTCCCGGCCAAGCTTCGCCGCCACCGCGCCGGACGCCTTCTCCACTTCGGCAACAACCGGCAGCAGAACCCCGTCACCCGCCTCAACGCCATCCACAAGGAAACGTTCATTGAAGCGCACAAGGTGAGGAGAGGTGTAAAGTGCCGTATTCGCGCCGGACGCGCGCAGGACCGACTCAACCATCGCGCAGACCGACCCCTTGCCGTTGCTGCCGGCGACGTGCACGCACGGGTAGAACTTGTGCGGGTTTCCCAACTCATCCAGCAGTGCGTGCTCAACTTCAAGCCCGAGTTTCATCCCGAACGTATGCCGGGCAAACAGTCTCTCCAGACTCGCAGCCAGCTTGCTCTGCGCTCCGGCATCTTCGTCTTTCATTTCCTGGACTCCACGCTCTCAACCGGACAACGCGCCAGCCGCGCCGCCCTCAACCCCTCGCGAATGTCGCGACGTACACGGCGGCGACGCCGGAATCCTTCAAGGCACGGCCACACTCGGAGACCGTTGCACCGGTGGTCATAACGTCGTCAACAAGCAGCACACGCCGCCCGCGCAGCCAGTCGCAGTCGGTCGCCGCAAACGCGTTTCTCACGTTGCGCCTGCGCTCGCGCGCCGTCAAGCGGGTCTGGGTCGCGGTGTCGCGAATTCTCCTCAGTCCTGCTCTGAGCAGGGGACGCCGTATCTCCGCGGCGACGTGCGCTGCGATCAGTCCTGATTGGTTGTAAGTGCGCCCGCGCTCGCGTCGCGGGTACAGCGGCACACATCCGACCGCGTCCACGTCGCGCAGCGGGAAATGCGTTTCAACGCACCTCGCGACCATCATGCCGATATCCCGGGCAAGGTGCGGCATGACCGAGTACTTCAACCCGTGAACAAGCGGCATGGCAGCGCCTCGGAAACGAAACGCGGAACGGGCAAGGTCGAACCCGGGCCCGTCGCGTCTGCAGAAGGAGCAGACGAAATCATCCTCGATGATGCCGTCGAAGGGATCGCCGCAGATGGAACAGAACGGCTCGGTCACCGGCTCAAGGCCGGCAATGCAATCCCAGCACACATGGCCCGGCTGATCGTCCATGCCGGCGCCGCAAGCGGCGCAGACGCGCGGATAGATAATGTCCAGCGCGCCCGAAGCCAGCCTGCGCAGTTCCCGCATGACAATCTGTGACTGCTCCATGCCTGGCGGCATTCGCACGCCTCCCGCCGGATATCCCGGGCGGAAGAACACTACGGGCTCCCCGCCCCCCAAACGCCCGCCTGCGCCCGACCGCCTTCCTCTGCCCGGTCGTTCAGCGGCAGCGCCCTTCATTACCGGGCGATCGCAACGATCACGCCCCCGTCAGCCTGCCGAGAATTGGCTTGAGCGCTTCGAGTGTAGCCTTCGGCGCAGTCGAAAGGTCGGTGACAACCGCCGTCGAGAGCGCGTTGCGGCACCGGCAATCCCTGCCGTCGCTCACCCGGCGCAGCAACCCCGGCAGTATCCGCATGGCCAGATCGGAGTTTGCCCTGAGATGGTCGATGAGCATCTCCACGCTGACTTCCCCCTCTGTCTCATGCCAGCAGTCATAGTCGGTGACCAACGCCATTGCCTGGTAGCACATCTCGGCTTCGCGGCATAGTTTCGCCTCAGCAAGGCTCGTCATGCCCACAATGTCGAAACCCATCCGGCGATGAAACTCGGACTCGGCGCGTGTTGAGAACGCGGGGCCTTCCATGTTGACGTAGGTTCCCTTCGCGAAGACAACCGGGCTCCCGCCGCCCTGTGCCTCAATCACTTCTGCCGCAGCCTCGGCGAGCCACCCCCGCAACGCCGGGCAGGCCGGCTGGCCGAAGCTGACATGAGCAACCACGCCGCGCCCGAAGAAGGTGTGATCTTCGTGCCGCTTGGTCCTGTCGAAATACTGGTCGGGCAACACGATGTCGCGCGGACGCATGTTTTCGCGAAGGCTGCCCACGGCGCTGACAGAGATAACGCTGTCGGCCCCGAGCATCTTCAACGCCATGATGTTCGCTCGGTGGTTTATCTCGGAAGGAAGTATCCTGTGCCCGGCGCCGTGCCGCGGAAGAAAGCACACGTCAACACCTTCCAGCCGCCCGGTGACTATCTCGTCGGACGTCTCGCCGAATGCCGTGCAGATCCGCCTTCGTTCAACACCCTCAATGCCATCAATCGCATATAGTCCGCTTCCGCCGATTATCCCTACGGTCATCGTTTCTCCTCCGCCTCCAAAGCGCCGCCAGCCGGCGCAATCTCATGCAAACGCAATCCCCGCGAGTAGAACGGATACCGCGCCGCGTCGGCCCCTTCCGGCACGTACTTCCAGCGCCGGTACATCCACAGCCACGAATCCGGGCGCTCCCTGATCTCCTTTTCCATCACAGCCATTACGGCCGCTGTGGCGCGGGCGCCGTCCTGATCGTCACCTTCCGCCTTCACCTCTTCAAGCGCCCACGCCCTGTAAACCCCGCCCGCGCCGGCAACACAGAACGTCGGAATGATCCTGGCGCCGGTTCTCACAGCCAGGGCGGCAGGCATCCTCGATACGGGAACAGGCAATCCGAAGAAATCAACGAACACGCCACCGTCGCGCGGCGTGGTGTTCTGGTCCACAAGAAACGCGGCATTCCCTCCGGTCTTCAAAACACCCATCAGCGCCCGCACCGCGCCCCGCCGCTGCACGATCTTCTGGCCGGTAAGCCGCCTGGTCCTGTTCAGCACACGGTCGGCCAGCGGGTTAGCCAGCGGATTCGCCACGCTGGCCAGGTCGCCGCCGGCCATGCCGCATGCGAGGCCCAGCGCCTCCCAATTGCCGAAGTGCCCGGTCACAAGGATCACCGGCGGACTTTTCAGAGCGTCAAGCAGCGAGTCATCCATCCGGACATACCGCCGGACCCGACTGCGCGTGAAGACCGAGAACCAGAACAAGTCCAGCAGCACGAGCGAAAACGCGCGGTAACACCCCCGCAGAATCCGCGCCCTCTCACCCCGCGGAACCGACTCACCGAATACCGCCGCCAGATTCGCCATCCCGATCGCGCGTTCGCGACGCGAAAAAACAAACCCGGCGTCGCCCATCAGGCGCGCCAGCAGCACCACGGCGCGCCTCGGCAGGAACGGCACGGCCACGTATCCGAGTCCAAGCCCGAACACCTCCGCCGCACCTCTGAGCTTTGCTTTCGCCGTCTGCAACTTCATCTCATGCACCCGTTCCATTCCGGTCGTGCACGACGATGCCCCATCCGCCCCGCGAAAGGCAAAGGCTTTCTCCCCGGCAAACATGCCGCGCGCAGGCAAGCCTTGCACCTTGCCCCGCAACAGAGCAATCGCCCGGCGCACATTATTCATGTCCTTCCACGCTTCGTCGCGCTGGACGTCGAAACCGCCGACTACGGCGGGGGGACAGCGCATGCGCAGTCGCGGTCATCACTGTCGAGAACGGCATCGTCACCGAGCGTTTCTGAATTGGATATTGAGTGGTAGGCCGTCCGGGACTCGAACCCGGGACCCGTACATTAAAAGTGTACTGCTCTGCCGACTGAGCTAACGGCCTGCGAAGAAGTTGCGAGTTTAGGCGATGCGCGCGCAGAGTGTCAACCTGCGCGCGTCCCTGCCTGTTCAGAGCCCGCCGCCGGCCTCCATCTGTTTCAGCATGACAACCGCCGCCGCGGCTTCAGCCCTGCGCCGGCTGGTGCCATCGGCCTCCGCGGTCATGCCGTCGGGCAGCACCACACTCACGAGGAACCGGCGCCTGTGCGCCGGACCGATCTCTTCAACAAGCGTGTATTTCGGCGTCCGGCGCCACTTGGCCTGTGAGTACTGCTGCAACCGCCCCTTCGGATTGCTGTCGGCCCCGCCCGAGCAGGCCCGCGCGAACTCGTCCGCCAGCAGAGCGCGCACAACACGCCTGCACGCGCGCATGCCGCCGTCCAGGTACACCGCGCCGGTAATCGCTTCGAATGCGTCTGAAAGGTTCGAGGCCCGCTCCCGGCCGTCGCCCTTGAGCTCGCCGACGCCAAGCTTCAGATGCCCTCCGAGCCCGAGGCGCACAGCAACACCGGCAAGCGTGCGGCCGCTGATGAGGGAACTGCGGACCGCGCTCAGGACACCTTCTTCAT
Organism: Lentisphaerota bacterium; assembly: GCA_016873655.1. Lineage (GTDB taxonomy): Bacteria > Verrucomicrobiota > Kiritimatiellia > UBA8416 > VGWI01 > VGWI01. The sequence goes on from VGWI01000106.1 coordinate 6,460, forward strand.
CCTCAAGCGACCCGTAAAGCCATTCGGAAACAATGAACCCGATCACGGAATCGCCAAGGAACTCCAGGCGTTCGTTGTCCGCGTTTGAGTCATTGTGCTCGAACCTGTAGGAACGATGAGTCAGCGCGAGGTCGAGGAGAGCCCGGTCCCTGAACCGGTAACCGAGGCGTTCTTCAAGCGCATCCGCGCCGGGTTCGTTGTCGCCCATCCGTATCCTCCCATCAGTCAAGCCCGGGGGTGATAACGCGAATGTACGGCCTGGAGCCGCCCCGGGTCAACGTGCGTGTAAACCTGCGTGGTGGCTATGTCCGCATGCCCGAGCATCTCCTGGATCACACGCAACGGCGCGCCGTTGGCCAGGAGATGACTGGCAAACGAATGCCTCAGCGTATGCGGCGAAACATCCTTGCCAATTCCCGCGCGCGCGGTGTGATGCTTGACCATCTTCCATATGCCCTTGCGCGAAAACGGACGCCCGCGGCATGTGAGAAAAACGGCGCTCTCGCCTTCACGCTTTCCCGCAAGCTGCCCCCTGCTCTCCCGCAGATACGTCTCCAGCGCGTTCCTGGCAGAGGCGCCGAACGGGACAATCCGCTCTTTGTTTCCCTTCCCGACGCAGCGCAGGTACCCCTCGTCAATA
>VGWI01000107.1 GCA_016873655.1 Lentisphaerota bacterium
AGACGCCGGACGAATCAGGCAGTTCATTCTCGGGTTGATGAACATGTCCTGGCTCTTGCCGGTACTGGCTGTTGCAGGAGCGCAGATGCGCGCTGAAGACCGCCGGGAACAGGCGGCCAATTGGGCCGCGGCCACATTCATGCTGGTTTCCTGTGCGTTGGTTCTTGCCACAAACAGGCAGTTCGACGAATCGCCTCTGCTGGTGGTTGTTCTCCTTCTGTTTCTTGTGACGGCGAGGAGGCCATGGAGTGTTCCTTCTGCCATTGCCGGCGCCCTTCTGGCCGTGGCGAGTTTCAGGACGTTGCAGGCTGACCTTATGTCCTGCTCGTATAGTGTGACGAAAAGGCCGTCGGCAACTGCGCCCGCGAGTCTTGCAGGTACTGCCCTGCATGACTTCAGAATCGATCCAAGGACCCAGCGAGCATACTTTGACCGCATTGAAGCCGGCGCAGCGCTCGTTGGCGCCGAGTTGGGGCACAAGAAGAGCCTTGTTGAATCGATGCGTCTTGCCGTGTTGGATTGCACGGACCCGTATACTCTTGCCTTCCGGTTGAGGCCAAGGAAGGGAGGCCTGGTCTGGTTTGTCGCCAACGATGAGGAGCAAGTCCGCGGCGCAAGCCATGTTCTGGTGTTGCTTGAGCGCACGGCTGGCGCTTGGCAGCCAAAAGCGCCCGATGGATGGCAGACTGCCGGCATTGTGTCGTCGAATGCCACCTACGGTCTCTTGGATCTCAAAGGCTCTTCCCCCTGAACAGTACTTGTGGTTGATCCATGTGCGACCATGGCGTCGACTGCTTGTTAGGGGCGGGGCGGGTTGGTAGCATCTGAGCCATGCCATTCGAGAAGAGGATCAGGCATCTATGGCTTCCGCTGCTTGCGGCTGATATCGCGGCGCTTGCTTCGTCCTACGGGGTGACGTTCCTGCTTCGTTTCAAGAGCGCGGCGGGAGAGTCACTCTTCACGGCTCTGAACAGGGCGCTGGGGGTGCGCGAGCACGGGGGGCTTCATCCGCTGTACGAAGACTTCTACGCCGGGGCAGCCTTCCGGATCATCGTCATCATGGCCGCTGTGCTGTCGGTTTTATATGCTCTGAACGACCTCTATCCGGGCAGGCGCTTCTTACTGCGTCGCATGACGGGCTGGAAGGTTGTCCTTTGCAACATCATCGCGCTGGGCCTCTTCTATGGCTACTTCTACCTCGAGCAGAACCTGTTTCATCCCAGAAGCATGTTTGCCTCGATCGTGGCGTTGAATATCGTCTTCACGCTGGTGTTCAGGGCGGGAGTTGAACGGTTTCTCGACTACGCGAGGAGACGGTGGAATTTCGACCGGTGGTCGGCGCTGGTGGTCGGGTCGGGGCCTGAAGCCGACGAACTGGCGGAGGGGATAGACGCCCTTCGTCCGCATGGCCTCCGCGTGGCCGGCAGGTTGCCGCTGAAGGCGGGTTGCGCTGACGCCGCCTACATGGAAAGGGTCCGGGAGAGGGTCAGGAGCGACGGGGCGGATGTGCTTGTGGTGGCCGAGAAGAACCTTTCTGTGAGCGAGATCATGCAGTTCATAGGAATCGCGGATACCGAGCGCATGACCTGCAAGGTCCTGACAGAGCGTCTCGGCGTTCTGGTGAGGCAGGCAGAGATCCCCGTTGACATGGTCGGGGCCGTCCCGCTGTTTCACTTCGGCTGCAGCCGTGAGTGGAAGCTGCTGGAATCGCTCTACCGTGTTGTTTCACTGTTTGCGGCAGTTGTGCTGTTCCTTGTGCTGCTGCCGGTCGGTGCAGTGATCTCGCTCCTGATTCTGGTGGCTGGTGGCAGACCCGTGTTCTTCGTGCAGGAACGGATAGGCATAAACAGGCGCCCGTTCACGATGTACAAGTTCCGGACGATGCACACGCGCGCGGAGGAGATGCAGGCCGAGGTGGAGGAACTCAACGAGTCAGGCCGCGGCCTGTTCAAGGTCAGGCGCGACCCGAGAGTGACGCCCGTCGGCCGGCTCCTGCGAAAGTACAGCCTCGATGAGCTGCCCCAGATCGTGAACGTGCTGCGCGGCGAGATGGGGTTCATCGGCCCCAGGCCGCTGCCTAAGCGGGACTTCAACAACTACTACGAGAAATGGCACTACGCACGGCACAGCGACCTGCCGGGAATGACCTGCCTGTGGCAGGTGTCAGGCCGCAGCGCGCTGAGCTTCGAAAACATGTGCATTCTGGACGTCTATTACCTGATGAATCGCACGTGGGTGCTGGATGCGAAAATCATCCTGCGCACCATCTGGGTTGTGCTGTTTGCCCGCGGAGCCTACTGAGAAGGCCTCCGGCGCCTTGAAATACGCGTTTACGTTGGGGAACCGGACTGGTTCAGTCCTGACTGGACGCCGGCGCACCGATGGCGCCGGTCATCGCGCCGTGCAGTGCGCGAACGAACTCGCTCAGTCTGGCCTCGGCCGGATCGTCGCGAGAGAGAACGGGGACCGACACCGAGACATAGGCCCACTTCCTCGGCTTCTTACCTGCTAGCCTGTCGGCCGCCTGCATGGCCAGTCTCGCGATGTGGTAAGGAGTTTCGCGGGTGCCGTCAGTGAACCAGTATGCATACAGCATCTCGCCGCGGCCGGGTCGGCCGTCGCGCCTGGCGCGCAGAACAGTGAGCGCGAGCGAACCGGTGTCAGGCGTGTTGCCGACGGTCAACGTGGACCGGCCGACTATGGTCAACCCCTGCGCCGGCAGGCACTGCTGCGGCCTGTGAATGCTTGTCGGCTCGCTCCCTGCGACCACCGCCGCCACAGAGAACGAGTTCCCGGCGCGGCGGTAGTAAGCGTGGGAGACAAAGGTCCCTTTCGGAAGAATGCGGCTTTCCGGCAGTGTGCGCTCCGCGAGGGCGCCGCCGCATTCCGGGCAGGAGGAAGATGCCGCAATGGAGGCATCCTCCACTTCCGACATGCAGTTCTCGTTCTGGCAGAACAGCGGCGACGTCATCGAGTAGGCTCCGGCCAGGGCCGGAAGCGGGATCGGAACCGGATTGTTGTCCGCCGGAGGCGGGACGCGTTCCATGATCAGCGCTCCAAGGCACGCCGCGAGCATGCCGCAGATGACCCATGCTGCCTGGCCGGTCGTAAGTTTCATTGTGCCGGTCCCTTTGCGCCGAGACGGCGGATCAGGTCGCCTGCCGCCGCCATCATCAACACAGCGGCTCCGAAGACCAGGAAGCCCGAGTAATCGTGATAGAGCTTCAGGCCGCTTTCCTGGCCGAACAGACGGGCCACAACGGCCACAGCCGTGATCCGGAATACGTTCGCGACAACGGCGATGGGGAGCGAAGCGACGAAGAGTGTCCACTTTCTGGCGGCATTCCTTTGTGTGAGGTGGGCATAGATCGCCGTCAGGGCCATCATCGCGAGGAGCGATCTGAGCCCGCTGCATGCGTCAGCCACGTCGAACGAAAGCGTATCCGCCGGGCCCTGCGCGAAGATCGCGGTGCCGGATCGGACGGCGGGTATGCCCAGTCCGTTCAGCGTCCAGACGGACATGGCGCCGGCGACAAGCCGCAGGGGGAGCGACACCTCGTTCAGGAAACTGAGCGGGATGCAGAACAGCAAGTAGGCGCACGGGAAGACAAGCAGGCGCGCCACGCCGGCCCCGTACAGGGAGAGGGGGATTGCCCATGTCAGCCCGGCAAGCGAAAGCAGGGAGAGGCGTGTCTGCTGCACTCTGACTCCGCCCCAGTGAAGCAGGAGGAGCGCGGCAACGAGGATGAGTCCGACGCCGGACGCGCGTTTGGGAGTCGAGGCCAGTTTTGCCCGGTCGCGCCACACAAGGTAGCCGGAAACCAGCGGGATCAGCCAGCCGTGCGACAGGTCTCCGCCGCCCCCGCTCCAGCGCCGGACCATCCATAGAACGGCGGACCGTCCCGCTCTGTCCGCCTCTTGCGCGTTGCCGAGAAAGCCGAAAAGAACGGCAAGCAGTGCGCCCCCAACGAAGAGTGGGAGCGCACGGAGGAACACCCGCGGGATACTGGCGCTACCGGTCATGCAAGCTAACCTCCTGCCGGCACTCAGATGACGGTATCCGCCGGAGTTCCCCGGGCGCTGTCCCCTGTCGGTTTGCCTCGCTTGACGGCCAACCCAGGACCTCCGAAAGAACCGCTTCCGGGCGGCGCTTGACTTCCCGGACTATCTGGCCGATGTACTCGCCGATGATTCCGAGCAGCGCCACCTGTATCCCGCCGAAAAGCAGGAACAGTACGGCAAGCGACGTCCACCCCGACGGCGCGGTCCGGAACACCAGCCTTTCGACCAGCGCGTAGATCCCGTAGCAGACGCCGAAGAGTATCTGCAGCAACCCAACCCAGACCGCCAGTCTCAGCGGGGCCACACTGAATGAGATGTATCCGGATGCGGCCAGGCCTAACAGTTTAGGGATCGAGTACTTGGACTTGCCCTTCGTGCGCTGGTCCCTTTCGTAGGGCACGCCGGTCTGCCGGAACCCGGCCCACGCGCGCAGGCCGCGCACGTAGCGCGATCTCTCCGGCAGGGAATTCAGGACGTCAACGACGCGGCGGCTCATCACGCAGAAATCACCGGCGTCGAGGGGAAGGTCCACCTCGGCGGCGAGTCTCAGTAGCCGGTAATGCAGTGCGTATGCCGCCCTGTGCAGGGGCGACTCCTTCCGTTTCCGGCGCACTCCATAGACCACGTCGAACCCTTCTCGCCATTTTCTCACGAGCTCGGCAAGGACGGGCAGGGGGTCCTGCAGGTCGGCGTCGATCACCGCGACGGCAGCGCCCGACGTGAGTCTAAGGCCCGTGGAAAGCGCGGACTGATGACCGAAGTTGCGCGATAGCCCCACGTACGCAAGAGACGGGTCGGTACGGCAGGCTTCCTTGAGGAGTGACGGTGCAGCGTCAGTACTGCCGTCGTCAACGAAAAGGACGCGTACTGTGTAGTCAGTCCGGCTTTTGAATTCCCCGATGGCCCGGAGAAGACCCGGAACCATGGCTTCCTCGTTGTAGCAGGGGATCACTATATCGAGAATGAAGTTGCCGGAAGTGACTTGTTTGTCCGTCATCCTACTTCCCCCGTCCTGTCGCCGTCGTTTGTTTCCAGACGCTGAATCCCTTCAGTTCCTTCTGCTTCTCGAACCCGTGGACGGTCAACCATTCGCGGATCCTGCCCTGAGGATCGAATTGCGAAGGCCGCGACATAACAACCGCTCCCGGCATCCGGTCCGTGAAAGCGGGCACGTTTCCCATCATGAAGCGCAGCGTGGCGTCCGGCTCCTCTCCGAACGTCAGACCGTAGTACTCCGCCGTCCATCGGTCCGCTCCCCACCATACCACGTTTCCGCCAACCAGTTCCCGTTTTGCCTCCGCGGCGGCGGAACGGTAGTCCTCGCGCCTGTATGCCGGGTTGAGCCTCAAGTTCAGACTTCCGGCTAACAGGACTGCGGCGAGCGCCGGGCCCATCAACTTCTGCCACTTCAACTCGTGTAGTACAAGCGCCATGCCGGTGGTGAGGAAGGGCAGGGCCGCGCCGAGATGCCGTCCCCAGAACGGCCACTTGGCTACTGCCGCCGCGACAGCTAGGATACTGATGGATGCGGCGGCGGCCCAGAGTATGGCCAGCGTCTCCGTGGACAACCTGCGCAAGGCGGTGAGCGCGCGGACGGCGATCATGGAATAGATGGCCGCCAGAAGTGTCGGCCCAAGCAGCATGGCCGGCCCCAGCCTGCTTCGGAACGAACCGTCGGCCATCCACTCCCGCAGGTCGGCCCGTGGCGGGCCCAGTCCCGAGAAGCCGGTCAGCTCATACAGCGAAAAAGCAATGTTGGCCACGCCGGGGTCCCAGAGTTTCGCCCCCCCGTATCCGCGCGTGAGGGTCCAGAGGTAGTAGGCGCCGAGAATCAGGAGCACGGGGACGGATAGCGAGAGAATCCTCCATGAGTGTGGGGTGGGACGCCATTTTCGCCGGACTGCAATACCCGCTGCCACGACGATGACCGCGCCGAACTCGACTGCGCCGAGCATGTGCAGCGCGCAAAGAGTGCAACCTGCCACGGTGAAGCACCACGGCCAAAGGCCGCCGCGTGTCTCGGTCCTGATGAAGTCCGCCAGCCCGAAGACCAGCCACGCTCCACACGCGATCATGGCTGCATACGGCCTTGCCTCGTTCGTGTACATCCAGACGAAGCTGTTCAGGATGAACAACCACAGAACCAGAGGAGCTCCTCTTTTTCTGGCCAGAAGCCACATCGGCACAACTGCCACAATCGTCCAGCCAATGTTGGTGGCCCGCATGGCGTACTCGGACCAGCCGGCCAGCTTTCCGAGAAGCCACGCCAGGAGCAGCGCGAGCGGCTTCTGGCACTCGGCGCCCTTGTCCGAAAGCAGTTCCCGCCAGAAGTCGAGGAAGCCCGGCACCATGCCAAAGTGCGCAGTCCAGCCTTCGTCAATCCACAGGCTGTCGCAGCCCGGCATGACGAGTACGAGAAGAAGCGCGGCTGCCAGTTGACCGTGTCGCACTTGTCGGAAAATGCCGTTGAGATTCATTCCCATTCTGTTCCTGCGGTCATCGTGTTCAGGAGACCATCGGTCAACCTGCCGGGACAGGGTCACAGGCGCCGGCACAGGAAGACCGCTGCCGACTCGGAGCCCGATCTGAACTCGGCCTGCTTCTCGACGGTGATGTCATCCCTGGAGGCCACGAAGTCCTGCTCCAGTTTGTTCGCCGTCAACAGCAGGGCGGTGTCCGTCTCTCCTTCGATGAAAGCGCTGAACGGTTCCACGCGCGGCTCCTTCACGCCCGAGAGAGTGAGCAGCGCCTTCAAACTGACGGCGTCCATGGGGTTCTGAATATGCGCTTTCCTCACGTCGGGCAACGGCATCACGTCCTTCACGTAGTCAAGTCCCATGGCTTTGTAGTCGATCAGAACGACCGGGAAAGAGCCGATTGTGTCCGCTGCGTGCCGGATTGCGTCGGCCGTGTTGGTGCGGACCGCGGATACTGTTCTCAGCGCATCCAACCGCTCGCGGAGCGCTGGAACCGCGCCCACCGTCGCGACGGCAAGGCCCGCTGCAACTGCCA
>VGWI01000108.1 GCA_016873655.1 Lentisphaerota bacterium
AAAACGCACGCCGGGGAAGCCCGAATCGCTTCGGCTGCCTTCGCTCAACGTGGCCAACGCCGTTTTCTTCCCGGTCGAGGAGCCGTCCTCGCTGGTGTATGCATTTCGCGTCAAGACGCGCAGTCGATATGGCCAGGTCGAGCTCTCGGACTGGTTCTGCGTGGTGGTGCTTATCGGTGACGGCACCGCCGAAGCCAAAGCGCGCAGAGATTTTGAAGCCCAGTTTCTCGGCAACGTGGGGGCCATCCCTCGCAACGCGCCCGCCGGCGGCGTGCAGGCGAAAGCGATCGTCACGGATGCGAACAGGGTGGGGGCGTCCGTCATCCAGGATCATCCCAGCCGGACGGCGGCGCGCAAGAGCATCGCCAACATGAAGGACTGGTGGTATGCCGAGACGCCGGAATACATCTTTCTCTCCGATATCCGCAGTTCCACCGGCAGGAGACTGGTAAAGGAATTACAGACCGACATGCCCGCCCTGCGCGGGGCGTTCGCCGCTCTCATACCGCCTTTTCAACCTTCGGGAGATGTCGGGGTCGTGAGGATTTACGAGGACGCCGACACGTACAAGCAGTACGTGGGAAAGGATCACGCCTGGAGCTCCGGCGTCTGGATGCCCATGAGCCGGGAGCTGGTGATTCTTTCCCAGGGCCAGGACCGCGAAGGCACGCTGAGCATCATCCGGCATGAGGGCTTTCACCAGTACCTGTTCTATGCCTGCAACATGATCGAAACTTCGCCCTGGTTCAACGAGGGCCACGCCTGCTTTTTTGAGGTGGCGGAAGTCGATCGCCAGGGGCGGGTCGATATCCCGGAAAACGAGCGCAGTCAGCACTTGATGCACAACCTCGAGATCGTGACGCGCCAGATTCCTGAGCTGCTGAATGCCGGCTACGAGGGTTTTTACCGGGGCACCGACGAGCAGCGCATGTTGAACTACACCGCCGCCTGGGCCCTGGTATACTACCTCTGGAAAGGCGCGCCTCTTGACCCTCACAATCCCTACGCCGCGGTCGTCGGGGACTACCTGGCGGCCCTGTCCGAGACCCGCGATTCCCGCAAAGCGACGGCCGTTGCCTTCGAGAAGCTCGACATGCCGAAATTCCAGAAGGATTTTGGCGATTTCTGGAAACGGCGGCGTGCCGCGGCGCGGCGGGTCGATCCGATTGCCGCAGCCGTAAAACGCTCGTCGGCCTCCCAACCGTGAGCCATGACACGGGCGGTTGCCGCGCCTCGCTGCGCGAAGCATGGCATGCTGCGGCATGGGCATCCTAGGGTCTGACCTAGAAGCTAGAGTATGGGTGTTGACTGGTGGGGTAGGGGCAGAAGGGGCAGGTTGCAGTAAGTGGCGCTTCCGGGATTAGCGGGGATGTTCTATTGGGAAATGTGACGAAGCTTGGGGAGACCGGCGTGTACGAGTACGGGATTCCGAGGGGGTAGGGGCAGCGCTTGAGAGAAGAGGTTAGGGGCCCGCAATAGTTCTGCCGTATTCACTGTTGTCATGCCATAGGCAACGTTTCACGATCACAGAACCCCGTATTTGCTGATGTTTTGGAATAGTTTGCGAGATTGTGATTCTTGAACTTCCCTTCGTAATCCTAATCGTGATCCTACTCATAATCCTCTCTGTGACAGATGATTACGATTACGATCAGGAGTACGATCAGGATTCCTGTGGGATGCCAGTGTGCCGTATTCTCTGCATGGCAAGACATCTGCGCGTTGAGTTCTTGGGTCGTTCTGCCCGAGACGACGTTGTGCCGTCTCTTCAACGGGCTCGCGGGGAAAGTAGCCGCATCGGACATTTAGGACGCGATCGCGCCCATGACGGAAGGGTCCCCGGTCTTGTCCTGCCTTGCAATAGTGGCGAGCCGCTGCGTGTTGATCCAACGGCCGTTCGTAACTGAGCCAGTCCGCCAGCCATTAATTCCGCAGTTCTCATTGTGGTTCGCGCCGGACCCGCCGCGATTGCGCCATAATGCGAATTGCTGGGCCTGCGGCAATGGCGCTTGCGGCGCTCGGTCCCGCTCGCGTAGGCTGCACGCGTCCGCATGGGGAAGGTGGTGTCGTTCCCTTTGTTCGTGCGCAGTCTGGAGAACCCGATCATGACGCCTGAACTGGTTGTGTCCGACGTTGACGGTTGCATTACCGACGGCAAAGGCAAGGCGGTGGATGCTGCGCTGCTGGCCGAACTGCGAACCGTGATCCGGGAGCACAATATCCGCATCATCCTCTGCAGCGGGCGGGTACATCCGTACCTCGAAGCCGTGGGCCAGCAAGTGGGGCTGGAGGCGACGGACGATCCGCTGATCGTGCAAAGCGGAGCGGCGCTGTACTTCCAGCGGCAGGACCGTCTGGAATGCCTCCTGACCGCCGAACAGCGCGCGGCTGTGGATGAGGCCCGCCGGCGCCTGCAGGCGCGCGTCAGCGGAGAACAAGGCTGGCATCTCGAAGCCGGCCGTGACCTGACGGTCTGCGCGGTTCCGGATCCCGGGGGTATCTCGATCGCGGAGCTGGCCCGGATCGCGCAAGACGAACTGGACGACCTGGCCGTAGATATCCATCCGTCGAACGGAGGCGTGGATATTCTCGCCACAGGAGCGGACAAGGGGACGGCCCTGCGCCGTGTTCTCGACCGTCTCGGCGTGGATCCGGCGCGAACTTTGGGTATCGGGGATTCCAGCGGCGACTTGACCTTCCTGTCGCTCGTCGGCATGGCGGGCTGCCCCGCCAACGCCACGAAGCCGGTGCGCCGGCTGATCCTCTCGCGGGAAGGTCACGACTCGGCCTTCGAGACAACGGAAGGTGTGATCGACATTCTCCGCCACTACTACGCGGGCGGCCAGCGCCGCACCTCGATCTTCGGCGTCAGCCTCCGGCATCCGAAGACCGTACAGGACGAGCGGGGGCGTCTGACCGAATGGCTGAACGGCTCCGAATCGACGACCTACGTGAGTTTCTACGAGATTGAGACCGCTCCGGGTTACCTGCGCGCGAATCACTACCATCCGGCCGGGACGAAGGATGAGCTGATTCGCGTTACCCGTGGGCAGTACACGGTGTATCTGGAGGATCTGCGCGAGGACTCGCCGACGCGCGGCATGCGACAGGAGATCGTCCTGCGGGCTACGGAGCCGCACATGCTGTGCGTGCCGTCCGGTGTGGCGCACGTGCTGGTGAATACGGGCAAGGATTTGGCCAGCGCCACGGTTCATTCCACCGAGTACTACCAGCCGGGCCACGATGTGGAGCACGCCGTTCTACCCTCCGCCGGCTACCGTCCTGTCGGGCGGTGATCAGGATCTCAGGGGCTGCAGGGTCTCAGAGGATCTCAGGGTCTGACCTGGAATCTAGAATATGGGTCACTGTCATCCCACAGGCAACGTTTCACGATCACAGAACCCCGTATTTGCTGATGTTTTGGAATAGTTTGCGAGATTGTGATTCTTGAACTTCCCTTCGTAATCCTAATCGTAATCCTACTCATAATCCTCTCTGTGACAGATGATTACGATTACGATCAGGATTACGATTAGGATTCCTGTGGGATGCCAGTGAATATGGGTGATGACTGTGGTGAGATGTGATGTTTCATTGGGGGACGCCAGGGTTCAGCCCCTGATTGCCTGAAGACGGTCGCCCAATCTGGCGCGGAAATCGGCCTTCGCCGTTTCGCTCAGGAATGAACGCCGAATGAAATCGATGGTTGCGTTCTCCCCGGACTGAAACCTGTCAAGCACCCGTTCGGCGCGTGCCATGTTCATCCCGTAGATCTCCGCTAGATGCAGGAAATCCGATCGGCCATAGTACGCGTTCCGGCGAAAATGCTCGCTCTCATATGAGTCGAACAGATCGAGGGCGGTCCGGCCATCTTCAGGGAAGTGGAGGGACGTGCAGATCACGTCGTAGGCCGGGGTCAGGATGTAGTCACCGAACTCGCTGCCATAGAGCGAGAAGTTTTTCAGGTGCGCATCACCGTTCGAGAAGACGTAGTTGAAGGCAATCCGAGCAAACAGCTTCTCCACCTCCACAGGGTATGCCTTGCAGAACTGCTTGAGAATGCGTCCCACTTCCTCACAGGTGCCATCATACTTGTAGTTCTTGCCTCTGGTCTGCTCGGACCGATTGGAAAGCTGGCAGAAATCCTCCTGGGGAATCTTGCTTCCATCACGCCGGTCGAATCGACGGGTGATGTACGCAAGTTCTCCGTCCGCGAAGTAGATCACGGCGTTCACTGCCGTCGTGATGCCGAAGACGTGCGATGCAATCTGCATCGTGAGGTGCTCATTGGCCGGAACGTCGCTTCTGAAGCGGGGGATGTCCGCGGACGGAACGGGTTTGAGGATGTACTCTCCGTCCTTCTCGGTGGGCACGAGTCGCCCGCGGACCAACTTGAGGGATATCTTGTCCTGGATTCCCGAGATAGACATGTGTTCGGCTGCCTTCATCCGGAACTCGACCACGTCAGTGCGGTTGAACTCGAGACGGAAAGGGAACTTCCGATTGCCGCCGGCCAGGAGTCTCTCGGCCACGCGACTGTATCCCTCAGCGGGTATCTCGGCGAATGTTGACATGCAACGGAACATCTATGCCTCCGTCTCCTCAACAACAGTGACGTCACCTATGGTGTCGCTATGTGCCGTTTTGAGCAGGCGACCGAAATGGTCGCTCTCGTCAAGCTTGAGCTTTCGGCACTGCGTCTCCTTGAGAATCCCCTCGGCAAGCAGTCCAAAGAAGAAGGGGAACAAGGCCGCGGATGTGAAGGGCTCAGATCGCTTTGGAAGGGTCAGGCTGATCGCATGCGTCCCGGCTGAAGCCAGGTACCCGGCATCATAGATGAATCGGTAGCCGTCCGATAGTTCCTCGATGCGGCCGGCAAAGTGTCCACCACAGAAAACCTTTCCGCTTCTGCTCACTGGCTACCTCATTCCTTGATCTGGATACGAAGTTCCATGCCCAGCGTGTTCAGCACTCGTTCCAGTATCGCGACGGTCGGGTTTCCTTTGCCCGCCTCGATATTGCTGAGGGTGTGAACGGAAATCCCCGCGATCTCGCTCAGCGTCCGCTGATCGATGCGGAGCGACATCCGCCTCTTCCGAATATGACGACCTGCTTCAGTGACTTTCATTACGATGAATACTACAGTGTTGCGTCACCGTATGGCAAGCGAGATTCTGTCTCAGATGCATTACAATGAATGCGGACTGCGTGACAGCGTTGTAGTTCGACTCTCAGATGCTGGCAGGCGTAAGTGGTTGTTGAACGAGCGCCTGTCGCTTATCCAGGAAGGCCCCACACCAGAGAAGACGCCAAGGCCGATACCGTGCGGTGGGCGGTGGCAGGGGTTGTGCCGTCATTATGTCGCTTGAGGCGCAGATCCATCCGCCTGGAGGTGTAGCCGACATAGCGTTGGGCCGGATGGCTGAGGCTCTCGATGATGACCGGGTTCGTGAGCGCTTCGCCGTCGGTGCCCCCCATCGGCGGCTGGCCTATATGTTTACGGTGACCGTCCTAACCCATGACGGCAACTCGATCTGCTCCGGGAGCGTCTGCAGTGAGTTGTCTGCCATCGGGTCTGGGAACTCGCAGGCGGCGTACGGCTTGCCGTCCTTGAACAGCACCGCTACGAACGGGACCGGGAAACTCGTGTCGGCCCTTGTCGCGCAGCCGTAGGACAGCATCTGCGCGCCAGTCGAGTACACATCAATTCCGTAGAAGGTGAACTCGGTCGCGTCAACGAAGCAACGCGTGTTGCTCGGCGTGCAACCGAATGTCGTGTAGAGCGAATTGGGCCACTTGATGGCCGTCTGGCGGCCGGCATGGAAGTCCTCGCCCGTGTAGGTCTGCCACCGGACCTTTTCGTCGCGTCCCTCTCCCTCGGGTACCGGAGGGTTGATCAGTATCTTACTGCTGTCCGATCCGCCGGTGTCTGAGCCGCCGCTATCTGTCTCGCAACCTTGGAACAACAGAGCAAAACCCGCGACCAACACCGACACCGCAATACCGACCCCGCGCAACCTCGTCATTTTTCCGATCCCCTTCATTCTGAATGAACCCGCCCCGCCACTTTCCGCCAAGCCATGGACCACAAGCGCGGCATTCTCCCGCGCACGGGGGGCTTGTGTCACAAGCCCCCCCACACGTCAACCGCTTTCCAATCAAGCAAACAGGGCCGGCCTTTAGGCCGGCCCTTACGCGTAGGCCGGTAGCGGGGGTTGGATGCCGCGGTCGCGGCACCAACGATCCCGCAGTCGCGGGATTATGAGCCTGACGAGAACTTGCCTGGGTTGAGCCCGGTCAGCTTCCAGAAGCCATCTCCGCGCTTCTGGCGCTTCAGCAAGTTCTCGAAGGTTCTGGCTTCGCCAAGCGAGCTGAACGCACGACTCCAGACAGTCTTCCAGGAACCGGCGTGTCGCTTTGTCCAGCGAGATTCGCCGGAGTTGTGCTGCGTGAGGCGGCGAGGAACGTCAAGCGATAAGCCTCTTGTGCAGGAAAGCCCGGCCGGAGCCGCTCTTCAGATAGGCTTCGAAGGCCATGGCCTTCTGCTTGTCGGAGAAGGTGCAATGCCAGGCGATTCGCCAGGGGGCATAACGTGCGGTTGCAGGCGTCGAACCAGCTTTGTGACGCTCGAGGCGCTTAGCCATCTCGACGGAGGAGAAGCCGATATAGATTCGGTCGGGATGGGAGGTGCTGCGGAGGATGTAGACGTGGTACATGCGGCGAAGAATAGGATCTCATCGCCGGTTGCTCAAGCCCGCTGGCGCTCGGCGCTTCGCTTTGCCCGCCTTCGCCAAGGCTATGGCGGGCAGCCTTCGCCGCTTCGTCTGTCACTGGCGTGCCAGCCGAAGCTAAAACGCCAACCGGCAAGGCCGGTTGGCGTTTTGCGAAGGCTGGTAGCGGGGGTTGGATTTGAACCAACGACCTTCAGGTTATGAGCCTGACGAGCTACCGGGCTGCTCCACCCCGCAGTTAATTCA
>VGWI01000109.1 GCA_016873655.1 Lentisphaerota bacterium
GCTGAGGTGTTCACGTGAAAACGCGACATGAACAGGCTTGGAAAAGAGGTCTGGAAACAGAACAGTCTGTAGCGTAGCATTGTCCATGGAAGAGTCCTTTCGCTTGGCTTGTAACCTCCTGCTATGTCGCAGGTTGCGAAAGGCTCTTCCACTTATTTGTCAAGCTGATTCAGCGTGCTCGTGAATAATGTCCGCTAGCCGGATGGATCATGGTCATTTACGCACTCGGACAACTTATCGGCAACCGGGTCAAGAGGAGACCGAACAAGATTTCGCACGGTATCATCGCTAACGCGCCGAACCGTGACAATTGACGTTCAAAAGGAGAATGATATGAAGATCCCGCACTACTGGGTCAAATCTCGCTATGAAGGAGAAGATAAGAAGGGTCGGGCATGCACATTTATCGCGAGCGGATGGTCTTTCGCGTCTCTAGAAGAGGCACATAAGGAAGCGTCCGCACGGGCAAAACGCATCTTCGACCTCATCGCGTCAGGACAGAAACCGGAGAGGTACGAGTATCACGACCGCCCAATCAAGGAGGAGAGACTAAAGGAGATAGGTGATGCCGATTCGCCGATCGCAGTCGTCACGCGGAACCGATATGGAGCGTTGATCCTGAATTGCGCCAACGCCCTATTCGTTGACGTCGACTTTCCTCGCCCCCAAGCGAACGGCCTGCTGGATGCAATCATGTTGGCCTTTAGTGGCAAGAAGCGCAAAGCAAGACAGCAGGCCGTGGTACAAAAGAAGATTGAGATGGTAGAAGAATGGGCTGGCCGCCATCCTGGCCGGAGCTTCCGGCTCTACCGCACTAGGGAAGGCCTCCGGTTGCTATTCACCGATCGCCAGTACGATCCAACGGCGCACGACACGGCTACCACTCTGTCAGAGCTTGACGCTGACCCGCTGTACGTGACGCTCACCCAGAAACAGGAATGCTTCCGCGCCAGGCTCACCTCAAAGCCCTGGCGTTGCGGGAGTTCACGCCCGCCGAATTCGTTTCCGTGGGACAGCACGGATGCGGAGGCCAAGTTCCGCAAATGGGAGGCTGACTATACAAGACTCGATGCCGGGTTCAAGGTGTGCGACCTCATTCGTGAGTTCGGAACACCCGCCAACATCGAATCACTGAAAACCATTGTGGATGTTCATGATCGAGGAGTCAGGGTGGACGCAGAAGCGGAGCTGGCTTGAAAACATGGATTGCGAACCAAGCCTTGCACTTTACGTCGCTAATCGCGCCGAAAGTGAAGGCCATCGTTCGCTGACAGGATGACGATCTCAGAGAGACATTTTGAGGCATTCCGCCGACAGGCACAGCTTGAATGCGCGCGGCTGCCTGAGACAGACGAGAGCACTGCGGACTACTCCGTCCTCATTGGCGGACAGACCGTTATCGCCGAGGTTAAGGAGATCGAGGCGAATGAAGCTGACCTGCAAGCGGTCCGGGACATGGAGACGAAGCACAGTGCGGTGTGGGGAACCAACAAGGTCGGAAGCCGAGTCCGCAACAAGATTGATGCGGCGAAGCGCCAGATACAGGCGCTTCCGGGTTTGTGGGGGGATTTTTCATTGAGCGGCAAGCGGGTCCATGTTGAGGCCGCCGAAATGGAAGAGTATGTCGGTCTTGAGTCGTTGGCGGTTGCGGTAGCCGCATGACTTCTGCAGCAGCAGTTGGATGCGGCTGTTGACGCCTTCGGCCAGTGAGTTGCAGAAGCCGTGCTTGAAGATGGTTACAACGCCGGCGAGATGGGCTTTGAAACTGCGGGCCACCTTCTTTAGCGGCTCCAGTTTCGACTGCATGGCCAGCTTGTACCACTTCAGGAAGAACGCATGAGCGTCATCAACGTCAATGCATGCCCTGAACGTGCGCCACAGTTCTTTGAGGCGCCAGGCTCGGGCCGTCTTGAGAGAGCTTTTCTTCAGAACTTCGAAGCG
This sequence comes from Lentisphaerota bacterium, assembly GCA_016873655.1. Lineage (GTDB taxonomy): Bacteria > Verrucomicrobiota > Kiritimatiellia > UBA8416 > VGWI01 > VGWI01. The sequence goes on from VGWI01000109.1 coordinate 1,942, forward strand.
AGCGGCATGCCGGTCAGGCAAGTTCTCCTCGCCCCACAGCCACATCTGGCGGGTCTGCTTCAATGCATCCCGTTCAGATCCAGTGCCTATGGACATCTCTCGGCGACGGACTTCGTCCACCGCCCTGTTCAGCATCTTCATCATGTGGAATGGATCGAAGATAAGGTCGGCATTCGGGCAGTACCGGCGGGTCGAGTTCTGGTACGACTGGCTCATGTCCATGCTGACGGCCTTGATGCCGGCACAGGCCTCCAGCCCCATCCATTCCCAGAAGCCGTTGAGGGCGGCCTCATCCCGGCCGTCTCCGACGTAAAGCACGCGGGGATCGCCGCCGATCACTCCAGTAACCACTGTCATGTAGTCCTGGCCTCGACCAACGGCCTTCTCATCCACGCACACATACTTCAAGCCGGTGACATGTCGCCGTGCCAGCCCGCGCCGCACAGCCCGTTGCTTGATCCCGTCTGCCTCATCCCACGTGATCTTCAGAAGTTCAGACGCACGCGCCGTTGGACACGCTTCCAGCACCTGAACGGCAAACTGCTCGAAGAACAGCGTGAACCGGCTCGACCCTTCCGCCCACGGCACCTGCACTGTCTGAGCCCCGTGCTCGGAGCACTCCACCAGAGGCACCGACGCCTCAAGGACCGTCTTGAACTGGCACGTGTCCATGTGCCGCCAACGCCGCGTGCGCCACTCCTTGATATGCATACGGTTCTGGCATTTAGGACACGCCCAGATCGTGTCCGGCCGCACCGTCAGACGCACCTCGTTCACCAGGTGCTCCACATCCAACCGCACCTCGCTGACCGACCACGGACTCGTATCACCCAGAATCTGCTGATAGTGCGCGTTAACCGCTGTGTCTCTCATGCCGGCACTGTAGCCGATGCCTCTACCTCTGACACCCCACAATCACGTCTCCGCCAGTACGAAATCCCCCCACAAACCCGGAAGCGCCTTTCATGGATGCCACCGGGCACCCCGAATGTCGGAAAGAGATCTCCATCATCGTTCTCCTGGCGAACGTCGAGCGTGACCGGACGGCGAACCCGTCGCGGGTGAGCCGTACGGTCAACGCTCTGGTTCGACTTCCGTCTTTCCAGTTCCTTCGTTCACTTCATCCCAAAACCTGACGGTGAACACCTTGTCTCTACACTCGTCAGGTAGCCAATGAAGCCAGTTCTTCAGGGAACTCTCCACGGATTTGCGTGAAGCATCTCGAATCAACTGTGATCTGGCTAGTTTGTGAGCACGAATATTCAACGTCCCTGTCACCATCGACTTGACGCGATCCTCAATCTCCTTCCGGTTGGATCGAGCCCAACCACGTTCGGATCTGATTTCCATTAGACTTAAGTCTGGCGCTGGCGGAAGTGATGGGCGGATCTCTGGCGCGATGACTGTAATAGTCTCGGGTGTGGAGCGAATTTGCCAGCGATCACTCAACAACACGTGATAGCGGTACGTAACGGGGACCATCAGGAACGCTTCGGTGGTCCCGAGTGGCACGGGGATACCGAGAACCGTGGTGTCGAGCTTGTCCGATTGCGAGAAGTACGCGCTACTCTTGTATGTTGAAACCTCCAGCACATCGCCGTGATTGCCTTTTACCTCTACGAGGGATTCCTGAAAGCGTGTCTCAACGTCCTTTCGGAAGGAGATTGCCTTTGGGAGAAGGATGATTACCAGAAGGACAAGCAGAAGGATGGCTATAGTATAGACAACCGGGGCGGGAATCCGGCCTCTGCTTGGCCGGCCTTCTGCAATAGGGGCCGCAACGGGTGCCTGCTCCTGACGGTCATTGCTCATTGATCTTTCCTTTCTGTCGAACTATCCCATATGACAACACGACCTTTCGGGGACTTTCGGCTGCCGAGCCATCTCACCTTTGAGAGCAGACCACTCCCCAACCGCCTGCATTCTGCTCCGACCTAACAGTGCCGTCAAGCGATGCCTGGACTTCTCTCAGCAGCCTTCAGTGCCTCGCATCCTCTTGCCCTCGCATTCCTTACGCCTGATCCGCCGACTACCCAGCACGGCCGCTCAGACGGTGTGTGACCTGCGGCACTGAGCCAATCTGGCCCGGATCGCCTGCGTCGGGCTTCTTCCACGCTCGGTAGCGAAAAGCCGGTCAAATACCGTGTTATGTCGTGTTGACATAAGCAGGGATTTTACTTCATGGAGCGGTCCGCAACGGCTGACTTTCTCAGCCGTGAGAGCAGACCGCAGCACGGGAGTCAGGATGAAAAAGCAGGACACGAAGAGGGAGTTGGGGCTGTTCAGGCATGCCCCCACTGGTCATTTCGAGCAGAGCAGATCGGTAAGTGTAGGTGAGTTCGGAAGGAGGGGGGGAATGGTGAAGAGGGACAGTTGCATTCTGTCTTGTGATGCGGGCTGACCTTCTAGTATACGACCCTCTGCGCCGGGGTCGTGGAGAAGCGGCCCGGCGGCGGGGACGCCCCAGAGAGGGAACCATGACATCCGAAAAGAAGTGGAAGCCGGTCATCCCGGGATTTGATCATATGCTGCACGGGGGGGACTATAACCCCGACCAATGGCTGCACGAGCCCGGAGTGATTGCGGAGGATTTCCGGCTGATGCCCAAGGCGGGCTACAACATCGTCTCGCTCGGCATCTTCGCCTGGAGCAGCCTGGAGCCGGAGGAGGGGCGATACACATTCGAGTGGCTGGACGACATCATGGACCGTGTGGCCAAGACTGGCATGAAGGCGGCCCTGGCGACCCCCTCCGGCGCCAAGCCGGTCTGGATGTCGGAGAAATATCCCGAGATCCGTCGGGTGACCCCAACGGGTGAGGGAATGTATCTGCTCCGGGAACCTACCGGCTTCCGGCACAACCACTGTTTCACTTCGCCCGTGTATCGCGAAAAGGTGGCGGCCATCAACGGACGGCTTGCGGAGCGCTACGCGAAGCATCCCGCGCTCGGCTTGTGGCACCTCTCCAACGAGTATGGCGGTGAATGCCACTGTTCGTTCTGCCATGAGGCTTTTCGTGCGTGGCTCAAGCGCAAATATGGGACGCTCGATGCGCTGAACCTCGCATGGTGGGGCGGCTTCTGGAGCCATACCATCACCGATTGGAGCCAGATCCAGGCCACCGACTGGTCGGTGGACGCCATGAAGGTGGATTGGCGCCGGTTTGTGTCATATCAGACCACCGACTTCATGCGGCACGAGATTGCGGCGGTGCGCAAGTTCACGCCGCATGTGCCGGTGACGACGAACATGATGAACACCTATCACCGCCTGGACTATTCGGTGCTGGCGGACCATGTGGACGTGATTGCCAACGACTCCTATCCCAACTACGGCGCCGCGGAAGACTTGTGGCGTCAGGCGAGCTGGATCTCGTTCAACCACGATGTGGAACGGGGGCTGCGGCACGGTCAGCCCTTCATCCAGATGGAGTGCTCGCCGTCGGCCACCAACTGGGGGAAGTTTACCCCACTGAAGCGGCCGGGCGTGCACCGCCTGGAGGCGCTGGCGGCCGTGGCGCACGGTGCCGAAGGCGTCATGTATTTCCAGTGGCGGAAGGGAAGCGGCGGTTTCGAGAAGAACCACGGTGCGGTGGTGGATCATGTCGGGCACGAGAACACGCGGGTCTTCAGCGATGTGGCGGAGGTGGGTGATATCCTGAAGAAACTCCAACCGGTTCGGGGTTCCACCGTCACTTCGGAGGTGGCGATCATCCACGATTGGAATGCGCGCTGGGCCTTGGAGTACTCCGCCGGCCCCGGCGCCGGCGCGGCGCCGGGCGACCGCGATTGCTGCTACGTCAGTGGCTCGCACTATCGCTCGTTCTGGAAGCGGGGCGTCAATGTGGACATCGTCCGGCAGGACGAGGATTTGAGCGGCTACCGATTGGTGATTGCGCCCATGCTGTACCTGGTCAACGCCGGCATGGCGGCTCGGCTGCGCGCATTTGTCGAGAACGGCGGAACGCTGGTCACGACCTTCCTGTCGGCCGTCGTTGACGATAACAACCAGTGTTATCGTGGCGGTTGGCCGGGTGCCGGGCTCCGCGAGGTGTTTGGAATCTGGGCCGAGGAGATTGACAATCTGGAAGAGAAGGACAAGCAGTCCATCAAGATGCGCGCGGGCAACAAGCTTGGGCTGAAGGGCGCGTTCAAGGCGCACACGTATTGTGACCTCATTCATGCCGAGGGCGCCGAAGTGCTCGCCAACTACGGCGACCAATTCTACAAGGATACTCCGGCGGTGACGGTCAACCGATTTGGCAAGGGGCAGGCCATCTACATCGGCACCAAGACCGATGAGGATTTCCTCGATTCCTTCTATGGAGTGGTGGCGGCGAAGCTCGGCATCCGGCCGGCCGTGTCCGGCAAGATCCCGGAGGGTGTGCTGGTCCGGACGCGGACCGACGGGAAGAGTACGTGGACGTTTGTGCTGAACTTCCGCAAAACGTCGCAGACGGTCATGCTGGGTAAAGGCCGTCGCCTGGACATGATCACCGGCAAGCCGGCGGGGGCGCGCCTGCGCCTGCCGGGCTACGGCAGCGCCGTGCTGGCGGCTCCGGCGTGAGCGGCGTGCCGATACGCGGGTGGCATTTGGAATTGACGCGCGGAGACTGATCGCGTTTATGCAGGACCTCCATCATCCCGCCAATCGACGATGGGCGCTGGCCTTTGAGGCGGTCAACGCCTGTTCGTGGTCGGCCATTGTCGGGGCCCCGCTCATGCTGGCGCTCAAGAGCCTGGGGGCCTCGGCCACCGTGTTGGGTGCAGCCGTGGCCATCCTGCCGCTGACCGGGGCGTTGCAGCTCTTGGGGGCGCGCTGGTTGCCGCATTTCGGGTAACTGATAAGAAATCGCTTTTCGGCTGGTACCGGCCCGCACAGGCCGGAAGCATGCCAGAACCGGTTTGGATGAGCGATGTCACGGGGATGAACTTGGCAGAGGCGGGAAAGAACGTCAAGAGCAAG
>VGWI01000110.1 GCA_016873655.1 Lentisphaerota bacterium
TGCAAGCCCCGCTCACATGGCCGGCCATGGCCTGGACCAGTCCCATATGGATTGATATCAAGGAGGGGCAATGAATAACACTCGTCACACACGTTTCCCTACAGATGCGGATTTAATCCCTGTTAATGTCGAGGCGGCGCGGCAGTTTTCCGCCGAGTGGGCAGCGGCGGCCGCCGCCGGGTCCGGAGACCCGCATGCCTTGCGCGTGCACGCATGGAAGCAGGGGTGGGGCAGTTTAAAATTCAACCACGCTATTTTTAGCGACGGCCCGCTCACGATTGCCGGCAAGACTTTTACTTACGGTCTGGGCACCCACGCCGAGAGTGAAATTGTGCTGCGGACGCATCAGCCTACCCGCATGTTACGCGCCTGGATCGGCATGAATGACACATCGAAGACCCGGAGCGCCGAGCCCAATAAGGGGAGTCCGGCGCGGCTGATCTTCTCGGTTGAGGCAGGTGGGCGCGAGCTGTGGCGCTCCGCCGCCGTGGGCATCGCCACGCCGGCTGTGCGCGTGGATGTCGCCTTGAACGGGGCCACGGAAGTCGTCTTGCGTGTCCGGGAGGTGAACGGCAATAACGACTGGGCGCATGCCAACTGGGTGGATGTCGAGGTGGAACTGGCGGATGGGCATGTGGCGCGACTGGGAGAGTATGCGGGAGCTTCGTTGCCCGATCAGAAGCCGCCCTTCTCGTTCCGGCTGGGCGGAAAACCGTCGGCCGAACTGCTCGGCACGTGGCAGGTACAGCGTGCGGATAAGCCCGGCGCAGCGGGCGTGAAGGTGCGGGTCGTGACCTGGCGCGACCCGCAGTCCGGCCTGGAGTGCGAGATGGAACAGCAGGCCTTTGCCGGGTTCCCGGCTGTGGAGTGGGTGCTGCGTTTCCGCAATACCGGCAAGACGGATACGCCGCTCATCGCGGATATCCGGCCGTTGGACATGGCTTGGGCGGCGGACAGGGCCCGGACGTGGAACTCCGATGACACGTGCCTGCGGCGGTCGCGCGGGTCGCCCTGCACGCCGGCGGATTTTGAGTACCAGGTGGTGCCGCTGCCAGTTGGCGAAACGATCAGAATGGCGGCGGGCGGCGGGCGCTCGTCCAATACCTGGCTGCCATTCTTCAACCTCCAAAGCGGTAAGAATGGCGTCATCGTGGCGATCGGCTGGAGCGGGCAGTGGGCGGCCGAGTTCGCCCGCGAGAACGCCGACACCGTCCGGCTGTTTGCCGGACAGGAGCTGACCAGCCTGACGTTGCACCCCGGCGAGGAGATCCGCACGCCGAGTATGGCGCTGCTCTTCTGGGATGGCGAGCCGCAGGCCGGCCACAACACATGGCGGCGTTTTGTCCTCGCACACCATACGCCGCGGCCGAACGGCGAACTGTTACGGAGTCCGCTGACCGTCGGGCACTGGGGCAGCATGAAGACCCATGATCATCTCGCCCGGATCGAGGCTTACCAGCGACAGAAGCTGGGCTACGATTACTACTGGATTGATGCCGCTTGGTACGGACCCGCCAGCGGCTATTCGCCGGATGAATTTACCGGGGATTGGGCCCACCACGTCGGCAACTGGTCCATTAACCCGGCGGCGCACCCGAACGGGCTGCGTCCGATCAGCGATGCGGCGGCGAAAGCCGGCATGAAGTTCCTGCTTTGGTTCGAGCCCGAGCGCGCCGTCAACGGCACCCCACTGACCATCGAACACCCGGACTGGTTCCTGGGCGAGCATAAGCCGGGCAGTCATGTGCTCTTTAATCTCGGTCTGCCCGAAGCCCGGCGCTGGATGACAGACTTCATTTCAACCTTCATGGTGGAACAGGGGGTGCAGCTCTACCGTCAGGACTTCAATTTTGATCCGCTGCCGTACTGGCGAGCCGCCGACGCGCCGGATCGCCAGGGAATGACGGAGATCCGTCATATCGAAGGACTCTACGAGTTCTGGGATGAACTGCTCCGGCGTCAGCCGGGGCTGGTGATCGACAACTGCGCCAGCGGCGGACGGCGCATCGACCTGGAGACGATCAGCCGCAGCATCGCGCTGTGGCGCAGCGACTGGCAATGCGGCTGGATTAGTGACGGCACGCCGGGCCAGACCCACACCATGGGGCTCTCGTACTGGGTTCCGCTGAGCGGGACGGGCGTACTGGGCGGATGCCGGCGCGCGGGCGACACCACTAACTTCCGCAGCAGTCTGAGCGCGGCGATGCAGTTTAACATTTTCCCCTATGAGAGCTTCCCGATCGAGGAGCAGTATCCCTGGGATTGGCACCGACAGATGATGGCCGATTTCGTCCGTGCCCGCCCGCTGTTCTATGGCGACTACTATCCGCTCCTGGCCAATTCGCCAGCATACGATATCTGGGCCGCGTTCCAGATGCACCGCCCGGATCTCGGAGAAGGGCTGCTGCTCGCCTTCCGGCGCAAGGACGCGCCGTTTATCAGCGCCGATTTTCGTTTGCAAGGGCTCGATCCGGCGGCGGAATATGAACTGCAGGATGCCGACACCGACAAAACATGGAAGCAGACCGGAAAGGAGCTTGGCGAACGCGGCGTGCGCATAACCATGGAGAAGCCGCAGGAGAGCAGACTGGTGTTCTATAGAAGTACAAACGCTATCATGAAAAAGGAGAAGGGACATAACCAATGACCATCAGACTAATATCCACCAACCGTACACGAGTATTCCTACAGACCGTCTTTGCCCTCGGAACGTTCTTCGTAGGATGGAGCGGGACCTTCGCCCTGGCGAGCGAGCAAAGCGACCCCTTGCCGTTCGCCCTCAAGGTGACTAAAGTGCCTTGCGACGGCGCTCCCCTCTACATGGGCGGCGTTAAGGGGATGGATTTTCCCTTCTGCGGCGTCAAGATCGAGAATGAATACTGGATCTTGCTCGGCAACGCCGGGCGCGGCCCCAGCCGATGGATGGGAACGAACTTCGTCAGCGCGACCCAGCAGCCTGACGGTCGAAACGAAAACCGCAAGCACGTCGACCGGCCCTACATGCTCGGCGGGATGTGGTACGACACCGAGGGGAAAAAACTCTACGCCCCGATGCACTGCGAAACCCACCTGGCTATTACCGGCGTGGCCGGTGGGGATCGTCAGATCCACCTATCGTCGAGCACCGACAAGGGCAAAAGCTGGAAATACGAAGGCCCTCTGCTGACGCGCACGGGCAACGATAACCCGTGGCGGCCCGTCAGCGCTTTCTCGGGCGCCTGGTGGAACGGCGGCGACGGCGACTTCTACGTGTTCGTAGACGAGCGCGGCGGGTACATCTACATCTACTCGAATCACTACACCTGGCCCAAGTGGTTCACACCCAAGGAAAAGGTGCGCGCCACCCCCTTACTGCGCCACAATGTCGCCCGTTGCGCCATCGCCGACAAGATGGCCCCCGGCAAGTGGAAGAGGTTCTACAACGGCAAGTGGGAGGAACCCGGCGTCGGCGGCAAAGCGTCCTTCGTGAACGGGTACTGCGTCATGTACAACACGTATTTGAAGAAGTACATCTCGTTCAACTACGGCTCGGGCATCTCTCTGTGCACTGATATGGACAAGCAGGACTGGACGCCCAGTTTCGAGATCCAGCCCAAGGAGTCGTGGGGAACGTCCTGGGACCTGAAAACGCAGTGGATAGGATTCGGATGGGGCGCCTGGCACGTCATGAACGCCGACAGGACCGACATCTACACCGGTGGCCAGACGCTCTACTGGTACAAGTACTGGATGGACCGTGAGGTCGAATGCTACCGGCTTGATTTGGGGGCTGGGGAAACGGCCACCACGGGATATCACGCGCAGGGCGGATACGGCTACGCTCCGACCGTCTATTCCCCCCCCTTTATGCTCTACGGCGACTGTCCCTTCTATGACTCTCCCGATCCCATCGAGAGCCGCCGCACGCGCAAAGTCGAATTCAGTAGCCCGGAAGTGACCGCCTCGCCGGGCTGGAAACAGGATGGGGTGTCCGGCGTCACCAACAGCAGCCTGGAGTTGACGTTCAAAGGGCGCGATATTTACTGGCGAACAGCGCGCGGACCGGCCCGCGGCAAGGCCGACGTTTTCCTGGACGGGGTCTTGCAGGCGACTGTCGACACCTGGGCGTCTTTTGACACCAAAGACCTGTTCGCCTTCGTCAAGACCGGTTTGGACCCGATCAAGCCGCACACCATCAAAGTGGTCGTGCGTGGCGAGAAGAATGCCCGGTCCACCGGCACCGCCATCGCACACCTGTGCTTCGAATACTCGGCCGACAGCCATAGCGCGTTCAACGGCTTCAGCAGTGTTCAGGGCCAGAACCTGTGGCGCTACCAGGAGCGACAGGGCGAAAAAGTTGCGGATATGACGTTCCAGAAAGGCGTCTGGCGTGGCGAGGGCGGCGCGGAAGTGAGCTTCGACTCCCTGTCGCCGGGCCAAGGGGAGGCGCAAGCCGTGCGCGTGTGGACCGCTCCGCATGACGGCCAGGTGCGCGTGGAAGGGCGCGTGACAGCCAGGGAGGGACTGGCGGCGACCATCGCGCATAACGACCGCCCGATTTGGCCGGCGCCTTCCGCCGCCGCGGAAAAGCCCGCGCCGCACGACCTGACGGTCGCCGTGAAGCAGGGCGACACGATCTCGTTCGCGGCCCACCGCCGCGGCGTTCCGCCAGTCGCGGTCGCGCCCGACACGAAGGAATCGGCCGTGATGTGGGAGCCTGTCATAACCTATGTTCCGTAAGGAACTGTATTTGGGCGAACTGCCCATCGGGGCGACCCGATGGAGGTCCAGCGACGGGCCTTTTTTCAAGATGAGGCCCGACAGGATGGAATCCGCCGTCTTCTGGGACCCGGCCGTCACCTACATCGAGCCGTGATGGGGCGGGACCATGACGCGGAACAGTAACCGATCAGAAATCCAGAAAAGGCACCAGAGCGCTATTCGCTCCATGCAGATCCTATTTGCAATAGATGACATATATGTTATGTTACGTATATGAACTATGGAGATGTTGTGAAAGTTGTGGGGGATTTGCCGTGCTTCGATTTGGCACTGTTGACGCAGGCGTTTGACGTCCGACGGGACGCGATGCTTGTGCAGCTTTCGCGCTGGATGAAGCAGGGCAAGGTGATCGGGCTTCGGCGCGGCATTTACACGCTCTCCGAGACCTATCGTCGCGCACCGATCAGTCCCGCTGTGCTCGCCAGTCGGTTATACCGGCCTTCGTACCTCAGTGGGTTGTGGGCGCTGGGGTACTACGACCTGATTCCTGAGCGAGTCGTCAGGTTCACCAGTGTAACGCCGCGTGTCCCGCGCCGCTTCGAGAATTCTTTCGGTGTATTTGACTATCGCAATATCAAGCAGGCATGCTTCTTCGGCTTTGCATCAACCGGTGTCGCGGGGCAGGAGATTCTCGTCGCCGAGCCCGAGAAAGCCCTGCTGGACCACTGGCACCTGACTGAGGGGGAGTGGACCTTGGCGCGAATCGAGGAGATGCGTTACCAGCATGTAACGCGGGTTGGCGCGGAACGGCTCACACTCTACGCGCAACGATTCCGAAGCCCACGCCTGGATCGGGCGGTACGGCGGTGGCTTCGGTGGGCAGCCGATGTAGCGGAAGGCACGGAGGCGCTATGAAAGAGGAAGCCTTGGCCTTGGTTCGTGGCGTGTCTGATCCGGCGCAAGCCCTGAACCGGCTCCGGGAATACCTTCAGGCGTTCGTGTTGCGGTCGTTCCATGAAAGCGAGGCGTTCCGTCCGTTGGCCTTTGTCGGCGGAACGGCACTACGTTTCCTGCACGGTCTACCACGATTCTCCGAGGATCTCGATTTCTCGCTTGTCTCCGGCGACGGTTATGCGGGAAAGGTGTGGATGGCCAAGGTGAAGCGGGACTTGACGCTGGCCGGGTTTGATCCGGAGGTAACCTGGAATGACCGCAAAGTCGTACACGCGGGCTGGGTGCGCGTGGCCGGAGTCCTCCATGAGGCTGGTTTGTCGGCCATGCCATCCGAAAAATTGGCCATCAAGGTGGAGATCGATACGCAACCGCCGGGGGGGGCGCGCTGCGAACGCCGGGTCGTAACGCGCTACGTCACACTCCTGCTGCAGCACTACGACTTGCCATCGCTCCTGGCCGGGAAACTGCACGCTGCCATCACCCGCAAGTATGTCAAGGGGCGTGACTGGTATGATCTCATCTGGTATCTCTCGCAATGTCCGCCGCTGATCCCGAACCTGTCCTTGTTACAGAAGGCGCTGGACCAGACGCAAGGGGCCGACCGTCTCGACGCGTCATCCTGGAAGGGACTGGTGCGGGAGCGCTTGATGGCATTGAACATGCAGGCGGTTCGCGATGATGTCAGCCCTTTTCTGGAACGGCCACAGGATGCGGCGCTGATGACGCATGAAAACCTGGAGGCGCTGCTGGGGTGAGGGGTTATTGCTGGTAACGGCCACTTTGTGACAATCTTTGACAAGGAACAGACAAATGAAATCCTTGTGCGCGCGGCAGGTCCATCTGGACTTTCACACCTCGGAGCATATTGGCGGCATCGGCGCCCGTTTCCAGCGCCGCCAGTTTCAGGCGGCGCTGCAACTGGGTCACGTGAACTCGATCACCGTGTTTGCCAAGTGCCACCACGGCTGGTCTTACTACCCGACGAAGGTCGGACAGCCCCACCCGCACCTGAAGATCGACCTGCTAAAGGCGCAGATCGAGGCATGCCACGAGATCGGCGTTCGGGCGCCGATATATCTCACGCTCGGCTGGTCGGCCCAGGACGCCCGGCAACACCCCGAATGGACCGTGCGTCAGCGCGACGGGTCCGCCTTCGGCTTAAATGTTGATGCG
>VGWI01000111.1 GCA_016873655.1 Lentisphaerota bacterium
AACAGGATGAACATTCAAACCGTACGTGATTTTTTCATGTGGTGCTCGATCCTCAACGGTACGCTGCTGGTGTTGTCCACCGCGATCCTCGCGTTCGCCGGTGACTGGGCATACGGCATCCAGCGCCGCTGGTTTCCCATATCCAGGCAGACGTTCGACGTGACGGTGTACGCCTTCATAGGCGCGTTCAAGCTGATCGTGCTGGCTTTCAACGTCATGCCGTACATAGCCCTGCTGATAATCGGATAGCCCCTGGCGGAGGGCGCGCCGGAACCGGGAGAGATATTGAACATTCGTTTTCTGCATTGGCCGATCCGCGCGCTCGCAGGAAAACCCGTTCCCAATGCCCGCAGGTACGGCAACGAGGATGCGCCCCCGCTCCGGTCGGAGCTGTTCGGAATGCTTCAACTGGAGTCGCATGCGAAACGCATAGCGGCTCTTCATCAGGTCCGCGTCGAGCGCGGGCCCGAACGCCTCCTCGCAAGGCTGAAGCGTAACCAGGAGGTTATCCGGGAGTCCCACGCCTCGATAGTGAAGGCCATGCGCCGCAGGCGGCACGTTGCGCCTGCGGCCGAATGGCTGCTCGACAACTACTATCTCATTGATGAGCAGATACGGCTTGCGCTCACCCACCTGCCCCGCAGCTACAGCAGGGAGCTGCCGCGCCTGTCAGAGGGCCCTTACCAGGGACTCCCGCGAGTCTATGACCTGATACTGCAGCTTGTCTCCCACACCGACGGCCGCGTTGACTCGGAAAACCTGTCGCGCTTCATTGCCGCCTACCAGTCCGTCAACGCTCTCACACTGGGGGAACTGTGGGCGGTGCCGATCATGCTCCGCCTCACGCTCATCGAGGCCGGCTGCAACAACGCGTCGCTCGCGAAATGCCCCGTCTACAGCCGGACACTGACTCCGGCCACCGCGTACTGAAAGAGAGAGAAGGTGTAGACTTCGTCGTTGTCGGCTCCGCCCTCAAGCAACCGGTACCCGGCATATGCCGACACCATATCGTTGATCTGCGCCTCGACCGCCAGCAGCAGGTCCTCAGCCCGCCCCTGCGGCGCGGCAAGGCCGTCCAGCTCGGCAAGAAGCCGAATTCCGGGCCGCACGACCCATGCGGCGGAAAGGCTCAACAGCGGCACGAAACCCAGGTCGGTCTTCTCGGATGACGACGCGGCGTCGCGCAGCTCAATTGCCGCGTCGCGAACTTTCACGCAGCCGCCAGCGCCAAGCCTGAATCGTTGCGAATCGCACAGAAGGTACCGGTATCCGGCCCTGTAGGAGTTGAAGCGGAAGGTTGACTCGACGCGCGACCCGGCCGCGAACACGGTGTCGTCAAAGACGACGTCTTCACCGACAACACCGTCGGACTCCATCGTCAGAAAAGCCGCCAGCGCTGTCACCTCGTGCCGCCCGGAGAACACTCCGGAGTAGCGCATCCTCCAGGCCGGGAAAGGGTTGGAAGACAGGTCCTCCGTCAGTGAGACCTTCGTCCCGGTGTCACCGGGTATACGAACATCGTTGTACCCGGGAAACACCCACCCCGCCTCCACACCCAGCGTGTGCGAACCTGCCCACGCCACGGAAGCGAAGGCGAAAAGACCACACACAACAACAAGCCCCGCTTCACGATGCAGCATGCCTGAATCCCTCCATAAGGCGTATCCGCTCTCCATGGTCAATATCACAGACGCAACGGCCTTAACTCAAGTGGCGATCCGCGGAAGACAACATCTTGCGGCAAGGTGCACAAACTGCTTACATGCGGACCCGTTGAGGAGCTGACATCCCGGGGATCGCGATTTTCACGGCGAGTTGCTGAATCATGGGAACCGACAAGAACATGGGCAGACCGCAAACGCGGATACTGCTGACGACTGCGACAGGACCGTACGGCGTCTCCGACGGCTACGCTGAGGCGGTCGGCATGCAGATGGAACTGTTCAACAACCAGATCACCCGCGAACAGGGAGTCCATTCGCCGCGCGCAAGCTTCTGGACCTTCCCCCTGTACTTCCTCGCCGAGAACATATCCGTCCCGTCAACCGTCCTCGATTTCCCCACCTGGCGCGACTTCACTCGTGAACTGGGCAAAGGCTACTCGCACGTCGGCATTTCGTTCATCCAGACCAATGTCATGAAGGTGAAGCGGATGGCGGACTACATAAGGACCCGCCACCCGGAAATGAAGATTATCCTCGGCGGCTACGGGGCCGCCCTGCCCGACCTGGAGAAGCTGGTTCCGCACGACGAGGTCTGTCACGGGGAAGGGATATCGTGGCTTCGACAGTACTTCGGCGAAGACCCTTCCATGCCGGTGAGGCATCCGACCATGCACGGTGTGGTCAGGAAACACGTCTACGGCATGCAGACCGTCTCCGACGACAGCTCCGTCCTCTTCCCAGGCCTCGGATGCAGCAATGGATGCTTCTTCTGCGCCACCTCCGCGAAATTCGGAGGCAAGTACATCCCCATACTCCCGACGGGGGAAAGCGTCTTCAAGACATGCCTGCGGGCGGAGGAACGTCTCGGGGTCCGGGAGTTCGCCGTCATAGACGAGAATTTCCTGAAGACGCCCGACAGGGCCCGTGACCTGCTGCGCCTCATGGAAGAGAACGGCAGGAACTATCACTTCTGGATATTCGCCTCCGCGGAGGCAGTCACGGCGGTCGGCGTCGACTTCCTCGTCCGGCTCGGCGTCTGCGCGCTCTGGATGGGACTCGAGACCAGCAAGGAGATGTTCGGCAAACTTGGCGGGATAGACGTCCGTTCCCTCATATCCGAACTCCAGGCAAAGGGCATCTCGGTGATATCGTCCTCGATCCTCTTCATGGAACACCATGATCCGCGATCTCTGGACGAGGACATAGACTGGGCGATCGGCATGGGCACTGACCTGCACCAGTTCATGCAACTCACTCCGCTGCCCGGAACCCCGCTCTACAAGCGGTATCTTGAGGAGGGAAAGCTGATACCCGGCTTCCCGTACCAGCGCCTGAGCGGCCAGATCGCCCTCTCCTTCCTCCACAACAATTTCACCACTGACGACGCGGGCGAGATCACGAGGATGGCTTTCCGACGCAAGTACGAGGCCGACGGGCCGGGCATTGTGAACATGGCCCGCACCGCGCTGGCCGGATACGAACGGGCACTTGCGGACAGCGTTGAGCGCGATCGCATCGGACTGGGGTGGAACTGGTCCACCATGCGCTATGACCGCGCCGGCAGGAGTGAGCCCGACACGTTCATGCAGGGGCGCATACGGTTCCTCAGGCAGCGCGCCCGCGAATTCCGCCCCATCCTGCCGGCGTCCCTGCTCTTCAGTCCCAACGCCGCGGCCCGCGCAAGAAGCGCGGCATTGATGCGCCGTTACCGCACGGTTTTCGGAAAACCCTCTTTCCAGGATGTTGCCGGATACATTGTTCTGATCGCCACGGGCGCGCTCGAATGGCTCCGCCATCTGGCCGCCCGCATTCTGGGCCGCGACGAGCTGGTGAGGCAGCCGCGATGTCGCCGCATCGAGTACCCGGCGGGCCCGAAGGGAATGCAATGATACGGCTCGGGCTCTGCTGCATCTTCGCCGCGCAGCCGATCCGCTTCCGTACCACAACGGCGGCATCCATCGGAAAACTCGACCGCGCGGATGCGCTTGCACGGCTGGCCTCGCTTTGCGCGGCCAATGCCGCTTCGCTTCTCCGCGCCCTGCAATATTGCGCCGCGCACGGCATCGGCGACTTCCGCGTGAACAGCGGCATTCTCCCGCTGAGAACACATCCGACAACGGGTTACCGCATTTCCGATTTGCCGGGCCATCGCGCCATAGCCGCAACCTTCCGCCGCTGCGGTGATTTCGCGCGGGAGAAAGGGATCAGACTGACGTTCCATCCCGACCAGTTCGTATTGCTGAGCTCTCCAAACCCGGCGGTCACCCGCTCATCCGTCGCTGAACTGACCTCGCAGGCTCAGGTTGCGGAATGGATCGGAGCCGATGTGATCAACATACATGCGGGCGGAGCCTACGGCGACAAGCCATCCGCGCTTCGCCGGGTTGCCAGAACTCTGGCGAAGCTTCCGGATCGCGTCCGCAGCAGACTGACACTGGAGAACGATGACCGTGTCTACACGCCGTCGGACCTGATCCCTTTCTGCGGCAGCGAGGAAATCCCGTTTGTCTACGATGTACATCATCACCGCTGCCGCCCGGACCGGCTGACCGTGGGGCAGGCAACCGATCTCGCGATCAGAACATGGAACCGCGAACCTCTCTTCCATGTTTCCAGTCCGAGAGAGGGCTGGAACGGCCCTCGCCCGGAACGCCACCACGACTACATAGGCCTGCGGGACTTCCCTTCCGAATGGCTCGGCATGGACATCACCGTCGAGGTGGAGGCAAAGGCCAAGGAACTGGCGGTTCTCAAGTTGGCCCGACACCTGAAGAAACTCGGGGCCGGCGTGAAATCACCTCTCCGGAGTTGATTCCTCCGGGCCATTGCGCTACTTGGTACTGCATGAGCAATGAGACGGTTCTTGCGGCTGCGGTCATATTCGCGTTCGTCAATGTAGTCCACGTCGTCGCACTGTGCCGGAAAGACAACGGCATCATGGACGCCGCGTGGGGAATCGGCTTCATCCTTACCGCCATGGCGACGCTCGCCTTCTCAGACGGGCTCAACGCAAGAAAACTGCTCATCTGCGCCCTCGTGCTCGCCTGGGGAGCCCGGCTTTCCGCTCACATCCTGATTCGCAACGCCGGTCGCGAAGGGGAGGACTTCCGCTACCGGAACTGGCGCAACACCTGGGGCAAATGGTTCCACCTCCGCAGCTACCTGCAGATATACATGCTCCAGGGAACAGTCATGTTCTTCGTCAGCGCGCCGATACTTCTCGTCAACTCGCAGAACGGAGGCCCGCTCGGGATGCTCGACGCCGCGGGCGTCCTTGTCTGGCTGACGGGATTCCTCTTTGAGGCCGCAGGCGATTTCCAGCTCCTGCGTTTCACGAGGAACCCATCCAACAAGGGGCGGATAATGCGCTACGGCGTCTGGCGCTTCACCCGCCACCCGAACTACTTCGGCGAGGCGACTCTGTGGTGGGGCTGCTTCCTCATAGCCCTCAATGTCCCTGGCGGATGGAAGGCCGTCATCAGCCCGCTGCTGATAGATTTCCTCCTTCTGCGCGTCTCCGGCATACCGATGCTTGAGGAGAAATACCGAAACAACCCAGAGTACGCGGAATACCGGAAGACAACCAACGCCTTCTTCCCATGGTTCCAGCGAAGACATTGATCAGGAAACTCGCTAATTTCGTTCTGTTCCAGGTCGCCTGGTTCGCGTGTGTTCTCGGCGGCGCCGCCGGTTTGGTCCTGCCGGCCACAGCGGCGGGCATACTGGCCGTTCTTGTGAACATTGCCTTCATCGGCGGAGACCGGCGCAGAGACACCAGGGCCGCCATAGCGGCGACGGCAGTCGGCTGTTGCGTGGACAGCGCATGCCTGGCGCTGGGCGCTTACGAGCTGATCGGAGATCCGGCGTTCCCCCTCCTCTGCCCGCCGTGGCTGGCCGCGCTCTGGGGCGTATTCGGAGTGACCGTGTCCATCTCGCTCGGTTGGCTGGCAGGAAGACCACTGCTCGCAGCCGCCCTGGGCGCGCTCGGCGCGCCGGTCAGCTACCTCGGCGGCGCGGGGCTCGGTGCCGTAACCCTTCCTCACGGCCCCCACTACACTGCCGTCGTTATCGCCGCCATGTGGGCGGTAGCCACGCCTTTGCTGGTCTGGATCGTCCACGGACCGGGACGAGGAGGAAAACACACGCCGCGGAAAGGACCTGTTGAATGAAACGCTCCGCCCATTTCGCGGCAGCCGTCATCCTCGCCGCCACGCTTGCCCGCGCGGATCCGCCTCTTCCGGCGCCGATCGCACAGGACGCAGCCCGCCCGATGCAGAAGACAGGCTCCGCATCGCTCCACTGGTTCGGCATCCGTGTATACGACATCGCACTCTACTCGGAAGGCGATGCCTACTCGACAAACACCACTGCCGCACTCTCAATACGGTATGCCGTCAGGATTCGCGGCAAACGTCTCGTTGAAACCACCATGGACGAATGGGAACGCATGGGGATAGCGACCGCCGCAGAACGCGCGGCCTGGCTCGCGGCGCTTGCTCCAATGTGGCCGGACGTCCATCCTGGCGAACGCCTGACAGCGTTCCGACGCAATGATGGCCAGACGGATTTCTATTTCGACGACAGGCTGGTCGGCAGCGTGCCGGACCCGGACTTCGGCCCGGCGTTCTTCGCCATCTGGCTCGGAGAGAAGTGCAAGCACCCGGACGTACGAGACCGGCTTCTCGGCACGGTCAGCCGGAAAGGGAAAGGATGACAGGGATGAAGACTCTGCGAGGATTGATGGGCGCCGCGATGCTGTGCGCGGGCTGCAGCTCGATAACGCCTTCGCGCTACTCTGAGCAGAAACCGGAACTCGACCTGCGCTCCTACCTCAACGGCCGCCTCGTCGCATGGGGCATGTTCCAGGACCGCAAGGGCGAGGTCGTAAAACGGTTCCGGGTCGACATGACGTGCACCTGGACAAACAACGTCGGCACTCTCGAGGAGGATTTCAGCTATGCCGACGGCTCGACTCAACGGCGGGTATGGACGATAACCCGCCACGATGCGACAACGTACACCGGCACGGCAGGCGATGTCGTAGGCACCGCCATGGGCAAGGCGTCCGGAA
>VGWI01000112.1 GCA_016873655.1 Lentisphaerota bacterium
GCTACCCCCCCCTCACAGAAGCCCCAGCCATTCCGCCGCGGCCGTTCCATGGCCGGACAGGCTGCATGCCATCGGGAGAAGCAGCACGCCCAGCGCGGTCATGCGACGGGACCCGAACGCCAGGGGGATCATGCCTATCGCCGAAGCGACGGCCGCGATGCAGAGCCCGGCGAAGCCCGTCAGGAGGAACACCAGAACCGCGATGGCCGCCAGCGAGGCGGCGGACACCCGGGCGGCGCCGAACCTGCGCAGGATGGCGGCTGTGCCGCGCGCGAGTGGCATCACCATCAGCAGGCCGGCGGCCGCGCCCAGGGCCAGGCCCGCGAGAGACGCGGGCAGGTCGGTTGCAGGAACGGGTTCATAGCGGGCATTCAGCATCCATGCCGCGCCGCCCCTGGTAATCGGCGAACGCGGCATGAAAAACAGGAGCAGGCCGCCCGCGTAGTACGTCATCCTCGCGGCACCCTGGGAGACCAGGAATGTTTTGCGGTTGCGCAGCGAAGCGGCGTGGCCGGCGAAGAGGCTGCCGATCCCGCCCGTGATGGCGGGAAAGAACGCCGCGAATGCGCCGCCGCAGACGCCTGCCGCCGCGCCGTGGCACAGCATCCGTGCGGGAACCAGTCGCAGCGAAGCAGGCGCCTGTTCCGGAATACGAGCAGGCCACGTGATGCTGGCGACAAGCCACGGAACCGCGAACAGGCCCGCGAATGCCGGTGCAAGCACGTGGGCTGCGTTCCCCGGTTCAACTGGAGGCCGGTAGAACAGCACAAAGCCCAGAATACCCGACAGGGCAAACGTCAGGAGCCCGGCGGCCGGCCCGGTCCAGCTCTTCATCAAGCGCGCCCTCGAATTAACGCCGAATGCGTTCTCCTTTGGCCATTCGGACATCAGGAGAAAGACGACGGCAACCCACACCACCCAGGCCGCGTGGGGGCGCAGCACCGCGCTCAGAACCGGCAGTGTCCGGGTTGCGGGGAATGATGCCGCGACCAGCACCGCGGCGGCAGCCATGGCGCCGAGAGCAGAAAGAAGCACGGCATCGTTGGCCCTGCCCTCGAGGACGAACCTCCTGCCGGGGCCCGAAGCAAGAACCGCGCTCTCGTCGGGGGACGACAGAAGGACCGCCGGCACCGACGAGCCAATGGCGTAGCCCGCAACGGCCGCCATCCACACGGCGGGAAGCAGGCCGTCAGCATGCGCGAACGACGGCGCGGCGGCAAACGGCGCCAGCAGCGCCATGAGCGAGTAGATGTGCAGGCCGGGAACGCACGAGGCCGCGGCGGCGGCTGCCGAGGAAATGCCGGCCGCGACCGCAAGAACGGCGAATGAAAGAAGGCTCAATCCGGTTTCTCCATCAGCGCAGAACAGCCAGGTCTGTTGCCCGCAGCAGCCGCAGCCTGTGGCGCCCGTCGGCCGAAGCGAAAATCTCGCCGGACACCGTGACGCGGTCGCCTTTACCGGGCAGCCCGTTCGTCCGAAGCGCGTCGGCCACCGGTCCGCTGGCGGTGACGAGGATGCTCCCGCCGCCTTCGCCGACGGGGAACGACACGTAGCTCCCGCGCGACTTCGACAAGGAGACATACGGCGAACGTTCCAGCACTCCTTCCAGGCGCACGCGGGCGAACTGCATGGAAGCGGTGACGTCTCCGGGTGTGACGGCCGGCAGGTTGCGGCTTCGGGCGACCAGCAGAAGCGCGGCCAGGCCCGCGCACGCGAGGACAAGCGAGCCGGCTCGCAGCGTGCGCAGGCCGGCGGCATGGCGGGAATCGGCGCCGCAGAAGGGGCACTCCGGGACATTTCCGATGAAGCGTTCGCACGAAGGGCAGTGTGCGCCGGAGGCCGCGCGTGAAGGGGGAACTCTCGGGGTGCCTCCGGTCATGCTGTGTTTCCGGGCCGGCAGAGGTCAGTTCAACTTGCCGACGATTTCTCCAAGTACGTTTTCCGTCGTGAGAAGGCCGATCACCTCGCCTGACTGTTCGCGCACGAGGCACAGCGGAGCTCCCGACCGGCGCATGTGCGGAAGTATGTCGTCAACAGGCATGGTGTCCGGCAGAAAAGCGGGTTTTCTCATGTACTTCGAAACGGGCTGGTCGAGCGTCTCCGGCGAGACGGGCAGGGCGTAGAAGACGTTCACGACACCGACGAACGCGCCGCTCGCCGGATCAAGCACCGGCATGCGGTGGAGATCCGTGGAGCGCGCTTTCTCGAAGAAGGCGCGCAGCGGCGTGTCGCGGGTGACGAACGAGATATCCTCACGGGGGACCATGATGTCGCGGGCGCGCTTGACCGGCAGCTCGATCACGCGGTGGATCATGAACCTTTCGCGCGGCGAGAGAACGCCGTCCTTCTCGCCCTGGCCTGCGAGAAGCTTCAGGTCATCCCTTGTGACAAGCGGAGCGGGTCTGGAGCCGTCGGACTTCTTCATGGGCACCAGCCACCTCGTAAGCCAGACGATGGAAATGGAGATTGGTTTAAGGACTACTTCGAATGATCTGAGAATGCCGACGAAGCGGGAGCAGCGCTGGATCGGCCTGCTGTGGAACCACGTCTTCGGGAGATACTCGGAGAAGACGAGAATGGCGAGCGGGGTCGCGATCGCCGCCGCGGCCCTTGCCCATGCGCCGAGGAGGTGGGACGAGAGGTTGGCGGAGATGACGGACACCGTGACCATGCAGAGGTTGGTGCCCGCCAGTGTAAGCCCCAGCAGCCGGTCCGGGTCGTTGAGATAGTCTTCGATCAGGCTTGCGCTGCGCGAGCCCCTCTTCACGAAGTGGCGCAGCCGCATGCGCTGGATCGAGATCATGCCCGTCTCCATTCCGGAGAAGAGCGCCTCACAGGCCATGCAGGCGAAGATCAGGAATATGTGGAGTCGAACCATGGTTCCTCCGCGGGTTGGCCTGCGTCGTCGGAAGGGGCCGGCCCGAGCTTCTCGATCAGCACCAGCATGACCCTTTGGTGCCTCATGCGCCTGACGGTGGCCCGTATGCCCTGCGCCTCCACTGAGTCGCCGGTCTTCGGGATCCTCTCCATCTGCGCGACGGTCCAGCCAGCCATCCTGTCCGCGCCTTCCGCCCAGAGCGAGATGTCCAGCTCGTAGTTGACCTCGTCGAGACTCGCGGCGCCGTCAACCAGCCACTTGTTCGGGCCGATATTCTGTATCTCCGGTTCTTCCTTCGAGAATTCGTCGCCGACATGCTCGGCTATCTGGTCGAGCATGTCGCCGCGCGAGATTAGCCCCGCGGTGCCGCCGTACTCGTCCAGCACGAACGCCACGCGCCTTCCCTCTTTCTGGAAGGTGCTCAAGAGCGAGTCGAGCGGCGCCGTTTCAGGTACGAAGTACGGGTCTATGATGAACTCGGCCATCTTGCGCGACGGGGACAGGACGTACTTCAGGACGTCCAGGAAGCCCGTGGGCTGGTCCAGCGACCCGCGGTACACCGGCATGTACCTGAAGAGCTCTCTTTCCACGGTCTTCGCCAGGGACTCCTCCGGTTCGTCCAGGTCCAGCCCGACCACGTCCACCCGCGGGGTCATCACATCACAGGCCCGCATCTCTTCCAGGCGGATGATGCCGTCCACCATGGCGCGTTCTTCCTCGTCCAGGACGCCGTCTTCTTCGCCGGCCTCGACAACCGAGAGGAACTCGTCTTCCGACAGGCCCTGTCTTTCGCGGACAAGGCTGCGGCGCATCAGGCGGGAGCAGCCGTCGAGCAGGAGCCGAAGTGGGGTCAGGATGAAGATGAATACACCGATCACCGGCACGTAGAAGGGCACTAGCTTCTCGGCGCGGGCAATAGCGAAACGTTTAGGCGCCACTTCGCCGAACAGCATGATGAGCAGGGTCATTGCCGGAATGGAGATGGCTTCGCCGCGTCCGGGGAAAAGATCTTCGGCGAGCGTGAAGCCGAGCGCGGCGGAGAAAACGTTGACGAGGGTATTGCCGACGAGAATCGTCGAGAGCAGCCGCGTTGGTTTTGACATCAGGCGGTCGAGTTTCGCGCCAAGGGCCGGTTTCTGCCGGCGGATGCGGTGCAGCTGCAGGCGGTTCAGAGAAAACATCGTCGTTTCCGTGCTGGAAAAGAACGCGGAGAGAACGAACAGCACCGCCAGCCCGAGAACCGATGTCAGAACTGTGCTCATCTGGGCGCCGGGACCTTCATGGCCCCGGCTCAGCATCCTTCGCTTCCTGAATACGCAACCGCGTGCGGTGAACGACCGGAACAGCTTCCACTTCCATATCCCTGATCATCCACCTGTCATCGATTTTGCGGACGCTCTTGACCCACAGTCGGCGCACGGACCGGTCTTCGGCGTCAAATGCCTCCGCCTGCACCATCATCCGGATTTCCTTGTCAATCCAGAGGCGCACGCGCGCGTAAGGCGCCCTGTCCGCGTCGGAGGGGCGCACGTCGATCATAAAGCACGGCCGGCCGCGGATCATGTCCTGGCCGGCGTGCCCGGCGTGCGGCCACCACAGGAACGAAAGGCAGAGATCCGCCCACGACATGTCGGTTTCCCGGATGGAGGCGGTCAGCGGCGGCATGCGGGCGGGGGTAGGGGGATCTCCGGCGGCGTACTCGTATTCAGGCCCCGTATCGGGGTTGCGGATGACGGTCAGTTGCTCCAGCTCCGAGCCGAACACGTCGCGTATGGTGTAGCGCGCGGATGACGGGGACCCGCCCCAGCGGAGCATCATGTCGAACTTCAGCTCGCGCAGCACGGTTCCGTTACGGCCGCGGACGGTGAGATCGCCGGCAACGTCCAGCGGCCGGTCCGGCAGCCTGGCCAACACGCTGTCGAGGATCTCACGGGCTGATGACGGAGGTTCCTCCGGCTGTTCGGCGCCGGAAACGGCAAGCACGGAAATGGCAATTATCGCGACAACGGCCTTCAAGCCTGCCGCCGGACCCTTCTCACAATGTCTTCCTGCCGGACGGCGCCGCGTCCGCGGATCGGCTTCAATGGGCCTGCCGACGGGGCCCCGGGACACGTTTGCGTCCGGGACCGGAACGAAGGTGATGTATCTGCGTCCACCAAGATTGCCTGTTCTCACAAAAAGGGTTTCGCCGGGCCTTCCGTCGTGGCTCCAACCGCAAGTCGCTGCGTGCCAATACTATCTGCTCGCACGGTGCTGCTGCGAGCAGTCAACAGAAGACCACCTTGAGATGCAAATCTACCATACGAGGCGGGGCTGTCAACACGGCTGTGGCATATCTGGGCGGGCCACCCGCCGTCAGTGGACCAGGCCGGTTTCCTGAAAACTGTAGTGTCCGGTTCTGGCGACTATGATGTGGTCAAGCACCCGGATGCCGAGAATCTTCGCCGCCTGAGTGAGTTGTTCGTGAATGGCGATGTCCGCGTCGCTGGGCTTGGGGTCGCCGGATGGGTGGTTGTGGGCGAAGATGACGGCGGCGGCACGGTCGGCGATTACGTCGGCGAAGACTTCGCGCGGATGAACCTGGCTCCGGTCGAGCAGGCCGATTGTGACCGTGCGCTTCTCAATGACCTCGTTTGCGCCGTTCAGGGAAATGCAGAGGAAGTGCTCCTGTTGCTTTCCGGCGATGTCGGCCAGTAGCGGAACGACGTCCGCGGCCGTCACGATCCTGACGGTGTCTTTGATGAGATGGCGGCGGGCGAGTTCGAAGGCGGAGAGGATTTGCCCCGCCTTGGCGAGGCCGACGCCGGGCACGGCAAGGAGATGCTCCAGCGTGAGCGCGGCCTTGTGCTCGCGGATCAGTCCGGCCACCTGCCGGGCGATCGTGCGCACGTCAACGCCTGCGGTTCCCATGCCGAGAATCGCCGCAACGAGTTCCTCGTCCGTCAGGGCGCAAGCGCCGCGTTCGCGCAATTTCTCGCGTGGGCGGGTGTGGGCGGGCATTTGCTTGATTGTGTTCATGGGCGGGCTTTCGTTGGGCGATCTGGCTGATCTGACGGATCAGGCGAATCGTCAGCCGCACGTGGCGCGGCGGGCGATTCCCCCCACACCTCCGCCAGCTTCGCCTTGATCTTTGCCTCCATCCGCGCGATCAACTCCCGGTTCGCCTCCACCAGTTTCCGTTCCGCCTCCAATTCAAAGACGATCTGGCGTTGGACGGAGATGGGCGGGAGGGGGATTTCGATTCTTTCGAGGTTGCCCTTCGTGATATGCACAAGGCCCACCCCACCATGCAGATTCTTCTCCACCTCTTGCACGGCCCGCTTGAGTGCAAGGTACAGATAGCCACGCAGCACGGAATCAGGATGCTCCACCTTGAAGATGTGCTGGTTCAGGATGCCGGGCCGTTCTTGGTTCCAGAAGTGAGGACCAAATGAAGTGCCACGGGAGCCAGACCAGGAAAAGAGCAAGTCGCCTTGTCTGACGATGAGTTTCTCGGCAACTGGTTTCGAGTAGTAGTTGAAACCTGCGGAGGGATTATTCAGGTTCTGGATGCGGATAATCGGTGTGCCTCCGCCCTCCGCATTCTCCCAATCGGAAGGCTTGAATGCCCTCCCGTTTGTCAGGGAACACACATCGCCTATCTTCACCACCGGCCACGCCGGATCGATGCGGATGGTGGGCTTGTAGGCGGCGAGGATTTGGCGGGCGCCTTCGATGACCTTCCGATACCCCTCCAACTCCGCCACAATCCGCTCCTGCTCGTCGAGGGGCGGAAGGGGGAGTTCGAGATTCTTC
>VGWI01000113.1 GCA_016873655.1 Lentisphaerota bacterium
GCCCTGAACAAGCGGCCCTTGGTCGGACTGGAAAATGCTGGAGGACACCTCCGCGTCGAATTCCTCGCCGTTGCGGCGCCTGAACTTTATCTCGAACCTTACGGTGCCGTTTTCACAAACGCGCGAAAAGGCCCCCCTTGATCGCGGAAGCTCTGAATCCGGATGAAGGTCGCCGACGGTCAGGTCAAGGAATTCCTCCTGCGAATACCCAAAGAGCTGTACAGCCATGCGGTTAACCTCGACCAACCTTCCGTCGAGAGTGTGTATGATGATCGCATCGCTGGAGTCCCGGAACAGGTTCGAATACCTCATCTGGTTTGCAACCAGCGCCTGCTCGGCCTCCCTTCTCGTGAGAATGGATCCCAGCAAGCCGGCAAAAAGGCGCGGAACAGACGCTTCTCCGCCACAAACTTTGCCGGAGGCCGACGAACAGCCAAGGCACACCATCCCGCGAACGGCACCCGCGATACGGAGAGGCTCGGAACAGGCGAAGCCCGCCTTCGTTGCCTCGGCCGGCCAGCCGTCCTCGCCCGGCCGGCAAACGGACATCTCTTCGGCAAAGACCCGCTGGCCAAGCGAAACATGCGTTTGCCAGAACGGAATGACTGCGGGATTCAGCCCCTGCAGCGCTGCCCTCACTGGTCTGACGCCCCGCGAACACCATTCGTGGGTGCACGAAAGGAGCCCCGTAACCAAATCTACCTGTAAAAGAGCCGCGCGGCTGGCGCCGCAGATTTTGCCTATGTCAGCGAGTGACTCAAGAATGGCGGCATCCAAGTCGCCGGACTCGAAGAAGCGGGAGGCCATGCACCCGATGGCGACGTTCGTATCATTGACTCCCGACCGGGCGCTCCGGGTAGCCGTCATACTTGTGCCCCCCGCTGGAGTCAGGATAGGCCCGCCTCAGAGAAACTGTCAAACTTTTTGAGGACGTTGTTTTGCGGCTGCAAAGCAGGTCGGCGCCTGGCCCTGGACCAGACAAGCCGGCCCGCAACGGGTGGGATCCATCCGTCGCGGGCCGGCTCTGACTTTGTCTGGAGCAGGACCTACAGGGCGTCTTCAGCGCCGGATTCGGGGCGATCTTCGGAACCATCATCCCCGCCGTGCCCGCGCTTGCCGCCTTCGCCGCGCCCGCGACGGTGCTCACCCATCATTTCGCGCCGCCTCTCGCGCGCCTGCTTCATTTCCTCCCGAGTCACCGCGCCGTCGGTATCAGCGTCCATCTTCTTGAACACGTCTTCCGATGACGGCATCTTCGAAGCGCGCGATTCATCCCACTTGTCACCCATCCGCTCCTTCATTGCCGCAACGCGCTTCTCATGCGCCGCTTTGAATTCGTCAAGGGATATGGAGCCGTTGCCGTCCTTATCCATGGCCTTGAAGACAACTTCCGGATCACCGCCCCTGTTTCCGCGCGGTCCTGCAGTCTTCTCTTCCGCCATAACCATCCCCGCACCCAGCATCGCCACCGCCGCAACACTGCACACCTTCATAACGCCAGTCATGCCTTTCCCCCTCCATACGGCTCCACGGAACGCCAACATGGGCCCGTCTTCTGAACCGTGTTGTAGTTAACGAACAGAACCCCCTGTCTATTGCACGGGAACCCGGCCTGTCGCCCGCACGCGCCGTCGCGGGCCGGGCCGAGTCTCTTCTTGCCTCGCGCAACCGCCGACGCGAGAATGGGCTCACGGGAAGGGGAGAAGATGGATATACCACCCACTTTGGACAGACCTGGCTCACGCTCGGCCGTCCTGCAGCGGCTGCTCAGTTTCCGCTACGCGGCGGCGGGGATATGGGCGATGTTGCGCTCGCAGCAGAACGCATGGATCCATGCCGCCGCCACCGCCGCCGTGCTCGTTGCGGGGTTGACGTTCCGTATCAATCCGCTGGAGTGGTGCGTCGTCACGCTGGCCATCATCGCCGTCTGGACCGCCGAAGCGCTGAATACCGCCTTCGAGTTTCTAGCCGACGTCGCGTCCCCGGGCTTCCACCCGCTTGTCAAGAAGGCAAAGGACGTGGCGGCCGGCGCCGTCCTCGTCGCCGCATTCGGCGCCGCCGTCGCGGGCGTGCTGGTCTTCGCGCCGCGTATCGCCGGGCTGCTGAACGGGTAGCAGCCCTGACTCGTGCCGCGCATTCGCTTTTGGCTTCCATGTCCGCGCAACACACGGGTATAAGTGCTGTCCCATGACATGTATCGTCTTTCTTGGAGCAAAACACGCTGCGCGCAGCCAGATGGCCCAGGCATTCGCATCGGCCAGGCGCCCTGACGGAATAGACATCCTCAGCGTGGGCCTTGCCCCCACCCGCCTGCACCCGCTTTCGGTCAAGGTCATGGGCGAGGTAGGCATAGACATGTCCAGCCACCCCTGCCTCGGTCTTAACGGCCTTCCCAAGCGTGAGTTCGATATCGTCGTGTCGATGGACAGGGAAGTGTCCGCGAAGGTTCCCATCATGCAGGGACTACCCATTCGCGTGGACTGGAGCGTGGCCGATCCGGAGTCCATCGAGGGCGACCCGGAACTTGTCCTCTCAGCCTTCCGCCAGACACGGGACGAGGTCCGCAGGCTCGTCGAAGACCTCTTCGACCACGGTTATCTGGCAGCCATGGTCTCCGCCCGCAAGAGCGACAACCTTGTGCTGGACAACATTTCCGACGGCATAATCGCCCACGACATGCAGCGGCGCATCATGTACTTCAACCGCGCTGCCGAGAAGATAACAGGATACAACCGCGAAGAGGTCATCGCGCGCGACTGCCACGACGTGTTCCCGGGCAACCTCTGCGGAGGAAAGTGTTCGTTCTGCGACGGCGATGAGCCGTCCATCCCGGACTCGCCGAAGGACATGGAGATCATCACCCGCTCCGGCGAGCCGCGGCATGTGCAGTTCTCCATCCGCGCAATGGAGAATGCCGCGGGCGAACAGATCGGAGTGATCGGCGCACTGCAGGACCGGACACGCGAACGCCGCCTTGCAAGGCGGCTCGGCGAGATCGAGACTTTCGGCGGCATCGTCGGACGCGACAGCCGCATGCTGGAACTCTACGACCTGATCCGGGACCTGGCCGACACGAACGTGCCCGTACTTGTCCATGGCGAGAGCGGCACGGGCAAGGAACTCGTCGCCGCCGCCATACATAACGAGGGTCTGCGCGCCAGCCGGCAGTTCGTGCCGGTCAATTGCGGCGCCCTCCCCGAAACCCTCCTCGAAAGCGAGCTGTTCGGCCACGTCCGCGGAGCGTTCACCGGCGCGGTGCGCGATAAAAAAGGCCGATTCGAGCTGGCGGACGGCGGAACCATTTTCCTCGACGAGATAGGCGACATTTCGCCGGCCATGCAGGTGAAGCTGATGCGCGTGATACAGGAAGGCACCTTCGAGCGCGTCGGCGGTGAGAATACCATCAAGGTTGACGTGCGCATAATCAGCGCCACTAACAAGGATCTCGCCGTCGAGATAGAGGAAGGCCGGTTCCGTGAAGACCTTTACTACCGCCTGAGCGTGGTCCCAGTGTCGCTGCCCCCGCTCCGCGAACGGCGCATGGATATCCCGCTGATCGCCAGCCATGTCCTTGCCAGAGTGGCGGAGGGCGCGGGCAGGAAAGGCATGCAGTTCGCGCCGGAAACCATGGACCTCCTGCTCGAATACGACTGGCCCGGCAACGTGCGCGAACTCCAGAACTGGATCCAGTACGCGATGGTGAAATGCAAGACGAGCGCCATTCTGCCGGAACACCTCCCCCCGCAGGCCGGCGCCAGATCGCGTGTGCCTTTTCTGCACAGGAGACGCCGCCTCACAGCCGATTCGGTACAGCACGCACTCCAGCGCACGCACGGCAACAAGGTGCAGGCCGCAAGAGAGCTTGGCGTGTCGCGCGCCACGTTGTATCGTTTCATGGACAATCTTGCCGGGAAAGGCGGCGAAGCTTCTTCGCCCTGGTCCGGCGGGAATGATGTCGACGCTGATTCTGAAGCGCAACACAAGGGCCCATAGCTCAGTTGGTCAGAGCAGGGGACTCATAATCCTCTGGTCGTAGGTTCAAGTCCTACTGGGCCCACCATTCTTCCGCTCGAAAACAGGTTCAAACATGAACACCGGAAAGAACGCACCGCAAGCTGATGGTGCCGTCACCCACTCCCAGAACGTACCGGAACAGGACAGTCCGCGCCGGGAACTGCTGTGGCCGGAGGAATCAGGTTTCATCGTCGGAGAAAAGCCGGCGATCACCCCGTTTCTGCCTCCCCCGAACAGGTCGTCGAACACCGGCGTGATCATCTGTCCAGGCGGCGGATACGTAAACCTGGCGCTCGGACACGAAGGAGCGGACACCGCCTGCTGGCTTAACTCGCTCGGAGTTGCCGCGTTCGTGCTCGAGTACCGAAACAAGCGGGAGAACTGCCTGCACCCCGCGCCGCTGCAGGATGCCCAGCGCGCAATCCGCACGGTGCGCGCGCGCGCGGGGGAATGGAACCTGCGGACTGACAGGATCGGCATACTGGGCTATTCGGCAGGCGGACACCTGGCGGCCACGGCGGGAACCCATTCCGATTCCGGGCGGCCGGAATCGACGGACCCGGTGGAACGCGCCGGATGCCGGCCGGACTTCATGATTCTCTGCTACCCGGCCATCACCATGGGCGAACCAATCACCCACCCCGGATGCCAGCGCAACCTCCTCGGCGCGGATCCGTCCCCGGAGCTCGTGCGCCTGCTGTCCGTCGAGAAACAGGTAACAGCAGAGACGCCGCCGGCGTTCATCTTTCACACGACCGAAGACGCAACCGTGCATCCGGCCAACAGCACCGTGTTCTACGAGGCACTGGTCATGGCCGGCGTACCGGCCGAACTGCACATACACCAGCGCGGACGGCACGGACTCGGAATGGCGCCGGATGTGCCAGGCACATGCGACTGGACCAGGTCCTGCGGGGAGTGGCTGCGGATCAACGGGTGGCTGACTGCGCCGGAATGACGGAATACGTCCCGCGTCTCACGCGGCACGCACGCCGTCGTCAGATGCCCCATCGAGCATCTCGCGCACACGCCGCAGAAGTTCATTGGCGTTGTACGGTTTGCGGATCAGCTTCATCCCTTTCTCCAGCACAAAGTTCGTATGTATGGCGTTCTCGCTGTACCCGCTGGCAAAGAGCGCCGGAATCCCGGGACGCTTCCCGCGCACGCCGTCGAATACTTCACGGCCGCCCTTCTCGGGCATCACCACGTCCAACAGGAGGAACTGAATGGCCTTTTCGTTCTTCTCGAACAGCTCAAGCGCTTCCGCTCCGTCCGCCGCCGCGATGACCCTGTAACCGGCGTGCTCCAGCGTACGGCACACGAGGTCTCGAAGACTCTCGTCATCCTCGGCAACAAGGATGGTCTCCGTGCCCCCGGGCGGAAGCCCCTCGATCTTGCTGCCGACGGTGTCGGCGGGACGCTCAAAGGCGGGCAGATACACCTTGAAAGTCGTGCCCTTGTTCAGTTCGCTGTAAACTCGCACCATCCCTTCGTGCTGCCGGATAATTCCGTACACCGTGGAAAGCCCCAGCCCAGTCCCCTTCCCTGTGCCCTTCGTGGTGAAGAACGGCTCAAAGATATGCTCCATCGTCGCAGCATCCATGCCGCACCCGGTATCAGTCACCGTGATCAGAACATACCTGCCGGGATGGGCCCAGAGGTTCTGCTGGCAGTACTCGTCATCGATACCGACGTTCTCCGTCTCTATCGTGAGCTTTCCGCCCTTCGGCATCGCGTCCCGCGCGTTGACGCAGAGGTTCACAACAACCTGCTCCAGCATCGTCCGGTCGGCATGCACGGTGCTGAGATGATGGCCTGGGATGAAGGCAAGGCGAATGTGCTCGCCAATGATCCTTTCAAGCATCCCAGTGAGCCCGGTTATTACTTCATTCACTTCCAAGTGCGCCGGCTCGAGAATCTGCCGCCTTCCGAAGGCCAGCAACTGCCCCACGAGCTTCGCGGCACGCTCGGACGCGTTTGTAACCTGTTGGATCGAACGGCGGGCCGGATGCCCGGCGTCCAGGTCATCCGTGGCCAGTTCGGCGTATCCCTTGATGGCCTGGAGGATGTTGTTGAAGTCGTGCGCAATTCCGCCGGCAAGCTGGCCGATAGCCTCCATCTTCTGCGCCTGCAACAACTGCTTCTCAAGCCTGCGCATGGCAGTGATGTCCACGAATGTGACTACCACGTCCCTCAGCTTGCCGCCGGGCTCGATCTCTGGAAACGCGTTGACGAGCGCCCATGTGCGCCCGGCCCGGTCCGATCGGTTGACACCAACAACGTAGTCCGAAATGGGCTGCCGCGTGGCGAGAACACGGTTCGCGGGATACTCGGGCAGCGGCATGGGGCTCCCATCCTCACGCACAAAACTCCATGCCGGATCCATCGCAACCCTGCCCTGCATCTGTTCCTCGGTGAGCCCGAGTATACGCGACGCCATCGGATTGCTGTACACGATGTGAGTATCAGGCGTGTGAATCACAACTGCCGCGCTCAGGCTCCGCAACAACCTGCGCTGGTCCTCCTCCCGACGCGTCAGTTCCTCGATGTGGCCTGCCAGGGCCGCCCTCATGGCGTTGAGCGCCT
>VGWI01000114.1 GCA_016873655.1 Lentisphaerota bacterium
CGTTCCATTCTCCTGGGCATCCTCGCATCGGGCGCTTTTGCCTGGTACACGGTGCTGATGGAGAACATGGGCGGCAAACAGGCCCGAATCCTCACCGCCACCCAGATTCCGGTTCTGCCGTTCCTGTTGCTGATCGTATGCGTGCTGGTCGTCAACCCGATCCTGCACCGGATTCGCATCATCCGGCGGCTCTCGACCGCCGAGGTCATGCTGGTATTCGTCATGACGATGGTGTCGAGCGGCATTTCAACGTTTGGACTTGCCTCGCAGCTCGTTCCCGCGATCGCCGGACTTTTCAACCCGAGCTGGAATACGGCGCAGGCGCGATGGGACCGGCACGTCGAGCCGTTCATAAGCGAAACCTACTTCCTCTCCGAATCCGGAATTCAGGAACAGGCCGCCGCTGCGCGCGCCGCTGAAGATGCCTGGCGCGCCGTGGACACGGTGCTGAGAACGGCACGCGCGCTCGACGATGCGCGGCGCGCCGCCGAGCGGCTCGAGGTGAACCTGGCCGACGCATCGGTCGGGGCGGCCGCCCGCGTGCAACTGACCCGTCAACTCGCGCTGGAGCAGGATCGCATCACCGAGAGTCAGGCGCGTTGGGCCCGGCACGTGCGCGACGGGAGCCCGGACATCGGGGAGGTGCTGCGCGCGTACCCAGAGCGGGCCGCCGGACTGCTTGCGGAGTATGAAGCGAAGCGTGCGGCGCTTGCGGACCTTGAGAAGACCGCCTTTGCGAAGGTTGAGCTGTTCAGGAAGGGCCTGCCGAGTCACATCCGGGCCGTGCCCGGAATTATACGGGGCGGCGATGAGGCATGGCCTGTCTATATCTCGCGCCTGCATCGGATGCGCGCCGGGATGGCCGCTGCCGGCAGAATCGATGTCGCACGCCGGGCTCTGAGAGATGGCCATGCCGCCGAAGCCCGCACCGCCCTGAGAGACGCCATAGACTGGCTGGAACCGTTTTCCGACAGGGCTTCCCTCGATAAAAGCCGCGCGGCGCTCATCGCCGAACGGGAAAGGATCGAGCCGCTGCTGACGGCGGCGCGTGCCGAAATCCAGGACCTGAAGTCGGAACGACGCATGCTGGACGCAACTGAGTTCGCGGAGATGGACGCGCGAATCGAGTCCGCCGAGTCCACGGCAAAAAGAATCGAGTCCGAAGTCGCCGAGATCGCTGCCGAGATCAGCGCCATCGTCGACCCGCGCATCCGGCTCGCGGAGGAAATCGGCGCTGTCCACACTGCCCTGGGCGATATCGACTCGAAGTGGGATCAAGGAGCCGCCCCGGCGGCAATGGACCCAGACCTGGCAAAGGCGGCGTCCGACCTCGAGCAACTGAACATTTCATGGCGCGCGATGCTGGTCGGCGGCGTGCCGTGGCGTGAATGGCTGCGGCCCCTCGCGCGCTGGGCCATACTGATCGTCGCCGCCTATGCCATGTTGATGACGTTGAACGTCCTGATCTTCCGGCAGTGGGCTCACCACGAGAAGCTCTGCTATCCGCTCGCCGACCTGCCGCTCGCGCTCGCCGGCGCGGGGGACGAGGATTCAGCGGCCGCCGATTCGTCCGTCCCCGCCATCTACCGGACCGGCGTGTTCTGGATCGGATTCGCGATTTCCGCATTCACGATGGGCTGGAACATCCTCGCGGCTCGTCAGATCATCCCCGGCATCAGAAGCATTGCCATCCGCTGGCCCTGGAGCGACTACGTCACGGGCAGCATATTCAGCGGCCTGAACGGAGGCAGTCATCAGGTATTCTTCACCGCAATCGGCCTCTCATTCCTCATCCCGGCGCGCATCAGCAAATCGCTGTGGGGCTTCCACGTCATCTACATGGGGCTCCTGCTGGCGCTGGTCTCGATGGGCCACGGCGTGGACGCATCTTCATTCCCCGCCAACATGACCATGGTGCTGAATTTCCGCAACGCGATCGGTGGCGGCGCACTCATCGCTTTCTCCTCAATGGTGCTCTGGACGTGCCGCAAATACATGCTGTGCGCCGCATTCCCCGGCGCCGTGGCGGGGCTGGAGCCGGCCGAGCGCCGCGAGCTGCGCATCGCATCCGCGGTGTTCCTCCTCAGCTCGGCCACGATGATCGGGCTGCTCTCTTTCGGCATGGGCGCGAACATCTGGTTCACGACATTCTGTTACCTGGTCATCGTCCTGATAACGATCGGTATGATTCGCGGCGTGGCCGAGGGCGGACTCCTGGTGTTTCAGTGCCACTTCAGCCCGTTCCACATCCTCCGTAGCACATTCGGGATGAACCGACCCTGGACGTCGGTCACCCTGTTCGCGCCGCTTGTGGCGTTCTACTACGTGATGTTCTGGGATCTGAAGACATTCATCGCACCGGCGATGGCGAACGTCCTGAAGGTCCGCGACTCGCTCGGACTGCAACGGATCCGATTCCACGCTGCCGTCTGGCTGGGAATCGGCATCGCCGCCGGGGTGTCGATTGCCACCCACATCATCCTTTCCTACGAACACGGCGCCAACACCATGCACCCATGGTTCTATTCCGGCGGACCGCAGGGTGTCTTCCAGAACATCACCGATATGGCCGTGTCCAATCCGATCGACGAGAGCGGCGGGGGCTACTGGATGCTGGCGGGAATCCTGGTCACGGCCGGCCTGCTCTGGATCCGCCGCCGCCGGTTCGGCTGGCTGCATCCGATCGGACTGGTGATGTGGGTCTATCCCAACATGTGGGCGGTATGGTTCTCCATCTTTCTCGGCTGGCTCTTCAAGTCGCTGGTGAGCCGTTACGGGGACCGGTCTACCTATCAGAAGTTCCGCATATTCTTCATCGGCCTGATCGCAGGCGAACTGTTGATGTGTCTGTTCGGCATCGACCTTAACCGGTACTAACCGGGGGGAGCACCATGCGGCGCCTCGCCTGGGACGGCATCACCTTCGAAGTCCCGGACAACTGGGACCTGGCGCGGTACCGCTGCCCGGCACGGCGGCGTATGCTGCTGGTGATCGAGGACGAGTACTCCATCCGCATGGAGCTGGATTGGGCCGATTCGCGCCGCCTCTCCGATGCGCGCCGATTCACTGAACGTGCCACCAAGTCGCTCGAAGCGCTCATTGCGAAGGCCGACACGCGTACCCGGCTCGGGAGCCTGCCGCCGGGCTGGAGCGCCACGCTCTGCGACTTCAACGAGGTGCTGCCGCTGCACCGCCGGGAGCGAAAGCTCGGCGTGGTTAATCACAAGCTGATCACGGCGGTCTATGCGCCCGAAGACAGCCTGTTGCGCTGTGTGCTGCGGCTGCACTTCCTTCCCGGCGACACCGAAGAGCCTGAGACGTTGCTGCGCCACATCGTGTCGTCGTTCCGGGGGCCGAATCCTGACGGCGGCCCGGTCCTCTGGCAGGTCCTCGATCTTTCACAGGAGATCGACGCGGAATTCCGGCTTGAGTCCACGACCTTTGAGCTCGGCTCCAAGCTGATGGTGTTCCGGCGGGGTGCCCGGCGACTCTATCTCTGGACCCTCTCATGCGCGGATCGCATCTTTACGCCCGGCGTCGATGAGAAGGAATGGGTGATCGGGTTCCTGAACAGCGGACGGACCGTGCCGGGCGTCGTGTTCAAGCACGGTCCGTGCGACACCATCGGCTGGCGCAGGCGCGGGCTCATCGCGCTTGTGCACAGGGACGAGCTGGTGCGCTGGTGTTTTCGCTACGAGATCGGATACCGGCGTGTTCCGGACCGGAACCAAATCGTGATCCGGGTGTTCAACTACCGCCGCATCACCGACCTGCAGTGGCTCCATGGCGTCCCGTGACTCAACCGCGTCGCGCCCGCGCCATCGCCGCCGCTCACGAAGCCCCCGCAAGCCGGGGATAGAAATTCGCAAGGCGGACACTGGGAAGATTGACCGTGATCGCGAATAGCGCCAAGATGCGGCCTT
Organism: Lentisphaerota bacterium; assembly: GCA_016873655.1. Classification (GTDB taxonomy): domain Bacteria; phylum Verrucomicrobiota; class Kiritimatiellia; order UBA8416; family VGWI01; genus VGWI01. Next base: position 3,924 of record VGWI01000114.1, read on the forward strand.
GTGAGATCGAGAACGACGCTTGACTTGCTGCCTTTCCCCGTCAACTTGCGTTCTGGAATGGGTAACCCCAGCGCGCGCCTGCGGAACGGGCTCCTGCTTCTTCTGACGCTCGGGTGCGCTTGCGCATCGTCTGCCGCGACATCTGCGGAGATAGCGCAACGCTTCAAGAAACAGGAGGATAAACGTCCTGATCTGAATCGCATGATGGAGGCGGTGACGAATCCCGCCTGTTTTCTCGCGCTGGGACCCCGTCTGCCCCGGTACCATTCCGCCGCACTGACGTCCAACACGGTCGCCTTGCTTGGGAGCGCTATTCCGGCAGTGCGCCGGACGGGTGTGATTGCCCTGATTCACCAGAACGCGACTTTTCCGGCCATCCGTGCGAGGGTGGCGGCTCTCTTGGCGGACGATGAAGCTTCCGTTCGTGAAGCGGCCGCGGAATACATGGTCTGGCATGGAACAGGCGAGGAGCTTCCAATTCTCCGGGCGACGGCCGCTGCGGAGCAGGATCCTTTTACCCTGGCGGCGGTCACGGCTGCGGAAGGGCTCGTTGCACGGCGCGAGAAGCTGGGGATCTGGAATACGGGTCCGGATGATGGGAACGGTTCTTCGACGTCAGATCCGGCCGTCCAGCCGCCCCGGACCTACTCCGAGGCGCTGGCGTTGGTGACGAACCAGGCGGGGCCCCGATGCGTGATGGCCGCCGCCGCTTTCTACCGGAACCGGGACCCCTTCGAGCCGATACGGATATTCAGGGGCCGGCAGCCCGAGACCGAGGACATCCAGGAAAGATTGCGGCGCGCAACCCTGGCCGCGGCGTTGTTCGGGTTCACGCAGAAGGATGAGATGGGGGACGCGGAGCGCGCCGGGGAGGTTCCGGCTGCCAGCGAATTCATGCCGCCCTTGCGGGATTTCTTCGAGCCAGGGAGCAGGAGCTTCGGGCTGAAGATGGGAGGAGGAGGCGGCCCTTTTTCCGACACCTTTCATACGGGCTACGATATGGCCTGGCTGCGAGATAACCTGACGGTCGTGGCGGTGGCCGATGGCGTGGTGCGGCGTGCCGTCTACAACCAGACATGGGGACATATCGTGATTATTGAGCATCGCCTGCCGGATGACTCATGGATCTGTTCGCTGTATGGGCACCTGTCGCCGGCGCTGACGGTGAAAACCGGCGAGGTGGTTCGCAGGGGGCAGCGTCTCGGATCATTGGGGCGCAGCTTGACCTGGGAGAACGGGGGGTACTGGTCGCACCTTCATTTTGGTATGCGCAAGGGTGAGTTTGGCACGGGGCGATGGGTTGCCGGCTACTATCCGACCGAGATATGGAAAGAGGGGAAACACGGCTGGGTGGATCCGCAGGTCTTTATCCGGGAACACTCCACGGGAGCAACCGTCCCGTCACAGGCAGGGGACTCCAGCCAACTGTAAGCCCTCACAGCCCGTGAGATCAGCTGATTCCCATTGTGCTCGGGCTGGCGGTAAGGGACTGCGGCTCCGCGAAGAACGCGGATGCCCGTGAACGGGCTTCATCCATTGAAGACGAGCTCTGCACGAGCGAATACAGCGTGTGCCCGAACTTGAAGTTGCGGGAGTAGTACTCGGTGAACATCTTTATCCGCGGAAGCCTGCGGTCGGGAACGAAATCCTCTGACACATAGTCCCAGAACCTCATCCAGACCTCGGCGTGGTCAACCGGCGGACGGTCCCCCCGCCAACCCGCGAATATCCAGGGTTGGACAACGGCCATCCGGCCTATCATGACGCCCGACACGCAATCCAGGGCGCCGCGCCGCGCCTCGACATCGGCCGGGCCGCGCAGGTCGCCGCTGACGATCAACGGCAGCCTCAATTCCGAGGCCGCCCATGCCAGGTGTTCGTAGCGGGCATGGGCCCGGAACTTCTGCCCGGCAAAACGCGGATGGAGGATGACCGCGTCCACACCGCAGTCGCGTATAAGCGCCGCGCGTTCAGAGAATGACGCGCGCCATTCCCCGCATTCCGCCCCGAGCCGGATCTTTGCGGTCATCGGACCGTCGAAGCGGCTGCGCACCTCGGTCAACACCCTTCTCATGCGGGGAACATCCTGGAACAGCGATGCGCCTGCCCCCGTCCGCCTGATCTCACGGGCCGCACAGGCAAGATTCACATCGACGCCTGCCGGCTCATAGGAGCTGATCCTGTCCATCGCCTCGGCCAGCCTGTCGGTATCGCCCACCAGCAACTGGTAGAACACATTGCCTTCCCGCGGGCGGCGCCGAACGTACGGTGAGTTGAAGAATGTCTCGTTCAGCAGCGCCCTGGCTGAGAGCATTTCGGTGAAAAGCGCGCCGTACCCGCCGAAATCAGAAACGAGGCGTCGGAACGCGCAATGAGTAATACCCGCCATCGGCGCGCAGAACAGCGCCGGCGCAAATGTTTGCCCTCGAACTGTCAACGATTCAAACATGGAGTTGGTGCCTCACGCGGCCGGCAACTATAGCGGAAACACAGTAAACGCCTATTGTCTAGCTTCTAGGTCTGACCCTGCGATTGCTGCGCGCGCGAGGCCCGGCGCACGGGCGAGGCCCAGTGCGTCGCGCAGCAGTTTGGCGTATTCGCCCGCCACAATCCAGGGCGCACGGTCTTCCCAGTGGGGCGGAGCAGG
>VGWI01000115.1 GCA_016873655.1 Lentisphaerota bacterium
CTCCACAAAACCACTGCGTCCAATAACCGTCTCGCCCCAGAAGCCCCACGGCCACTCACTTCAGAACGTTGCTCTGGCTTCCGGCATCGCTTCATGAATAATGTCCGTTAGTGCCTCGCTTCTGCCGAGAGCCGCGTTCAGGGCGGTCATGTTGCGCAGGATCGGCACAAGGTTTTCGTGGTCGTTCCCGAGGCCCTGCTCAACGATCTCCATCGCGCGCCGGAGGTTGGTTTCGGCCTCGCTGTATCGTTTGCTGGTTATCTGGAGGAGCGCCAGGTTGTTCAACGGCGCCGCAAGGTCTGGCCGCCCGGCTTTGCCCGCTTTTCCGTATACCGCGATGGACTTGCCGTAGGCCTCCTCGGCACGGTCGAGGTCGCCCTGCTGCCGCAGCGCGGATCCCAGGCTGTTCGCGGTCGATGCCACCGTCAGGCTTGTGTCTCCGTAGGCCTTTTCCTGCAGTTCAAGCGCCCGCCGGTAGAAAGCGGCGGCTTTGGCGGACTCGTTGGCGGCCATGTATAGATCCGCCAGGTTGGCCATCACCGTTCCCACGGCGGGGTGCTCCCCGCCCGCGGATGCTTCGAAGGCCGTGATCGACTTGACGAACAGGCGCACGGCCTCTTCGGTACGTCCTTCCGCGGCAAGAACAAGGGCCGCGTCGTTCAATGCCGAGGCAACCGATGGATTGTCGAGGGAAGGGGGACGGTTCCTGGCCGCAAGGCCTCGCCGGTGGAGAATCTCGAGAGCTGTTTTGTCCTTGGATTCCTGCAGGTCGGACTTCAGGCCTGATATCGCGGCAGAGGACGCCGCAATCTCCTCCTTCAGCCTGGCCTCTCGTTTTGCGGCTTCGCCCGCGGCGACGGCGGCCGTCTTGCGGGTGTCTTCCAGTTCCGCGCGGAGCGCGCCGACGGCTTTCTCAGCGGCGTCAGCTCTTGCAGATGCCTTCCCGACGGCGGCTTTCAGATCATCCGAGGCCGATTTCCGGATCTTCTCCAGTTCGGCATGGAGCGTTCTGGCGGATTCCTCAGAGGCTTTAATGGCGGACGCCAGTTCCACGGTTGCGGTCTTCAGACTCGCCTCCGCCACGGCTGCGCGTTTTTCTGCGTCGGCCAGTCTGGCCGATTTCTCTTCAAGACCGGATGAAGCGACTCGCGCCCGCTCGGACGCTGTCTTCAGCTCGGATAGAGCGGATTCCTTCTCAGAACGGAGCCGCGAAATCTCCGTGTTCCGGGCTGATGCCTGTTTCTCCGCGTCGGCAAGTTTCGCTTCGAGCCTTGCCTTCTCCGTGGCTGCGCTCTCGAGGGATGACCTCAGCTCAGCCGACGCGGCGGCTGAGCGTGATTGCTCTTCCTTTTGCCTGGCTGCGAAGTCCCGAATCTCGGCGGATGGCTGCCCCGCTGGGGCAGGGGCGGGTTGATCGGCTCCGGCCGTCGGGGCATCCTTTTCGGATCGCAGCCGGACGAGGTCCGATTCCATCACGGATATGCGTTTGACGGCGGCGGCGAGCCGCGCTTCAAGTTCTTCTTTGCCGGCCACGGCATCTTCGAGAGTCTTTACCCTCGCCGCAAGTTCCGCCTCCCGTTTTGCCGCCAGTCTTCCTGTTTCCGCCAGGTCCTTTTCAAGGCGGATCTGAAGCCGTGCCCTGGCCTCAATGTCTTTCTTGAGCGCCTCGCACCGTCTTTGAACGGCGGACATCTCCGCCTTTCCTGACTCGATCTGGGCCTTAGCCGCATTCAGAGCTGAAATGGTCTCTTCCATCTCCTTCTCGCGCTGGCCGAGACGGGAAGAAAGCTTCGCAAGCCGATCCTCGCGCTCGGCAATATCCTTTCTGACAGCGGCCAGTTCGCCGCGTGACGAGGATCTTTCCCGGTCCAGGACGGACTTGAGCGTCCGAAGTTCGGTTTCGGCGGACATCGCTTTGATCTGGGCTTCGGACTTGGCGGACTCGATGTCGCGGAGAACGGCGGCGGCGTCCGACTTGGACTTGGACAGTTGCCGCTCGAGATCGGATATCTTCGCAGCCGCACTGGATACGGCCTCGTTCGCCTGCTTCAGCCTGCTCTCAAGCTCCATGCGAAGGGTCGATTCATGTGTCCCGGCTCCGTCAGAATCCGGCCCTGCATTCAGGGAGAGAGCAGGCGATAGGAACAGCGCGGCGGCCACGGACCACAGCGCACAGCGGATCACAGCACCGCCAGCTACGCCCATGTGCGTCTCAGTGGGTGTTTGTGTCATGCCTTCAACTTCGCGTTCTGAATCATGGTTGCCATCTCTGTCCTGCGCGGAGAATGCTGCAGGGCAGCCTGTTGCGTGATGGCCCCCTTACGGCACAGGCGCAGCAGCGATTCGTTCATCGTTATCATGCCTTCGTCTCTGCCCGTCTGTATCACCGAGTATATCTGGTGGAGTTCCTGCTCGCGGATGAGGTTCTTGACGGCCGGGGTGGCCTTGAGCACCTCGCAGCCAAGGACGCGTCGGCTGCCGTCGGCCGCCGGAATAAGCACCTGGGATAGGACTCCTACGAGCACCGAGGAGAGCTGGGTGTAGACCTGCTCCTGAATGTGCTTCGGAAATGCGCCGGCAATGCGCGCGATCGATCCGGCGGTATCCGGGGTGTGCAGCGTTGCGAGGATAAGGTGGCCGGTCTCGGCAAGGCTCAGCGCCAGCTCAATGCTCTCCAGATCCCGCATTTCCCCAACCATTATGATGTCGGGCGACTGTCTGAAGACCACGCGCAGGGCATCGCGGAACGAGTGGGTGTCCTGTCCGACTTCACGCTGGTCGATAATGCCCCGTCCATGCTGGTGAACGAACTCGATAGGGTCTTCTATGCAAACGATATGCACATGCCGCTCGGCCTTGATGTGGTCGATCATCGCGGCAAGGGTGGTGGTCTTTCCCGTTCCCACCGGGCCGGTCACAAGGAACAGCCCGTGCGATTCCGAGGCGAAATCACGGACTATGGATGGAAGGCCAAGCTCCTCCATCGAAGGGATCTGGGCGGGGATGAGCCTCAAGGCAAGCGCGAGGGTGTTGCGCTGGTAGAACACATTGGTTCGAACCCTTGCCAGTCCAGTGATGCTTCTGGAGAAGTCTATGCTTCTGTGAGTCTGAAGGAAGTGGGTTTCCTTCTCGTTCAAGATCTCGGAAACGAGTGCCTCGGTGTCTTCGGGCGTCAGGCGGCGCCCTTCCATCGGCGTCAGGAGACCGTTTATTCTGAGCTGCGGCTCGATGCCCGGAGTAAGGATCAAGTCAGAAGCTCTGCGATCGCACATGATCTCAACGAGATCCCGGAGCCTCAATGCGTGCGCTGTCGGCTGCTCCGGATGGCGAGAGGTTTCTCCCGGCTTCATGTCCTCCCCTCCAAGTTTCATGGCCGGCCCTGAACGCTCGATACTGTAGACAAGCTACATTCGAAGATGCTGTGTTTCAACATGTTTCTGGAACGAAGGGTGGTTTGGCGACGTAGGATTATGCCTACGAAATCACCCTGTGACGATGGCCAGTCCGGAACTGGTGCCGATGCGGTTTGCCCCGGCCGCGACCATGGCCAGAGCTGTTTTCAGGTCGCGAATCCCGCCGCTGGCCTTGACGCCAACGCCACTGCCCACGGTTCCGCGCATGAGGCGTATGTCCGTTTCCGTGGCGGCCCCGCCGGAGAAACCGGTGCAGGTCTTGACGAATGCCGCGCCTGCCTCCGCCGCGAGCCGGCATGCAAGAACCTTCTCTGCGTCAGTGAGCAGGGCTGTTTCGATAATGACTTTGACCGGGGCCCGGCCTGCGGCGTTCACAACCGCCCGTATGTCGGCGCGGGCCGCATCGGTGTTTCCGTCCTTGATTGCGCCGACGTTGATAACCATGTCCAGCTCCATCGCACCGGCGGAGACGGCGTCGGACGCCTCGAAAGCCTTGGCCTCCGGTGTGTTTGCGCCGAGGGGAAAACCGACAACAGTGCACGGTCTCACCGCCGATCCTGAAAGGATGGAAGCGACATAAGGAAGGCGGCAGGGATGCACGCAGACCGCCGCGAATCCGCAGGCGACGGCTTCTTCGCAGAGAAAGGCGATGGCTCTCTCTGTCGCGTCCGGCTTCAGGTTCGTGTGGTCTATCAGCGGCGCAATGCCGCGACCCGCTTCGCTAAGGGCGTATTCCGCCATGTCTGCCTTACCCCGTGCCGCCCGGCATAGCCTGCCGTGATGGTATGCCGGCGGGTATTATCCATGAACAATGCCTGCCGGTCTTCTGGCCTGAAAACAGTCTTACACAGTCTCTCGAGTTTTCCGAGGATTGAATCGGCAGTGGCGGTCCAGCAAAAGGGGTGGCAGTCGCCGCTATGGTGTTGAGCAAAGTAGTCGATCAAGAATCGAGTGGCATTCCTTCAACGCGACCTGCAATTCCGCCCCAGATTCCTCGTCGGCGGAAACCCAGCCCGTATAGCCGGTTTGCCACACGGCGGCGAAAACCTTCGGGAAATCTATTTCGCCACGTCCGAGCACCTCAAACCGGCCACCGCGGATATCTTTGAAATGGTAGTTGTCGATGACGTGGGCGAATCGGCTGATGAAGCAGGCCACATCGGCAATCCCGGATTTCACCAAATGTGCGGTGTCTACGGTCAACCCGATGGCGTTGTCGGACACGGCCTCGAAGAAGATGTCGGCGTCTTCGGCCAGCATGACCGGCTGTCCGAAATGATGGTGGAGTGAAAGCTTGATCCCGGCGTCGCGAGCCGTCTTGCCGATTTCCGAGAGTTCCCGGGCCGAACGTTGAAGGTCGTCGGGCGTCAGGCTCCCGCGCGGAACGCAATGGCAGAAGACCAGCGTCACGGTGCCGATCCGCGATCCGAACGCGATCGTACGGTGAAGCTGCGTCCGACCCGCATCGTCCAGTGCGCAGCCCGCGATCAGCGCCTGGGCCGCGCCGGGAAACTGGCCCCAGTCGTCCAGAAACCGGGCCGGTTCGTCCAGGTAGGGGAGATACTGGTTGGCCTTGAGTTGCAGGCCCTCGAATCCGTAACCGCGGAACGACTGCATGAGTTCGCGTGTCTCGGCGGCCGTTGACGTGGACTTGGAAAAAGCGAGCTTCATGACAGTTCCTCCATTTTCACGACGCGTTTCTGCTCCAGGGACCGATAGGCAGCTTCGAGGAGGCGCATGCTCTTGAGGTTGTCTTCGATCGAGGTCTCGGGCTGGCGCTTCTCCTCGACCGCGCGCAGAAGGTCGTCCAAGACATGATACGTCGCCTGAGCCTTGTTCAAGGGATTGACGATATCTTCCCGACGGCCATCGGCGTCGATCCGGATCAGCTTGTCGTAGCCCATGATCAGTCCGCCGCGTTCGCAGTCGCAGGTCAGCGTGCCCGTCCAGTTGCCGGTGAAACTCGAGAAGCTCTCGGACAGCGAAACGACGGCGCCTGCGTTGAACTCGATGACCATCGAGACGGCGGTATCGTCGCCACCGGGAGTGGCCGGGGAATTCAGGCCGCGCACATAGACCTACGCCGGCTCGTCATGGAGCAGAAACCGGTAGCCGTCGAACCAGTGGATGGACATCACGGACATGACGTAACGCCGCCTGTCCAGCCGCCATCCCGCGTCACGGCGCATCCCCATCGCCGTCTGCACCAGATGCAGGGGCCTGCCGAGTGCGCCGGCCGCGAGTACTTCGCGTCCCACGGAAAAGGTGAAATGACGCCGGAAGTTCTGGTTGACCGCCACCGTCGTGCGGCAGCGCGAGGCCATTGCAGACATTCTCTCCGCCTCGGCGTACGTCTCGGCCAGCGGTTTCTCGCACAGTACCGGGATGCCGGCGTCAAGCAGCGGTGCGAGGATGCTCTGCCGCAGGTGGGTCGGCGTGCAGACGATGGCTGCGTCCACCCCCGCGTCGCGCACGAAGTCTGCCAGATCGGAAAACCCCGCCGCCACACCGTATTCCTCCATTCGCGCCTGGCGCGTCTGCCCGTCTGGATCGCACAGCGCCACGCACCGCACACGTTGCGGGTGCTCCTTCATGCCGTCCAAGTGCAGACGCGAGATATTGCCGGCGCCGACGATGCCTATTCGATAGGGCTCCTGTCTCATCTGCTACTCCTTAACGTCGGTGCGGCGTTCGGGCGAATTGAATGCAACAATGACGACTGCGTCAGTCGAGCCGACATTCTTCGCGGTGTGGGAACATCCCTGCGGCAGCACGATGCTGTCGCCGGCTTCGAGCCGGACGGTCCCGCCCTGCGGCAAAGTGTGCTCAACGGTTCCCTTGACCACGAGGAGAATCTCGTCGCAGTTGGGGTGAGCGTGTGACGGATTGCTCTGCCCGGGTTTGAAGGTCACCCGGCCGAGGGTCATGGCAGAGCCCGGCGCGGTCTGCCCGTTCACCAGCCATTGCATACTGCCCCAAGGCAGACATTGCACGGGCGCCTCGGCTGAGCGAATCACGGTTGCTTTGGTCATACTCTCTTCCTTTCTGGATGTGGTATCTCAGGATCCTCAGGGTCAAGGATCCTCAGACCTAGGATCCTCAGGGTCAGGATCCTCAGG
>VGWI01000116.1 GCA_016873655.1 Lentisphaerota bacterium
ACAAGGGTGGTTCCCGAACGCGCAATCAAACTGGCGGCGGGCGCTCTGTTTGTCGTCTTCGGGGTGATAATCCTGGTCAACGCCGTCCGGCCGGGCGCGGAAGCCGCCGCCGCGCCGAAGGCCCAGACAGGCCTGCTTGCCAGGGCCGTGCTTCGCGCGGCTGCCGAGTTCGAGGCGGCCGCTGCCGCCGACTACGACGCGCTTGCGTCCCGCGCGACCGACCCGGCGCTCCGTGCTTTGCTTGAATCGCTCGCAGCCGGGGAACGCGCGCACCTCGAACGCGTGCGGCATCCGGACCTGGCCGCCGCCGAAGCGCCGCTTGCCCTGGCCGCGCTGCCGGCGAAGGAGGAACTCACCCACGACGCCGCGGCGGAATCACGCGACATCATCGCCCACGCGATAGAGCACGAGGAGGCCACCGCCAGGTTCTACGAAGAGCTTGCCCGCGTGTCGCACCTGCCCTCGCTGAAGAGCGCGGCGGCGGAACTGGCCCGCGAAGAGAGGGCGCATATCGCTGAGCTGGAGAAGATGCGGGGCATGGAAACAGGCGTCTGAAGAGCCCGCCCGCCAGCCCGGCAAGGTCGAGAGCTTCGAACATGCGCACGCCGGCGTGTGTCCCGTAATCTGTCGGCGGCAAAGAGAATCATTTCCTTCCGTCTCCGGCGAGCGCGCCGGCCGCGTGCTCGCGGTACAGGTGCCACGCGACGATCGTCTTGGCGTCGCGGATGGCGCCTTCCCGGATCATCCGGGCGAGGTCTTCGCCGGAGACCGTCTCCGTTTCCAGCGCCTCGTCGGCGTCGGGTGTTGCGGCGCCGGCCGGTTCCGCGCCGTCGGCGAGGAAGAAGTGGAGTTCCTCCTGCGTATAGCCGGGCGCCGGGAACGCCGTTCCGAGCGCGACAAGCCGGCCTGCCAGGTGCCCGGTCTCCTCGGCAAGTTCGCGCCGGGCGCAGGCTTCCGGCGCCTCGCCCGGTTCAAGCGTGCCGGCCACGGCCTCCAGCAGTTCCGATTCGATAGCCTTCCGGTATTGCCGGACGAGGATGAACATCCCGTCCGGCCGCCGGGCCAGTATCACGGCGGCGCCGGGATGCCGCACCACTTCGCGGACGGACCTGCCGCCTGATGCGGTTTCGATCTCGATCACGTCGAGCCTGAGAGCGCGCCCCCGGAACACCGTTTTCTCGGACACAGTCCGTTCGGCCTTCACCGTCATTCCAGGCCTCCTGGCGGGGCCCGCAACCTTCCCTGCTTGCCAAGCGCCGCGCCCCGCACTACCTTGTGTGCGCCGCGCTTCCGGCGGCGTGTTCAAGGACAAGCGAGTAGAACAGCAGGAACAAGTTCATGTCAACAATCATAGATGTCATAGCGAGAGAGATACTGGATTCACGCGGCAACCCGACCGTCGAGGCCGATGTCATGCTCGAAGGCGGCGCCTGCGGCAGGGCCGCTGTACCGTCCGGCGCGTCGACGGGCGAAAACGAGGCCGTGGAACTTCGCGACGGCGACAAGAAGCGCTACCTCGGCAAGGGTGTTCTCAAGGCCGTTGACAACGTGAACGACGTGATAGGGCCGGAGCTCCTCGGCCGCGATGTGTTCGATCAGGTTTCCATAGACCGCATGCTTCTCGACCTCGACGGCACCGAGACGAAGAAGAAGCTCGGCGCGAACGCGCTGCTGGCTGTCTCGCTCGCGGTGGCCAGGGCCGCAGCGCAGCAGGCCGGCCTTCCGCTGTTCCGGTACCTCGGCGGCGCGAACGCGAAGGTGCTGCCGGTCCCGATGATGAATGTCCTGAACGGCGGCGCCCATTCCGATGCGCCGGTGGACATCCAGGAATTCATGATCATGCCGAAGGGTGCGAAGAACTTCTCGCAGGCGCTCCGCATGGGCGCTGAAACGTTCCACGCGTTGAAGTCGGTGCTGAAGGGCATGAAGATGTCCACGAACGTCGGCGATGAAGGCGGGTTCGCGCCGGAGCTCAAGAGCAACGAGCAGGCGGTGGAAGTCCTGATCAAGGCGATCAAGCAGGCGGGTTACAAGCCGGGCAAGGACATCTTCATCGCGCTGGACGCCGCGGCGAGCGAGTTCCACGACGGCGCGTCAAAGAAGTACGTGTTCAAGAAGAGCGACGGCTCCAGGAAGTCCGCCGCCGACATGGCCGCGTTCTGGAAGGACTGGTGCGCGCGCTACCCGATCATCAGCATCGAGGACGGCATGTCCGAGGGCGACTGGGCCGGCTGGAAGCAGCTCACCGATATCCTCGGCGACAAGGTTCAGCTCGTGGGCGACGACCTGTTCGTGACGAATACGAAGTTCCTGAAGAAGGGAATCGACAGCGGCGTCGCGAACTCGATCCTCATCAAGGTTAACCAGATCGGAACGCTTACCGAGACGCTGGATGCCATCCAGATGGCCACGCGCGCGGGCTACACGTCCGTCATAAGCCATCGTTCGGGCGAGACCGAGGACAGCACGATCGCCGACATCGCGGTCGCGACGAACGCCGGCCAGATCAAGACTGGCTCGCTCTCGCGGACGGACCGCGTTTGCAAGTACAACCAGCTTCTGCGTATCGAGGAATTGCTCGGAAACGACGCCGAATACGGCGGCGCGATCTGACGCGCCGCCGGCGCGGGCGGGGCGGTGCGGTGGCCATGCGGGCGGGCCGCGCCGCTTTCGCGGAGAGGGCGATGAACTACTGGAGAGCGATACACCGGTTCGCGTGGCTTCTTCTCGGGGTGCTGGTGGCGGCGGGGGTCTTCTGCGTTTTCGGCCCGAAGTGCAGGAGCCTCCGGTCGCTGCACGAGCAGAAGTCCAGGGTCGAGTCGGAGAACGCGGCGCTTGACGAGCGCATACGCGAATTGCGCGTGAAGCGCGAACGGTTCTCAACCGACCCTTCTTTCGTCGAACGCACGGCCCGCGAGACCGGCATGGTGAAGGCGGACGAGACTATCTTCAAGTTCGTCTCGAATTCCACTCCTGCCGGCGCGGTCAGATCCGAATAGGAGGAGAGGATGCACATGCGCGGGATGACGGGCAAAGCCATCCTTCTGGTCGCAGCCCTGTTCGCCTGCGGCTGTGTCCGGTCTGAATCCAAGCTCTCCCTGCACGGCGATGGAACGGCTGATTTCGAAATCAGCTACTCAATGTCCGAGCAGACCGTCACACAGTTGAAGGCGGTGCGCCGGCTGCGTGACGAGCTCCACGCCGCCGCCGGCGAAACAAACGCGCCGCTGCCATGGCAGGAAGCCTTCCTCGAAGTGTTCTCCGACCCGACCGAGGAGGGAGTCCGCGAAGAGCTGGCGAAGTACGAGCCGTACGGAGTGACGGTCAGGAAGGTCGAGATCGAAAGCCGGGGCGGATGGCGGTACGCGCGGCTCCAGCTTGAATGCAGGGACCTGGCGGCCCTTGCAGGGAGCCACATGTTCAAGGAGTACGGGTTTTCCATGCTGCGCGGCCAGGACGATACTGTCATGCTGTCGCGCGATCAGGACGGCATGGCGCCCGGCGTAAACCTGGATTTCGCCGATCCGGAGACAGCGCGCACGCTGGGCCCGGTGCTTGCCGGGTTCTACGTGAAGATCGTCGCACAGGTGCCGGGCCGGATCGTGAAGAGCAACGCCTCGCGCTCCTCGCTCTACACGGCTGAGTGGGAGTTTGACTTCAGCCGCGACCGCGACGCCGTTACTTCGTTCCTGAACCACAAGCTCCGGCTCGTGTTCCAGGGCAAGGGCATGTCACTGCCGCAGTTTTAGGAACAGTTCCCGCCAGTCCTCCGCCGCTTTCAGCAGGGCAAGCGCCCTGTGCGAAATGGCGTTCTTGTCCTCCGCGCCCAGCTCGGCGAACGTCTTGTCATACCCGTTCGGGATAAAGACCGGGTCATAGCCGAACCCGCCGGAACCGCGCGGCGCGTCGGCGATGTTTCCCTCGCACGCGCCTTCAACAAGCCTGCACCGGCCATCGGGAGAGGCCAGTGCGATCGCGCAGCGGAATCTCGCGCGCCGGTCGGCAATTCCTCCCATCGCAGCGAGAAGTTTCCGGATGTTGGCGGCATGGTCGGAGGGTTCGCCCGCGTAGCGGGCGGAACGCACGCCGGGCTCGCCGCCCAAGGCGTCCACTTCAAGCCCGGAATCGTCCGCCAGCGCCCACGTCCTCGCGGCCCGCGCGATGATCACGGCCTTCTTGACCGCGTTCGACTCGAATGTCCGTCCGTCTTCCACCACCTCCGGCACCCCTCCCACGTCGGCCGGAGTCACCAGTTGGATCCCCGGCACACGCAGGATCTCCCTGATCTCGACGATCTTGTGCGGATTGGTGGTCGCGACAAGCAGCTTTCCTTTCATTCTCCCCCTCCGGCCCGCGCGCCCGCCGGGGCGCTTTGCCGCACCCAAAGGTCGGGACGGTCGCAATCCCCGCTCTGCGTAACGCGAACTACGGCGCCGTTGTCCGACCGTTGCAGATAGACATTGCGGGCATCGCCTTCCGACACAACGACGAGCCAGTCTTGATTGTTCGACCAGAACTGGTTGTCCAGGCGCATGCCGGCCGGTGCTCTGATTCTCCCGCGCTCTGTCGCGCCGGAGGGGTCCATGAGCGCCAGTTCCCTGTGCCCGTCAACATTCACCGTGGCGAGCGTGCCGTCGGGCGAAAGGGAAGCCGAGCAGCCTGCGGCCAGTTTTGTGCCGTTCCCGCCGGGCAGCGTGAAGGCCCACACTGCGTAGCCGAACCGCTTCACAGTGGCGGCGAGCAACCGCTCGCCCGGCGCCACATCCAGCTCCATCACTTCGCGACCGTCAAGCACCGTGACCGACGCGCCGGTCCGGACCTCGCACCGCCGCACGGTCCGCCCGTCGGTGAAAAAGACGGCGGCGCCGTCGGCCGACCAGCATACGGCGCGCGGCGCGTCCGCCGTTGTCAGCGTCTCCACCGCACCGGATTCCATACCGATGCGCCGTATTTCCCGGCCGGAAACACATGCCACCCATCTTCCGTCGGGCGACACGCGCGGCCATGATGCGTTCTTCGCGAGAATCTTCTCCGTGCCGCCGATCTCCAGCGAATACAAGTCCGGCCCCCGCTGGTACACAACAAACCCGTCCGGCGCGGCCGTCTGCGCGCGCGGTCCGGCCGGCTCCGCGGGCGGCGAGCCGCGTTCGCCGCAGCCCGCAGCGAACGCGAGCAGAAAGGCACAAAGAACTTGCGTCACGGTCTTCATTCGCGGAGAAAGATAGCCGTTTTCAACGCCCGCCGCTAGCATTGCGGCGCGGAGGGACAGGGGGAAGGGCATGGCAACGTCTTGAGGCTGTTCAGGAAGAAGCGATTTCACGTCGCGGTCGGTCTTATCGTCTTTGCGGCCGTGTTCGGGCTGATCTTCTCGCGTGTCTCGTTCCGGGATGTGTTCGCTTCCATCAGGGGCATGGACCGGGCAGGGCTGGCCGCGTATGCCGCGCTGGCCGTCGCCCTGAGCGTGTTGCGTACCGTCCGGTATCGCCTTCTCCTGCGCGCCGCCGGCCTGACCGCGCCGGCGTGGCGGACGTTTCTTGCCGTTCTCGTGCGCGGGGCGTGCGTTGACATGCTGCCTGCGAGGACCGGCGAACTGGTGTACATAGGGATACTCCGTTCCCGTCTGGGGATACCGACCGTGTCCGCGGCGGTGAATTTCGGCGCGGCGTTCGTCATGGATATTCTGGCGCTCGGGCCGATGATTCTCGGCGCGGCCATCCTGCTCGGGTCCGGCGGCGCTGTTTCCGGCCGGATCGTCATGGCCGGGGGCGGCATCATACTCGCCGGATCATTCGCGGCCGTAATGGCGACACCCCGGGCGCTTGGCATTGCCGAGACCGTACTGTCAAGACGCGCGGCCGGCGGCCGGCGCTGGGCAGCCGCCCTTCGGATCCGGGTCGCGGAAGCGCGCCGCGAGGTCGGTTTGCTCGGCAGCCCGTCCGTTCTGGCTCATACGTTTCTCCTCTCGCTGCTCGTGAGACTGTGCAAGTACACGGCGCTCTACGTGCTGCTTGCCGCGATACTGGCGCCCCGCGGCTTCGGCGGACTGTCGCCTGCCATGGCATTTGTCGGCCTGTGTTCGGCCGAAATGGCGGCCAGCCTTCCCATGTCCGGGATCGGGGGGTTCGGCGCATACGAGGGAACGTGGGCGCTGGTCTTCGCGATGCTCGGGCTGCCGGCGGACCTGGCGATGACAACCGGCGTGGCGCACCACCTCACGACCCAGGCGTTTGCCGCGGTCCTTGGCGCCGCCGCCGGCGCGGTGCTGGCCGCATCGCGGCCGTTGCCGGTCAGCTCTCCTGGCGCGCTGCCGGGCGCTGCCGGAAAACGCGGATGACGCCGTTTTCCGTGTCGAGCAGGTAGACGCGGCTTCCGTCGGCCGAAACGTCAACCGTTACGCGCACGCAGGAATTGATGTCCGGCGCTTCGCCGACATGATCCGCGAACTTGCCGTCGGCC
>VGWI01000117.1 GCA_016873655.1 Lentisphaerota bacterium
CGAGAAGGACCCCGGCATAAAGATATCCGTCATGGCCGACGCGGAGCGCACGGACTACAGGGAGGACATTCTGCCGCGCGAGAAGAGCGTCATAGACTGCGTGCGCGTCGCCTGCTACATCAACCAGATTCCAGTCGCGATGGACATGGTGAAGGACGCCACTGACAAGGGCTACGAGACGATGCTGCAGCTCATGTCGGTTTCCGTCGTGAACGAGGCCGAACTGAAAGCGGCGCTCGAGATAGCGGCTGGAAGCCCGGCGCAGGCCGTGTACATAGTGGACAGCTTCGGCGCGCTGTACTCGGAACAGGTGCGCGACCTTACGAAGATATACGTGGACATCCTGAAGCCCGCCGGAAAGGAAGTCGGATTCCACGCGCACAACAATCGCCAGCTTGCCTTCGCGAACACGATCGAGGCGCTGATAGCAGGCGCGAGCCGGCTCGATGCGACCATTTTCGGCATAGGGCGCGGCGCCGGCAACTGCCCGCTGGAACTCCTGATAGGGTTCCTGCACAACCCCAAGTTCCGCCTGCGCCCGGTGCTGAAGTGCTGCCAGGAGGTTTTCGTCCCCCTGCGCGCGGAGATGGACTGGGGCTACAGCATACCGTACGCGATCACGGGCCAGCTCAATCAGCACCCTCGCGCCGCGATCAAGTTCCGGGCCGGAAAGAAGCCCGACGACTACGTCGCGTTCTACGACCAGATGGTGGAGGAAGAGTAGCGCTCCGGGCGTGCGGGCTTTTCAGGTGTCGTCTGCTTCGCGCGGAACTTCGATGCGGCCTGTGCCGTCGTCGGCAAGTTTCCTGATGTAGTCGGCCAGGTCCCGTGCGTACTCGGTGTCCAGGCCAGCGCGCACGAGCTGCTTGTCCACGATCCTGAGGCCGGCGTTGCCGACTTCCGCTTCCTTTGCCGTGGCGTAGCGCATGGCCGTGTCGGGGGCAATGAGCTTCTGAAGTATGAGCATCAGCTCCTTGTTTTCCACAACGGCGGGCGGCAGCAGGCACTGAAGCTGGCCTGGCAGCGCCATCTTGATATGCAGGAGCGTTTCCTCCGTTGCCGACTCTGGAGCAATCGGCTCCCCGCTGAGCATTTCGACGGCGACTATGCCAAGGCTGTAGACGTCGGACTGTGCCGTGCCCACTTCGCGCCGGTGCAGTTCAGGCGCCATGTACATCGGCGAGCCTAGCAGGAACCCCTGCCGTTCGCCCATTACCACGGCCCGTCCGAAGTCCACGAGTTTCACCGTTCCCAGGCGGTCTATCATGATGTTGCCCGGCTTCACGTCGGAGTGCAGGAAGTTCATGGAATGGATGCTTTCCAGGCCCTTCAGGCAACTTCTCAGTATGTAGACGACTATGCCCGGCTGAAGCGCAAGTCTGTCGCGCTTGCGGCGGAAGATGGTTTCCTGGAAGTAGTTCCATTCGTTCACGGTGCAGCATTTTCTGGCGACGGGAAGATGGGATGGCAGCAGGAGCTGTCTCAGGTCGAGCCCGTCTATCGCCTCCATCTGGACGTAACCGATGCCGTTTGTCTCGTCGTACGTGCTGCGTCTCACCAGGTAGGGACTCTGCATGCGCTGAAGCCGCGAGATCTGCGAGGCGATACGTCCCATGTCGGTCCAGTATTCCTCCGGCGATACGTACAGGGAGGGATCGAACACCTTTATCGCGTGTTCGGTGACGCAGCCGCGCGCCCCCTGGCGCATTCCGAGAAAGACCCTGCCCTGGCGGCCCTTGCCCAGCAGCCGCATGAACTGGAATGCCACGGGGTAGTAGATCGCTCTTGCCCGGCACATGGCATCATAGCGTTCGCAGAGCTGGGTGATGGTCGGGTGCGTCTGATCGCCGGCCTGGTCGCCGGACACGACGGGCTGACCCGCGCCCATGAGGTTCAGGCGCGGGTAGTTGTCCATGGGGCCAGTTGAAGTCATAAGGGCACGAATAATAGCCCCTGTGGTGTATGCGATACAAGCCGCCGGAATGCCTGTGGACGGGAGCCATGAATTGACTTTGCGTCAAGCGTCTGGTAGCTTCCGCCCCTGCCTTCTCTGGAAGGACGCCGCTGTTCCGACGTAGCTCAATGGTAGAGCGGGTGGCTGTTAACCACTAGGTTGCAGGTTCGAGCCCTGCCGTCGGAGCCATCACCAGTCGTTACCCGAACAGCACAAAATACTGACCCCCGCTTTTCCCAAGGAATTCACCAGTTCGGGGCTGAATTTGTGCTGTTACGACTGGTTGCCCTGTCGGTGTTCGTGCTCCAACGTCTTCCGGCAGAGATGGATAAAGCCCTGGCCGCCGCTCGCGGCCGCAAGACGGGCCCCAGCAACCAAGCAACTGCCGTGCGTTGGCTCCGTGAGGCTTGACAGGGATCACAACCGATCCGCGGCAACGAATCTGCCGTCGCGCATCACAACACGATCGCACCTTGACCACATGCCGGGTTCTGAGTACGGTATAAGAGATAGTCCTATAGTGGAGTTATGCTGTTGATCGGGCCGGGATTGCGTGGTGAGACGTGGACGGTGCTGGCTTCCTCCCACAAGGCATCGTGAGAAAGGTGACGAACAGATGAAGTGTAAGCGAGAACTGATCGGTGAAGCCCTGGGCACATTCATGCTCGTCCTGTTCGGGTGCGGCTCGGTCGCCGTGTCCGTGCTGTTCGGTGCGCATCACGGCCTGATGCAGGTTGCGCTGGCTTGGGGCATCGGGGTGACGCTGGCCATCTACGCGACACGGCATCTCTCCTGCGCTCATCTTAACCCTGCCGTCAGTCTGTCCATGGCGCTGAGCGGTCGCATGTCGTTTCGCAAGATGCCCGTGTATCTCGCCGCTCAGTTCGCTGGGGCTGTTCTGGCTGGTCTGGTCCTGTATACGTTGTTCGCACCGTCCATCGCAGCTTACGAGAGTGTCCACGGCATCGTTCGCGGAACGCCGGCATCCGTACAGACCGGCATGATGTTTGGCGAGTACTATCCGGGGCCGGGAAACACGGCCGTTGTCTCGCTCCCACTGGCGATGGGCGCGGAAGCCTTCGGCACGTTCCTGCTCGTGCTGATGATCTTCGCACTGACCGAAGGCTGCAATGTGGGGCGCCCAAACGACACACTGGCACCCGTATTCATCGGATTGACAGTGACCTCGATCATCTGCCTCATCGCACCGCTGACTCAAGCCGGACTGAACCCCGCACGCGATCTCGGCCCACGACTGGTGGCTTGGCTCACCGGATGGGGCGGCGCAGCATTTCCAGATCGGGTTGGCGGTTTCTTCCACGTATACGTGCTGGCCCCCCTCGTCGGCGGCGCGTTGGCAGCGCTATTCTTCGTTCGCGTGCTCGAACCGCTCATGGTGACACAACCCACCGAATGCAACTGCAAGTCCGATCAACCCTGACGCCGCGAAAGGACATCCAGGATGAACCTGAATGAATGCCCCTGTTCTGGGAAGACGCTGGCGCGACTGATTCAGCCGGCGGTAATGGCCGTGCTGGCAAATGAGCCGCTCCACGGCTATGTCATCGTGCAGCGTTTGACAGGCATGACCATGTTTCAGGACCACGGGCCGGACATTACCGGGGTCTACCGTCTTCTGAAGAGCATGGAGAAGAAGGGATTCGTGACCTCGTCCTGGGAACTCGCCGCCAGCGGACCCGCCAAACGGCGCTACGCGTTGACACCGGGAGGAAGAGCATGCCTGACCCGCTGGATCACGACCCTGCGCACCTATCGCGATGCGGTGAGCAACCTGCTCGACACTGCTGCAGCCAGTGGCGCAGCGAAGACTCGACGCGGCGGCAACCGCAGGACGCCGACACCAGAGGCTAAGAGCGATGAAGGCTGACGGTGCGGACCGCTATTTCGACTATGCGGCAACGGCTCCTCCGTTCGATGAGGCGCTCTCCGCCCAGGTCGAGGCAGCGCGGACGTGGTTTGGCAATCCGTCGTCCGCGCATAGGCCTGGCACGGCGGCACGCGCCGAACTGGAGCGACTGCGAGGGGTGCTTGCCGCCCACTGTGGATTTCCGGACGGACGAGTTGTGCTCATGTCCGGGGCCACCGAAGCCAATAACTGGGTCGTGCATGGCGTGATGCACGCGACCGGTTCCGGCCGTGTCCTTGTGGCGGCAGACGTCCATGCCTCCGTCTGGAACGTCTGTCGCCGCCAGGCCGACCGCATGGATGTCCTGCCGCTGGACGACAAGGGCCGTATCGAGTTGGCTACGCTCGCGGCTTCGATCCGGGCCGACACACGGCTGGTGTGCTGTTCGCATGTGGCAAGCGAAACCGGCGTCATTCAGGATGTCGGCGCCATCGCCGCGATCTGCGAGCGCAGAGGAGTCCTGTGTCATGTGGATGGTGCCCAGGCACTCGGCCGCATTCCCGTGAATCTCGCGACGATCGCCTGCGATTTCTACACATTCTCCGCACACAAGTTCGGCGGACCGCGCGGGTGTGGCGGAGTTCTCCTGCGCTCCCCAACGGTCAGCCCTCTGATGGATGGAGGTGCGCAGGAGGGTGGATTAAGGCCGGGAACGGAGAACGTGGCGGCGGTTGCCGGTGCCGCGGTCGCCCTCGAACTATCTCTCCCGGGCATGGCGGCCGAAGCCGAGCGTCTACGCAACTTGACCCGGACGGTGCTGGCTGAACTCGAACGATCGGGAACCCGAGTCTTTGTCAACGGTGACCCGGAAAAGAGCGCCCCCGGCTTCCTGTCGTTGAGTCTCGCCGGTCTGGACGGTCATGCGCTTGTCGCTGACCTTGCGGTGCAGGGCTTTGCCGTCGCATCGGGTTCGGCCTGCAGCGAGAATCGACCGGAGCCTTCGCGGACGATCCTTGCGCTGGGGCGATCGCCTGCCGAGGCGCTGGGGACCATCCGCATCTCCTTTGGCCGGGCGAACAATCAAGAATCCGTGAGAGGCTTCGCCGGAGCGCTCGTGAAGACCGTACGGCGGCAGACCGACCAGAAGGGATAGCTCATGACCACTCGATTGCTCGATCCTGAGGAGTTCATGTCGCATCAGGAAACGCTCGAGAACCCGGACGATAGCGCGGTTCGCGATGCCTTTGCACGGCTGCCCAAGCGGGCGTTTATTGAGGTGCGATGTCGGTGGGAGCGCCGCCTGGATTTGCAGCGGATGCTCACGGAAATGGGCGCGTTTGCCATCTGCCTCCGCCCTCTCGCGGACTTCGCGGAGATCCAGATCACCGCGCTGAAGGGCAAGGCTGGCGCCTGCTTCGAGACCGGCCGTAGCGCATCCTATCTCGGCGTGGCTCAGGCCGTCATGGATGACGATCATCATCTGATCGTCGGCACCATTCGTGTATGCGAGAAAACGGGCGGGCTTTACACGCTGCCGCCTTACCGTGGCTTGCTGACGGTAACGGAAGGCGATCCCGGCCTGCTTGCGCGCCTGGAAACAGACCCGCTGCCGTTCGACTGCAACACCTTCGAACCCGATGCCGAACGTCTTGCGGCTCTCTCGTTCATCTCCGCAATGCCTAACTCGGCCATGACTGCCGTGTACTACCCCGGTCCCTTCAGCCTGCTGGTGTTGCGGGACGGCTCCATTCTGCGCCGCGGGCACTGCGCGTTGATCGCGTCGAGTCTTGCCGGGAAGCTCCTGGAACGCGACGGACTACTTGCGGTCCCCGATCGCTGCTCGCAGGAAGCAGAGCGCCCTGTCAACTACCCGGAAGCATACCGGCGTCTGGGGGCCGGGTGTCTTCTTGAGTCTGACGTCACGACTGCACCGGACACCGCCAGGCGCAAGCCGTCGCGCGAGGACGTGGTGCCGCCGGAAGCGTTGGATACGCTACGCGGCGTTTCTGCTGCGCTTCGACGCCGGCTGGTTCGCCTGATTGAAGGCAACGAGCCCTATTTCATCCTGACGGGTAGCGACCCGAAGGATCCGCTGGGGTGCTGTCCAAATACTCAGGTCGGGGAGGCAAATCGGCTCGTGGACGCAGGGGTTCTCTGCAGCTACGCGGAGAACGCAGCCGCCGACAGTTGCACGACCACCATCTATGCCTTCGCGGGAGAGATATCCGTTCGAGACGGGCCCGAGTTCGCGGTGAACGCGGCCATCCGAACAAAGGCAACGGCGGTCATGACGCGCACGGATCGAGGCCGACATATTCGACGAATGGCCTTGAAATGCGCGTTGCTGGCTCTGGTTGGGGCCAGTTTCGTAATTGCAGGGCGGGTCGCACTGGCTCCCCTGCTGCCGGCGAAGAGCGGTTTCGACAGGGCATTGGCCACTGCATTGGGCGTCCCCTCCGACACCCGCTGTCTGTTCGTCTGTCTCTTCCACGGACGGGAGACTTGTGAAGCGTGCGAGACCATGGAGAAGCTTTGTCGGCAAACGA
>VGWI01000118.1 GCA_016873655.1 Lentisphaerota bacterium
GCGACAGGAGGAACCGCCATGCCCTGGAACCAAGTCCCGAAGCAGGAACGCCCACCCCGCCCGTTGCGCCCCGCCGTGCCCACGGTGAGGGTGCCCCACCCGCCGCAGCCGAAGCGGCCGCCCAAGCCGCCGGAGGTCGAGGGATACGTTCAGCGGTGGCGAAAGTAGGCCGACGGCGTCGACTACCAGCCCGCCCCAAAACTTTCCGTTCATGAACGGAAAGTTGCCGCATTACCCCCTCCATCCTCCCTGGCCGGCACCATCCTAGCTGCTGGCCGCCACACCCAGAGTCCGTTCCACTGCATCCGCAACACACTCCACGACAAGGTGTTGCGAAGTGCCTCCGCTTGACTTTCGGCGTGACAAATGATATGTTCACACGCATTCCGTGTGTGGCGCGGTGGGATGAGCGACAGCCAGCCGCCACAGCCGGAAGGAGAGCCCCATGGACGAGAAACCAGCGAGGAAAGGCAGGGCGAAGAACCCCGTCAGCGCGACGACCTTCCAGTTCGGCAGGATCGTCAGGAAATGGAACGTGAAGCGGAAGCACGAGGAGAAAAAGTCGTGAAGAGGCAAGTGCTGGCCTACGTCAAGCCCGCCAAGGAGCTCAGGAGGGGCGACCGGCTGCTGACCGGCAGGACGGCCGTGGCCGAGATCGAGTCCGTTGAGAAGTTCAGGGACTCGTCGAAGCGCCCATGCGTCGCGGTGGTCGCCCGCGGTGGCGGCGACATCGTGTCTGCAACCAACTACCTCGCCGACGAGCAGGTCCTGGTGCTGGAATGAACATGGGCGCGCTCATCCATTCCGCCGACCCGACCGAGGCGTTCCGGCGCCGCAGGATCGCCGAGTTGAACCCTGGAGTCCCGCGGTGCGAACTGGAGAGGCGGCACGGCGAAGTGTGGGACCTCCACGAGCTTGCGGCCACCTTCGTCATCATAGGGTTCATGGCGCCGTTCGTCGTCGTCAGGCGGAAGTCGGATGCTCGACGCCGTGACGGCGACGGCGATGCCGCAGTTCGAGGCGTTCCGCGACAAGGTCAGGGCGACGTGGGAGGGGCGGCACGCCGACGCCATCGAGGAGCGGAAACGCCAGCAGCGGCGGCTGGAGGGGCTGGAGAAGCAGCGGGCCGTGCTGCTCGACAAGCTCGTCGCCGGGGTCGTCACCGACGAGGTCTACGGCAGGAAGGACTCGGAACTCGACGCCGAGATCGCGCTATGCAAGGCGGAGCGGCACGACGCCGAATTGGAGGAGGTCGACGTGGAGGCCGCCTTGCGGGTCGCCGAGTACATGTTCCGCCACATGAGGGAGATATGGGACCGGCTCGATATCGAGTGGCGGCAAAGGTTGCAAAACATCCTTTTCCCCGGGGGTTTGGCGTACGACCCGAAGGAAGGCTATCGAACCTACACAAGCAGCTTGTTCATCAACAAGTTGTGCGCGGAATTGGAGGGGAAATCTCCGATGGCGCGCCCACGGGGAATCGAACCCCGCTTCCAAGGATGAAAACCTTGTGTCCTGACCGATAGACGATGGGCGCGTGCCCGTTCGCGGAGCGCCGAAGAGTACCACAGCGGGTTCTGTCCTCAAGCACTTTTTCCTGCGGCGAGGCGGGCTCATGCGCTGTTCAGGCAGTTGGGGCGACTATGCCCCGGACGCCTCGCCGGACCTTGTGCCGGGCTTCGGGAGCGGCTTGCCGAGCTTTGTCAGCACTGCCAGCATGTCGCTCCATGTATCGTGCCTGGCGGACGGGACGCGCAGGAGGTAGGAAGGGTGGAAGGTGGGCATGAGGTCAATGCCGTTGAAGCTCATCCACTTTCCGCGCATCCTGGTTATTCCGGTCTCCAGTCCCAGAAGACCGTGGACCGCGGTGCCGCCCAGCGCCACGATGACGCGCGGGTTCAGTATTGCCACCTGCTCACGCAGGTAGGGCAGGCAGCGGGACATTTCCCCGGGGAGCGGCTTCCTGTTGTCCGGCGGGCGGCACTTCAGGATGTTTGCTATGAACACCTCGTCACGAGTCAGCCCCATTCTTTCGATCATTCTGGAGAGAAGCTGGCCGGCTTTTCCCACGAAGGCGAGCCCCTGCAGGTCCTCGTCTTCGCCGGGCGCTTCGCCGATGAACATGATTTCAGGCGCGGGGTTGCCCTGGCCGGGCACGGTATTGGTCCGGGTAGAGTGCAGCGGGCAGAGCGTGCAGCGCGCAATCCTGGCGGCGATTTTCTCCAGGCGCAGTCTGGGATCTGGCGGCGGCGTGTTCACGTGGCGGCCGAACGCTTCGAGAGTCTCACGCGAAACGCTGACGCGCTTCACGCCGTCCTCGCGGAGCGCCTCGAGGTGGCCCGCAAGATCACTCAGAATCTGCTGGATGGACATCTCCACCTGACGAGTTGGAGGATGACTGGTTTTCGCGGCGGGCCATGTGCGCCTTGTAGCCCTTGACGAACAGAGGCCCGAGCGCGACGTAGCCGATGCCGAGGACGATCATCGCCACCGCCACTCTGACGGCTTGGTTCTGGCGAAGTATCCAGAGCAGGATGACGAGAATTACGCAGGGAATGAACAGAGCCGCCTTCTTGGTTGGTTTGGGGTAGTGGAGGTTTGTAACCTGCAGAACCGTGAAGAGCAGTATTCCTGCGAGGAAGAGCGAAGCCACCGGGCCCTGGCTCAGAGAGAAAGCGTCGCGGGGAGGTGTGAGGGAGACGAACACGAAGAGGGCCACCCATGCCGCGTTGGCGGTTATCGGAAGACCCGCATAGCCGCCCTGGCCGCGCAGAGGGTCCTTCACCTTGAATCTTGCCAGGCGCACCACCCCGGAGAGCGCGACCGCCGACGGCAGGATTACGCGCCAGATCGGATCCTTGCTCTGGAGTGTGACCGCGAAGATGAGTATCGCAGGTGCTATGCCGAAGGCGGTGAGGTCAACATACGTGTCCAGCTCGGCGCCGAAATCGCTCTGTCCCTTCAGCCAGCGCGCGACGTTGCCGTCTATGCCGTCGAGAATCATCGCCAGCATGATGAGCTGGGAGGACTTGATGAACAGCTCCGGGTGGCCCGTTCGCATGCCTTCAAATGTGACCAGGATGCTCAGGAAGCCAGAAAGCATCGCAGCCAGCGTAACCAGGGTTGGTATCGCCTGCCGCCAGTTGATCACCGCCAGTTCCTCGGGCACCCAGCGCGGTTTCAATGGAGGGTTCCTTTGTTGATGCGGGCCATCACCGTTTCCCCGGCCCGCACCCTGTCTCCGACCGACGAAAGGAGGGTGACCTCGTCCGCCGGGAAGTACATATCGAGGCGCGATCCGAACTTCATCATCCCGATCCTGTCGCCGGCCATCAGCGGAACGGGACGATTATGGTCGGGCCAGTAGACAACCCTGCGGGCGATCGGGCCTACGATCTGATTCACAAGGCACCACGTTTCCCCGCCCATGAAGAGGATCGAATTGTGCTGATTGTAGTCGGAGGACTTATCCTTGAACGTGAAGATATGGCGGCCGGGAAAATAGCCCAGAAAGATTGAATCGCCCGCGATCGGCGCTCTGTTGACGTGAACGTCGAACAGGCTGAGGAAGATGCTGACGCGCAACACCTTGCCGCCGGAGAGGAATCTGGCGACCTGCTCCTCATTCAGCCCCGAGAACGCGGCGGCGGTGCGGAACCTTTCCTCGTCGAGCTGCACGACCTGCGCCACGCGGCCGTCCGCCGCCGCAAGCACCGCAGACGGGTCTCCCGGCGGTGCGCGGTCGGGGTCGCGGAAGAACCAGCCGAAATAGAATGCAAGGACGGCGGCAGGCAAGAGCCCGCACGCGAGAGAGAAACGCCATGTCCGGCGCTTGCGGCGGACAAGGGCTGAAACCAGCAGTCCAGCGACCAGGACGATCCCCCAGTAGGGAAGAACCTCGTGTCGGATATACATTTGAAACCTCTTTCCACGTTCAAGAAACAAGGCAGGGGCGGATGATCGGTGAAGGCGGAGGACATGTCAAGGCCCTGAACGTCGGTTGCGTGGCGCCAAACTGGACGCCAAGTTGGGCGATACCAGAAGGATGGGATGGGAATGGCTGGCGGCCTGCTTTGCTCCGCGACAGGGATACTGCGTCCTTCCCTGACGAGAGACGGCGGCTTCGCTGTGTTGATGCAGAAGGAAATGCGTGTTTGCACCGAAGTCAGGGTTCCCACGATCGGGCTTGAAGAAAGCGCGCCGATTCGGGAAAGTGACGCGCGGCGGTAGCCTTCGCAGTAACCTTCAGGGGAACATGAACAGGACCAGACCAAACCCGATCATCAGGGCGTGGCGCTTCGTTACGGAGGGCGTCTGGGACCTGGACCCCGGCAGTTTTTCGTCTGTGCGCGGCCTGGCCGTTAAGGCGTTGCGGGCCACTCACTTGATGTTCAGGGGCTTCCGTGATGATGACTGTCCCCTCCACGCGTCCGCTCTGACGCTTAGCAGCCTCATGGCGCTTGTGCCGATCCTGGCGCTTTCCCTTGCCCTTGCCCGGGCGTTCGGGGACGAAGAAACAGGCAAGGTGCGGATGCGCAATGCCGTGGCTGAATGGACCAGGACGTTCGAGAGGGTGCCGGTCGAGTCGGTTGGCGGAGATGGCGGAGTTGCCCTTGGGGAGCAGATAGACGGCCTGATCGTGTACTGTTTCGACCGTGTTGACCAGATCAGCTTCAAGACCCTGGGCAGCGTGGGGCTGGTCCTGCTTGTCTGGATGGTGGTGCAGGTGCTGGGTTCGGTGGAGGCCGCTTTCAACCGGGTATGGGGCGTCAGGAAAGGCAGGTCGGTGTGGCGGCGGTTCACCGACTACCTCAGCGTGCTGTTTGTTCTCCCCCTGCTCATACTCGCGGCCTCTTCGGTTCCGGTTGCCGACATTGCCACGCGCCACCTTGGCGAGGGGCAGGCTGAACTGCTGAGAACGCTGCTTGATTCGGGTCTCTTGAAGGGGATGCTGATGGTGGTGTTTTCGACTCTTTCCTTCGGATTCCTGATCATCTTTATGCCGAACACCACGGTAAAGGCGCGCGCGGCATTGAGCGGCGGTTTTGTGGCGGCGCTGTTGTTTCTCGGGTGGCTTCGGCTCTGCGCGGCGTTCCAGGTGGGCGTGGCCAGGTACGGCGCCATCTACGGCGGGTTCGCGGTGGTTCCGATAATCCTGGCGTGGGCGTATGTGAGTTGGGAGATCGTTCTTTTCGGGGCTGAAGCCGCGTTCGCGGTCCAGAACTGCACCACCTACAGGCTGGAGGGCGGTGCTGCCCATGCCAGTGTGCGGGCCAGGTTGGTGCTGGCCCTTTCCGTGGTTGTCGAAGCGGCGAGGGGGATGAGAAGCGGAAGCGGCGGTTTTTCGCCGTCCCTGCTTGCCAAGGAGCGCGGGGTGCCCGTCAGGTTCCTGAACGACGTGGTGGATGTTCTCGTGGGGGCCGGGCTGCTGGCGGAGGTCGCAGGTGACACCGGGTGTTTCGTGCTGCTCCGGTCGCCGGAGACTCTGAAGGCGCGGGACGTGGTTGATGCCGTCATCGGCGCGGGGGTCGGTCCGGCCGAACTCGGTTTGAAGGAAGCGGAGGCGGTCGTTGCCGGGGCCGTTGAGCTTTCTGCGCGCCGCGCGGGCGGCGCCGACATCACGATATCGGAACTGGCGGAGGAATCGAAAAAGAGCGGGGAGTGATCGCACATCTCCGTTCACGCGGCAGGCGCAATACGTTCCCGGACGGGTGGCAGCCGCTCTTGATCGGGCGGCTGCCGTGTTTTCCGGCGCAGGTGGCGGAGTGAGGGAGGAGTTTGAAGTGGGGATTGACTTCAGGAATTCATTGAATCCGGAGCAGTATGCGGCCGCAACGGCGCCGGACGGGCCGGCACTGGTGCTTGCCGCGGCCGGGACAGGCAAGACCAGGACGCTCGTGCACCGGGTTGCCTTTCTTGTTGAGCGCGGGGTGTCGGCGGACAGGATACTGCTCCTCACGTTCACCAACCGCGCGGCGAAGGAGATGCTTGAGCGCGCGCGTGCCCTCGCCGGGGACGGGGCCGGCGGGATATGGGGCGGCACCTTTCACCACATGGCCAACAGGCTTCTGCGGCGTCACGCGCCTCTTGTCGGATACAAGTCGGACTTCACCATACTTGACCGGGACGACGCCGAGTCGCTTATCGCCGAGTGCGTGAAGCAGCGCAACCTCAACAGGAAGGAGTTTCCGAAGAAGGACGTTCTCATGGGGATCTTCAGCGCCGCCGCGAACAGGGACAAGCCGATAGGGCCTTCCCTTGAGGCCCGTTTTGACGGAACTGAAGTGGACCCTGACGATGTTCTCCTCGTGCTGCGCGACTACCAGTCCCGAAAGAAGCAGCTCGACGCCATGGATTTC
>VGWI01000119.1 GCA_016873655.1 Lentisphaerota bacterium
GCGGCAGCCGCCGTTGCATCCGGCGCGGCAGCCCGGATGGATGTCGAAGCCTACCGCCTGCGCCTGGCGGAACGCGACCACGCGCGACGATGGGTGCTCACACCTCCCTCGTGAACGACCCCTGGTGCCGGCAACCCGGCAGGTCGGTGAGTGATTGACACGGCGGACGGCGCTCTGGTAAAACCCAACCCCTCTATGGGACAGCAACTCAAGCCAAGACGGAAGCGGAAACGCTGCATTCTTCGCGCCAAGCGCCTGAAAGCCAGAACCAAGGCAGCCAAGGCAACCAAGGCAACGAAGAAGCCAGCCTGACCGACTTCGTCTTTCTCCCCAATCCGGCGCGATGGCCGAGTGGTTAGGCAGAGGTCTGCAAAACCTCGTACACCGGTTCAATTCCGGTTCGCGCCTCCAACCTCACATGTCCGGTCCTGCGGTGTGTTCCGCCGGGCCGCTGTCGTGTTTTGCCCGCCGTCGCCGCTCACCGAACCCCGACGGGCTCCGCCATGCGCCCCCCGCCTCGTCGCAGAACCGAAGAAGCCCGTCGAGATCACCCGGACATGACCAGACGCGGCGCGAGAGATCTCTGTCGGCATCTGGCTCCGGCACCCCCTCTTCAACCAGCAGACCGCGCAGGCTCCCGATCACCGCATCAGCATACGGCTCCACCCGTAACGCCCACGCCCATGCGGTTGCCGCCAGCTCCTTTCGCCCCAGCCCGACACATGCGGTGCCGAGATTCGCAAGCGCACGGTAGCGTGCATACCGCTCGGACTGATCGGCCACTCTGACCGGACACGGCGGACGCGGCGGAGGCGCCGCGAAGAACCCGGCCCCGGTCGCATGCCTGACAACGTACGCGAAATGCGGCAGCGCCTCTTCGCTCCGCCCGTCTTCGCACAGAGCAACCGCCAGCGCGTTGCGTGCCCGCCACGCGGAAGGCCGGATCGCCACGTTCCTCTCCCAGAACGCGGTCTCCGACCGGAACTCGTTGTTCAGACCACGCGTGACGGCGCAGAGCCCCAGCACAACACACCCCCCGGCGAGCCGGCATAGAACCCGTCGGAACCCGGCATCCGGCGCCGCACACCGGGCTGCCGCGGCAACCGCCGCGGGCGCAAGCACGGCGGCCAGAGGCAGGTACATCCGGTGCAGGAACATGAGATCGTCAAGCGGAAGTATGCTTGACGACGGGGCCAGTATCAGAAAGAAGGCGACCACAGGAAGAGCCATGCGCCGCAGCCGAATCAGACCTGCCACCCCGGCGATGAGGACACCGCCCACCGCGACCGCCGGCGGTACTATCTCAACCAATCCGCGCGCTGCGGGCCAGTTGTAGTCCAGTACGATCGGCCACGGCGCAAACACCAGCCGAAGGTAGTGCAGAATCACACCCGGCTGCGAAAGCAGGTACTCTGTTGCGGTGAACATGGGCTCCGTCACCACGCCTGATACGCCCGCCCGCCGTAAGCTCACCAAGTCGGCTAATGCCGGTATCCATGCCGCCATCATCGCCGCGTAATACAGCCTGCGCTGAAGAACGGTCCTCCATCCCCGTCCGACAAACAGCAGGTCGTAGGCCGCTATGACCAGCGGCGCGGCTATGATCACTTCCTTCGCGCCAAGCCCGACCCAGCACGCGAGAACGGAAACAACTCTCCAGCCGGATGGATTCCGGCTCGCAGTCGACCGTATGAATGCATACAACGCCGCAAGCAGACACAATGACGCCGCTATCTCGTAACGCTGGCACACATATGTCACCGCGCGCGACTGGATCGGATGAACGCTCCACAGGAGAGCCGTGAAGAAAGCCGCGTTCGATGCAGCGCCACGGCACTTGCCCGGCATTCCGTCGAGCAGGAGCGTGCGACGTACAACCCCGTAGAGAAACAGGGCCGTGGCCGCGTGCAGCAGCAGGTTCAGCATTCGGAAGTCAGCCGCCCGGAAGCCGCCGGCCGCCGCGTGCTGCACAGCAAAGCTCAGGTCAACAAGAGACCTTGCCATCCTCGGTGGAAGCGAAAGCGACCTGACATGAGGCGCTTCGAGGATGACGGTGTAGTCATCCAGCACGAACACCCCCCCCAATCCCGGCGCGAATGCCGCCCACACGGCCGCCATGATGGCCAGCCGGTGGAACCAGCGGATCATTTCGGGCGAACGGCGGACACTCGGCTCAACCCCATGTGCCATGCCGTCAATCATCACGGAACCGAACGCGAAGTGGCAAGGATTGAAAGCTCTCTCCCGCGCGCCGCCGCGGCGGCGCACACGGAAAAGAGGCGCGCTTGACAGGTCCGCGCCGCTGCTTCAGATTACATTTTCAGGGTTTGCCCATGCTACGGGCTCAATGAAATCGACGGAGACATCTGTGAGCGGCGGAATGGGTCCGGAGAAGCGGGACAGCTGGAACACGCGCGGCGCATTCGTCCTCGCGGCAATCGGATCGGCGGTCGGCCTGGGCAACCTGTGGGGGTTCCCCTACAAGGTCTACAGCTACGGCGGCGGGGCCTTTCTCGTTCCTTACTTCATAGCGATGGCCGTAATGGGGTTCCCTCTCCTGGTCATGGAGTTCGCCGCCGGACACTGGTCACAACAGTCGCCTCCCGGCGCCTTCGCCGAGATAAACGGCCGGTACCGCTTCGTCGGCTGGTGGCTCGCGGCGGTGGCATTCGTCATCATCACCTACTACACGGTCATCCTCGGCTATTGCCTCATCTTCCTGGGCGAAAGCCTCTCGGCTGTGACGGGGCTCTCCGCACTGCCCTGGTCAGGCTCGACGGAAGCGGCGAAATCCCATTTCTTCACGGGAATGCTCGCCTATTCGGATGGCATGCGCATAGGCGGACTCCGGCCGTGGCTCGTGGCCGCAAACGCGGCATCATGGATACTGATCTACCTCTGCCTGTTTCGCGGCGTAGGCCAGGTGAGCAAGGTCGTCCTTATCACGGTCCCGCTGCCGTGGATGATGCTGATGATTCTTACGGCCCGGGGCATAACGCTTGACGGCGCCGCAACCGGCCTGCGCTTCTACCTCGAGCCCGACTGGAGCAAGCTTGCCGACGCCGCAACGTGGAGATGGGCCTTTGGTCAGGTCTTCTTCTCCATGAGCCTCGGCTTCGCCGTAATGCTGAGCTACGCCAGTTTCCTGCACCGCAAAAGCGATCTCAACAACAGCGCGCTGATCACCACCCTGAGCGACCTCGGCACGAGCATCGTTTGCGGGATAGCCGTCTTCTCAACGCTGGGCGCGATGGCGAAGGCCGACAACCTGCCGATCGACAAGGTTGTTTCGGGCGGACCGGGGCTCGCTTTCGTCACGTTCCCCTACGCCCTTTCGAGGTTGCCGGCGGGCCAGGAACTGTTCAGCCTCATCTTCTTTGTCGCACTCCTGACGCTGGGGATAGACTCCGCATTCAGCATCGTTGAGGCGTGCCTGGCATCAGTCCACGACTCCAAACCGGCCTGGCCGCGAAAGCGCATTCTTCCTGTCATCTGCCTCGTCGGCTTTCTTGCGGGCGTCGTCTTCTGCGGATCAGGCGGCGGACTTAACCTGCTCGGGCTCGTTGACGGACTGGTAAACGGCCCGCTTGGCATCCTGACCCTGGCGCTCGCGGAATGCATCGTAATCGGATGGGCATACGGGGGCCGATTCGTGCGCGCCATGCGCGATCACGCCAACGAACGCTCCGACTGGCAGCTCGGGCGCTGGTGGGAAGTCTTTGTCCGCTACGTGGCGCCCGCATTCCTCGTCATCCTGATAGCGTGGTCGGTGTCTGATTCGGTGCGCGGCCGCAACTGGGGCGATCTCGCCGGTTCGGCTGTTCTTGGCGCCCTTCCCTTCGTTCTGTGGTTCTTCGTGTCGCGCGAACCGGACACGGTCCACCACCCAACGGAGCGGATACCCGGTGAAGACAGAGGCAAGCCGCTGACCGCGCTATTTGTGCTCGTTGCCGCAAGCATCGCGGTCGGCGTCGCCCTCGGGTTGCGCCCCGCCCCCTCGCCGGCCGCGGGCGGGGCAGCGGCCGGGTCTGTTTTCAAGGCCGAAAGCATGGGAACTACTTCTTTCGTCATGCTCGCGTTCGCGGGATTGACCGTCTTTGGAGGACTTGTCTGGTGCTGGTGGAAGGCGATCGAGGCCTCAGGACGCCGCGATCCCGAGTTGCAGGATTCCGAGTGAGCCGTGTCACGTCAAGGAGGTTGGAAATGGCTTCTTCGATGATCAACATGCCGCAGGTCAGAATGGGGATAGTGGCCGTCAGCCGCGACTGTTTTCCGATAGAACTTTCACGCCGCCGGCTCAAGGCCCTGGCCGCTTCATGCCGCGCGCGCGGCATGAAACCTTTCGTTTGCGACACGGTCATCGAGAACGAAGCCCAGTCCGCGGCGGTCGCCGCCGAGCTGCGCGAGCGCGGCGTCAACGCGCTGACCATCTTCCTCGGCAATTTCGGCCCGGAAGGGCCCACAACCATCCTGGCAAAGCTCGCCGGCCTGCCCTTCATGCTGATCGGTGCCGCTGAAGAAAGCGGCGACAACCTGATCAACGGCCGCGGTGATGCCTACTGCGGCATGCTCAACGCGTCGCTGAATTCCGGCCTGCGCGGGCTCCGGCCGTATATCCCGGCCCGTCCGATCGGCATGCCGGACGCACTGGCCGCCGAGATCGAACACTTCCAGGCAGTGGCCCGCGTGTGGATCGGGATCAGGAACCTGAAGGTCTTCGCCTTCGGGCCGCGTCCGCAGGATTTCTACGCCTGCAACGCGCCGATCCGGCCGCTCTACGATCTCGGGATCGAGGTCATGGAGAATTCCGAGCTGGACCTTCTGGAGCTTTACAAGTCCGCTGCGGCAGACACTCGCGGCATAGCCTCCACAGCACGCAGCATGGAGAAGGAACTCGGGGCAGGCAACACGCATCCGGAAAAGCTGAAGCAGCTCGCGCAGTTTGAACGGACGCTCGTCAGGTTCTTCGATGAGAACCTCGGATCGCGCCAGTTCGGCGTGTTCGCAAACAAGTGCTGGCCGGCGTTCGAACGGGCCTTCGGGTTCGTGCCGTGCTACGTCAACAGCCGCCTGGCCTCGCGCGGCATACCCGTGGCATGCGAAGTGGACATCTACGGCGCCGTGTCGGAGTACATGGCCCAGCTTGCCTCCGGCGAATGCGTAACGCTGCTCGACGTGAACAACACGGTTCCGGCCGACCTGCCGGTTCCGGAAACCGCCGGCGTCTCGCACGGCGATCTGTTCATGGGATTCCATTGCGGCAACACGCCCGCCTGTCGGCTCTGCTCCGGGTTCAGCATGAAGTTCCAGTTGATCATGAACCGGCTCATGGAAGACCCCGAGGAGAAGCCCAACATCACCTGCGGCACGCTGGAAGGCACGCTGAAGCCCGGCCCGGTAACGATGTTCCGCCTGCAGGCGACCCCGGACAGCGGCGGCCTGATGAGCTACGCCTGCCAGGGTGTTGTGCCGGAGGCCGATCCGCGCTCGTTCGGCGGAATCGGGGTGATAGCCGTGCCGGGAATGCAGCGCTTCTACCGGTACGTGATGCTCGAACGCCAGTTTCCGCATCACGCCGCCATGGCGTTCACGCACTCGGGCCGCGTTCTCTTCGATGCCGTGAAACTGCTCGGGCTCGACGCCCCCCTTACGCCGCTTCCCGCAACACGGCAGTACCCCGGCGAAAACCCGTTCGGCAACTGAAGGAGCCGTCATGGCAGACACAAAGCAACGCTATTCAATAGGGCTTGATTACGGGACCAACTCCTGCCGATCGGTGCTGGTGCGGCTCAACGACGGAGCCGAGATCGCCACGCGCGTCTTCGCCTACCCCACAGGCACGGCCGGCATTGTCACCGACCCGCGCGAGCCGCACCTTGCGCGCCAGCACCCGAGGGACTACCTCGACGGACTGGACGCCATTGTCCGCGGAGCGATCGAGGACGCATCCGGGGCGGACGAGAATTTCTCGCCCGACCGCGTCGTCGGCATCGGCGTCGACACCACCGGCAGCACGCCCCTCCCGGTCAACGCCGGCAATGTCCCGCTGGCGATGCTGCCCCGCTTCGCCTCGAATCCGGCAGCCATGGCGTGGCTCTGGAAAGACCACACGGGGCACGCAGAGGCCGCCGAGATCACGGCGGCCGCCGCCGACCTGCGGCCAGAATACCTCGCGAAGTGCGGCGGCACGTACTCGTCCGAGTGGTTCTGGAGCAAGATCCTGCACCTCAAGCGGACATCGCCCGACGTCTTCGCCGCCGCCGCGAGCTTTGTCGAATGCTGCGATTTCGTCCCGGCGGCGCTCTGCGGAATAACCGATCCCTCAAGAGTGCTGCGGAGCGTCTGCG
>VGWI01000120.1 GCA_016873655.1 Lentisphaerota bacterium
CTTTAGGGCTTGTTCGGGGCGTTTTCCGGCTTCTTGTGGCTTGGTGCGGCCGCAAGAAGATCGGGCAGCAGTGTTCCGTCGCGTCTTCTGACAAGGGTCAGGCTGGCATCGCCTTCCACGATGCGCCTGGTTTCAAGGAGCTCGAACAGAGCTTCTGCCACGTCGGGGTCTTTGCCGATCTCCGCCATTGCACCGCCGACGATGGCAGGCCGCACCGCCGCGGCCTTCCCGAACTCCACCGCCGCCAGCCGTTCCGCCGTGCTGGTGATGACGCTCACTTGATTAACTCCGTCCTGCCTGATCGCGGCCGTCACCTGGCGCAGGCGGTTCACCACCTTGCTCTCTATCTGGTGGATCATGCCGGGATCCCGAAAGTGGACCTTGCGGATGTAGGTGGAGCCGACATGGTAGCCCCATTCGTTGGACTTGGGTGTCACCTCCGAGCGCACGGTTCGGCTCATGGCGTGCCGGTCAACCAGCATCTTCTCCAGCGGGAGGTTGCTCAGGCAGCGGACGGTGGAATTGCTCACGTTCGCCGCGAGCGAGCCGCGCGGGTCAATGTTTTTGAAGAGAAACGCCACGGGGTCGCTGATGAACATTTCGTACCAGATGCCTATGCCCATCGGCGCGCCTTCCTCCGAGTTGACCGGCTGACTGCGCAGGTACTCCTGGTCCAGGCGCATGTCGGTTACGTGGCGCCGCCCGAGCCAGCGGACCAGCAGCGAGCGCCAACCGAGTTCGGGCCACAGGAAAGTAAGCCCCGGCTCGCGAAGGATGCCTATGACGCTGCCGAAGAGCACGTACACATGAAACTGGCGTTCGCGCACTATCGTATAGACTCCGAACAACCGTGCGAACGCGAGCAGCACCGGTAGCCCGATCAAGAGGCCCAGGAACGTCGAAACGGAAGCCGCGATGAAAACGTTCATCAGCGTACCTCCTCAATCACGCGGCCGGCCTGCTCGAAGAGCGCCAGTTTCGCGTTGCGCACGTAAGCGTCGAGCGCGGCCTTGCCGCCGCGCTTCAGCTCGACAAGCTGAGCCGCCAGTTTTCGCAGCGGTTCCACCTCCGCCTCGGCTCTGAGTGTCTCGATTTCCACGGCGCGCCGGGATTCGACGATCCGCTGGTCGGCGGCGGCCGTTGCAATGCTGATGTCGGAGGATACCTGGTTGTGCGCGGTGTTTATCGCGGCGAGGGCGGATTCCACTTCCGGCGGCGGGTCTATCCCGGTGATCAGCGAGGCATCGAGGACTATGCCGTAACGCGCCTCCGAACAGCGGCATTCGCTGTCCATGTGCTCGTTAAGGTCCCGCAGGTTCTTGCGCAGATCGTTTATCGAGATGCCCTCGACGGTCACGCCTTCCGACGACCCGCCGAGCGTGACTGTCGGCGCCTCAAAGGTGGCGATCCTCTCACGGAGGACGGAAACGAAGTAGCCCATCACGTGCGCGATGGGGTTCGCCACGCCGAACAGGTAGGCATACAGGTTTCGCTCCGAAGCGCGGAAGCGTATCTGGCCGGTCAGGCCGGTGTTGAGCTGATCCTTTGTGACCGCCTCAAGGACGGTCCCGTTTCTGTTGGCCGCGGGAGACTCGGGGTCGAACGCCATGTTGGCTGTTTCGGTTGCCACAGAGACTTTGTGGATCCTCTGCCATGGCCACCTGAAATACGGGCCGCCCGGCATGATGACGCGCACCTGCGGGTAGCGATAGCGCACTTTCTCCTCGTCGTTCAGGGAATCGGAGACCGCGTCTTCCGCGATGGTTGCGTTTCCAAGGCGCTGGGCCCGGCCAAATGAGGTTTTCACCGCGCGCTCGTTCTGGTTGACGGTGTAGAAGCCGGGAAGAAGCACGCGCAGAACGAGCCACGCTGCAAAACCGGTCAGGATGCCAAGGAATAGCGCCATGCCTGCCTCCCGTTCTTTCTTGCCGCCGTATGTGGCCCCGCGCAGGGCCGCTTGTTGTGGCGCGCAGGTTCACGCTAACTTCCGGACGAACAGGTTGGCAAGCGTTTCCGGTGGGGGGCGGAGAATCGGATCAGACGGCGCGGACGCGTTCCACATCGCCCGCCGAGAATGACTGTTCGCCTGTGTCTGTCCGGATCCGGATCATTCCTTCCTCGTCCAGTCCGAGGTAGTCTCCCTCGACGGTTCCGCACGGCGAATGGAGCGCCACCCTGCAGCCCGCGAGGGCATCGCGTTCAGGCCATGCCCGGAGCAGCGGCGCCATTCCTTGTCGGGCAATGCATTCAAACCAGCGTTGCAGGTGTTTCAGGAGGGCCGCTCTGACCATTGCCGCGTCCGCGGGTGTTCCTTTGGAGATCGAAATCGACGTCGCTCTGCGCCCTTCGATTAGAGTCGCTTCATGGGCGTGCATGTTGACGTTCATGCCCATGCCGACAACGACCGGCGATCCATCGTTCCCGCGTCGTTCGGCGAGGATTCCGCATATCTTTGCGCCGGCGGACTCCACATCGTTTGGCCACTTCAGCATCGCAGGCACGGAGAGGCCGAGCAGCGTGTCCGCTGCCGCGGCCGCTGCTGCGAGCGGGAATGCCTGGAGCGGCGCGCCCGGCATGCGGGCCGGGTCCACGACGACCGACAACGCGATGTCGCCTCCACGTCCAGCCTTCCAAGTCCGGCCAAGCCGGCCGTACCCGCCGGTCTGGAAAACCGCGCTTACAACGTCCCCGTGGGCGAGCATTCCGGCGTGGTCAAGAGCCCATCGGTTTGTTGAAGGCAGTTCGCGAAACAGGATCAGTCTTCCGCCCCACAGTCCCAAGCCGGGAAGTATTTCAGGAGAGTTCATGGCTTCGCGGCTAGAAACCGAACGTCAGTGTCACTGCCGGGACAGTCTTCAGATCCGCTTTCATTTCCGCGCACTCGTCGATTGCCTGAAGACATTCGTTCATCCTGCGCCTGTTGTGGCGTTGCGCCGCGTCCACGCCCCCGTATATGCCGCCGGTGTACCACGTAAGTTCAAAGAACGAGATGACCGCGAAACCGCCCCAGGCCTCGGCATCCGCTGTCTCGACCATTCCGTAAATGAACAGGGCGTTGAGCAGCAGTGCGCGAAGGCCGTTGGCGTACTCGCCGGAATAGGCGTGGCCCAGGCCGGGCAGGACCGCGCCCAGAACTCCTCCCACCCATGGAGTCTTGTCGCGTCCGCGTTCGTAGGCGGCGATCGCCTGACGGGCGTCAGCGCATGTTCCGGTTGAGCCCTCCAGCAGGGAGATGGCCTCGGAAGTGCGTTTCTGGCCGCTCAGAGCCCGGGCGAGCCGAAGGCGTGTGTAGAGAGCGGCGTCGCCTTCGCCTGCGCGGCTTTGAAGGCTGCGCAGGTAGAATTCGGCCTCTTCATCGTCGCCCTCCGCCAAGGCCGATTCCGCGCGCAGTAACAGCGCCTCGGCTCGCAGCCCGGGCGACCGTTCCTCGCATGCGTCGAGCATTCTTGCGGCGAGCTGGTGTTCGTCCGCGGCATGGTATTCATATGCCGCCGCCCAGAAGAAGCCGCCGACCCCGGCCGGGTCTTCCGAGAGAAGCGCCATGCGCCGGAACTCGACGGCGGCCGCCTTGTGCGACTCCTCGGCCACAAGCTGGAGCGCGAGGTCTCTGGCGGCCCCAAGCGCATCCGTTCCCGCGGCGGCCGCGGTTGAGCATGCGAGCGTGCAGCAGACACCGACTGCCAGAAGGTCCTTCTTCATCTAGTCCTACCTCTCATCCACCAGTCATGCTCGTCGAGACTGTCCTGAACGCGCCGGCGCCCGTCGGCGCGGATAACCCGTTCTCGCGCGGCCACGACTGACGGCTCCCTGAAACCGCGGTCGGCATACATTGCCAGACCCAGCAGTCCGTGGCGACGCAAAGCCTGCACGGCATAGCGGGAGCAGGATGGATGCAGGGAACAGCGTTCGCCGATCGCCGGTCCTATCTGGCGCTGGTAGAAGCGTATTGCCAGCTCCGGGGGGCGGGTAATCCAGGAGCCAGGCTTGCGCGGCGGGGCGCATTCGCGTTTCAGGTCCGGCGTGAACAGCGAGTAGCACGTGCGAATCTGGAAGCGGAGCCCAGGGTGGGCATCCTCCGCATCCGGATGTTCGCGGAAGAGGAGCCATAGCGAGCAGGCTGCGCGAAGGAACAGATCCCTCCGGCCGGGCGCGTCAAAAGCCTTCCTGAACCAGTCGGCTGCCTCCTCAAT
The DNA here is from genome assembly GCA_016873655.1 of Lentisphaerota bacterium. Classification (GTDB taxonomy): domain Bacteria; phylum Verrucomicrobiota; class Kiritimatiellia; order UBA8416; family VGWI01; genus VGWI01. The sequence goes on from VGWI01000120.1 coordinate 4,191, forward strand.
CCGGCCTTGCTCCTGGAGGGTGCGCGCGGTCTCGATGGCGATTTCCGCTCGAAGAGGTGTTTCGCCGGACCTGTCGTAGGCGGTTTTCATCGCCGTGAGTGATGGAACGGATCCGAGTCTTCGTTCGCAGGCGGCTTTCAGAAGCGCGGCCTCGCCGGAGGTCGGGTCTTCCGCCAGAGAACGCGCGGCCTCGATTCTGCATTCGGCCCACTGGGCGTCAGTGAACAGGTCTCGGGCCAGGCGCAGCGATGGCGGGTCCGCGGCGGACGGGCAGGTGCAGAGCAAAAGAAAAAGGGTTCCAGCCGCTGCGGCCGGAACCCTTTTCGACAACTTCAGAACCACGCTCTGCCCGGTGTCAGTACCAGTTGGCGCCGTTGGCATTCGCCCAGTCGCGGGATGTGATTCCGCCGGCGCAATCAATACCCGCCCAGATGGCGAATACGATGTTGACGACCGGTACGATCATCACCCACTCGCGCCAGTGCATGTCGGCGCCTTCGTTCCACTCAAGGCCTTCGCGCAGGCCCCAGCAGCAACCGATGAAGAATGCCGCCGCGCCCCCGGGTTCCCTGCTCGACTTTGCCATCGTGCTGACTGGCATGGCCGTGAGGAACAGTGTCGCCACCAGAATTCCAGCAATCACCCTCTTCATGTTGCCCGCTCCTTTCGCTGTTTCAGTACCAGTTCGTTCCATACTGCTCGGAAAACTCTCTCGTCGTCATGCCGCCCGCGCATTGAACGCCGTCCCAGATCCGGAACACGCCCATCGCTATGCCGCCGACGTACGGAACGATGGCCACGGCGAGGGGTACCCACTCGCGCCAGTGCAGGTTCCTGCCGTCGTTGAATTCCGTGCCTTCGCGAATGCCCCAGCAGCATCCCACGAAGAAAGCAAGTATCCCGCCCGGTTCACGCGTTGAGCCGGCGGCCTGAACGGTTGACGGCACAATGGTAAGGACGATCGCGAGGACGCAGAGCCAAGTGACGAACTTCCGCATACACACCTCCTTGCTCCACCGCGCCGTATGGCGCGCTGTAATCTCCGGGGATGATGCTACATACCGAGTATCTGACCGGCAAGAGATTTTCCACCGCCGGCTTCCTGCCGGGGATGCGGGGTCAAGGCTCGCGTGTCTTGTGGAAGTCGTCGGTGAAGACAACGCCGCGGAAATACGTGTCCGCCACAAACAGTGCATCAGAGATGGGTTGGTTGATCGTGAGGTCCTCAACCCGGGTCATTTCGACCAGACTCTGTCCGTCGGGCAGGTGAATTGTTGCCTTCTGCGTCTGCGGTATCCATGCGGAGTCACCGGCCTTTGCGAACTCGCTGTACTCGTAGCTGGCCATGGGCGTTGCGCCGTCGGCCGGCCGGAAGAAGTCGATCCTGCAGGGGCGGTTCTCTTTGTCGCAAGACAGGACCGCGACAGCCTGTTCCGTGCGGTACCGGCGGCGCAACGGGTGTGCATCCGTCGGCGGCAGCGGCTCCTCCGCGGCTCCTCGCAGCACCGAAAGCTGTTTCATCGGGGTGCCGGGGACGTTGCGGAGCGAAGCCAGCCACTCGCCGGTGAGCCGCTCAACCGGGAGCGAGAATCCGCGCGGCGCGCCCGATTCGTGGTAGTAGAGGCTTTTGCCGTCGGCCACGATGCGGCGCTTCACGGGCTGTATGTTTTCGACATTCACGCAGTCCGGCCTGCGGAAGTACACCCGGCTCAGCATCCGCATATCCCCGGTTGTGCGGCGGATGCCGCAACTGACCGATAGTATGGTGTCGTACGAGGCGCATATGCGATCGGCAAGGTTCGTTGCCGCCGTTCCGCCGGCGTCGTCCACCGGCGGCACGGCATGTGCCGCGATGGCGAGAAGAGAAGCCAGTGCAGGGGAAGCAATGCGGCGGAATAACACCTTCATCACGAGGTCTCCGTCTTGCATGTTCGCCGGCGTGCCGGTTCAGAACCGGGCGGCCTTCTCCAATGCACGGTCAATATCCTGGTCCGTGAACCTGTCCACCAGTTTGTCCGAAAGACGGCCGCTGCGGCCGTAAAACCAGAACTGCGGGGCCGAGGTGATCCCGT
>VGWI01000121.1 GCA_016873655.1 Lentisphaerota bacterium
CGTGCGACGATTACGGTGGATCATAGTGATCAACTCGGCGTCATCCGTAATCGTCATCCGTAATCGTCGTCCGTAATCGTCACCCGAATCTGCCAGGGAGAGATGAGGGAGCGTGACGCAGAGGAATCGTTACCGGTAGAAGCAGACATCCGCCACCTGTGCATTTGTGCGCAACCCCATGCCGGCGGCATCCGTGATCAGCTTGTTGCCATGGCGCAGGTTCTCAGTCGTAACATGCTCGATCCGTTTGTCCGGCGCGTAGCCTGGAATCTGACGGACGATTACGTGCGACGATTACGGTGGATCATAGTGATCAACTCGGCGTCATCCGTAATCGTCATCCGTAATCGTCGTCCGTAATCGTCACCCGAATCTGCCAGGGAGAGATGGGGGAGCGTGACACAGAGGAATCGTTACCGGTAGAAGCAGACATCCGCCACCTGTGCATTTGTGCGCAACCCCATGCCGGCGGCAACCGTGATCAGCTTGTTGCCATGGCGCAGGTTCTCAGTCGTAACATGCTCGATCCGTTTGTCCGGCGCGTAGCCGGGAATCTGACGGACGATTACGTGCGACGATTACGGTGGATCATAGTGATCAACTCGGCGGCATCCGTGATCAGCTTGTTGCCATGGCGCAGGTTCTCAGTCGAGGAACCGGAAGCAGAACAACAGTCCCTCTACCGAGGCGCCGGTGGAGCCAGGCAAATACCCCTGTTCAACGATGGTATATTTCTACACGGTCAAGTTCCGCCGGCCCTTTCCAAAGCACCTTCAGGTAACGGTTGTCCACCGGCACTGCACACTGATATTCAACCATCGTCCGGTTCTTGCCGGCGGCGGCGCCCATGGTGGTCTTGGGCAGAACGCGCACCTTTCTAACAGGCTCAAGATCAGTGAACGTGACACCATCGCTTGAAACCTGCAGGACCAGGTCGGTGACCGTGGCCGCAAAGAAAGCGGTGATGTTCACCGAGTCCACGGGAACGGCGGTCTTGTAAGTCACCCAGTCGTTGGTATCGCCCTTCGCACGGAAAAGATATTCGGCATAGAGCGCATTGTAGTCGTTGTTCAGTTTCAGACCGGCGGATTGCGCCTCCGTGCGAGATAAATCCTGCAGTTCGTCCACGATGCAGATACGCCTGACCTGCACGGGGCCTGCAATGTTGGAAGGCGCGGAGACGCCTGACGGGTTGCGGGCACTCACCCGGTAAAAGTAATCCGTGCCGGCGACGGCCGTCGTATCGCTGAACAACGGACGGTACGCCACATCCGCGTCGGACACATTCTGCGCAATGGTTGTCCATGCCCCGTCCGCCTGTGTCGCGCGTTCGATGTCATAAGCATCGGCCCCGGCCGAACCCCGCCAGGTGAGGAACGGCACGTCGCCTGTCACAGGCAGTAGTTCAGGCGCATCCGGCGCCGGAACAGGCTGGAGCGGCCGGCCCTCGATCCTGAAAGCCGCCTCGCGTACGGCTTGCAGGATGCCGGCCTCGCGCTGCGCATCGGCGCTGGGAAAGCCCGGCCAGTGGTAGGACCAGACGGCGGGATAGGTCATGATCTGGTGCCAGTAGAAGCCGCCGTCCTGGTTGTGAAAATACATGCTCCAGAGCAGCGCGCCGCATATGGCGGGCTCGGACTGGACATAGTCCAGAAATTCCTTCACCTTCCCGACGACATTCCCGTGGGTGAACATTTTGCCGTCAATGTAGGGGCCGTATTCACCTATGAAGAGAGGACGCTGATCTTTGACCGCGGTCAACTCCCTCGCGATTGCAGCCGACCAGCCGCCTTTAATACCGCGATAGTCCGGGTAGAGATGTCTCGTGACCATGTCAATATTGGGATCGATCGCCATGGGCCGGCCCGGCTGGTGGCGGGTTTCTGCGACAAGGTGGTTGGGGTCGAGGCTCTTAATAAAAGCCGCCATTTCCGAAATCCACGCGTCCGGCGCGCCGCTCATCTCATTTCCGAACTGCCAGGCCAGCACGGCTTTGTCCTCGCGATAAGGCACGCCGGTGATGCTGTTCGTGCGGGTGATGATGTAACGGACTGTTTCCTTGTAGTCCTCCTTGATCTGGGGGTCGGTGTAGAAAGCGTCGCGTTTCTTACCGCGATGGGCGGCATAGGTTCCAATTCCGCCGAGCATATCGCCGCCCTGGGCGGTGAAGGGGAAGATCACGCGCACTCCGTATTTGTTGGCCAATGCAAGCATGCTGTCCAGCACGCGAAAATTCTCATCCTTGAACTTGCCCGGCCCCAGGACATAGTGCCAGGGTTTCTCCTCCTCTTTGGGGCCGCGTATGGGCAGGTTCCACATCCGGACCACACGGCAATTCATCTGGTCCAGTGTCTTGAAAGCGTCTTCCTGTTCCCAGGGAGTCGGCAGGTGCATCCGCTCCGGCAGGAAGAGTGTAAAGTCATACGGCAGCATCATCCCGGGCATGTTGGCGCCCATGAACCTGTATTCCCGGTCGCCATCCATCAGCCTGTTGCCTTTGCGTGTGATGAAATTCACGAACCCCTCCTGAGTCCCGGCTGACGCCAGACAGGGAACCAGCGTCGCAATCGCCAGGCATGACCGTAAAGCAATACACATTGAGTTATCTCCTTCGTAGCCAATCAAATGCGCAATACAGGAGGTTTGTCACGGCATGGTTGAGCCTGACGCCGACGTCGCTACATCATCGGAAGCGTGGCAGAAGCGGAAACGAGCGTCAACACCACAGCCGGCTATTCCGATTGTGGCCGCCTTCGCAAGACGACGTCCGTGTCGTGCGCCACCCGGGTTGCCATAATGCGTGTTGCAGCGCTGCCCGTTGGCGCTCTGGACTTTTGTCCGCGTTTTGCTAACATTTACGCGATGAAAGCGTTCCTTCAGGCGGGTTTTGGCCTGCTACCGTCGCTTGTGGGCCGGTGCGGGGCGGAAAGTGCAGCCCATTCGGCGAGGATTTGGAACTGACGGCGGTCGCGCCGGAAAGCGCAGCCGGCACGTTCGATGTCACGGGGCTTGCCGACACCGGCCTGAATGTCGAGACGCTCTCGCTCCCCGCAGCCGTTGACAACAGCACGCTCTCCGCCTTCCCGCAGATCGGCAACCAGGGCCAACTCGGGTCGTGTGCGGCATTCTCCACCACCTATTACCAGCTCACTTACACACTGGCCCTTCAGCGGGGCTGGAACGCCAAGACCGGCGGCACTGCCTATCATATGAGCCCCAAGTGGACTTACAATATGCTCAACGGCGGCTACGACGACGGAGTCTCGCGCGATGGATGCCTGCTCATGGGCATCCAAAACGGGTGCGCGACCTGGGCCGAGGTTCCGTACTCGACTTCGAAGACCCCAGAGACCAACTTCCGGGCCTGGGTCTACAACAGCGTGTCCATCTGGCGGGCGGCGCTGAATCGGCGCCTGTCCGTCTGGGGCACGGTGACGGCGCTCGATACCGACGAAGGGCTCTATCGTCTGAAGCAACTGCTCAACAACGGACACATCCTCACGTTCGGAACCTACGTCACCTCGTGGAGCCAGGTATCCGTGGGCGACGATCCCGCAACGGCCGATGACACCCTGTTCGTCGGCCAGAAGATATGCCGCTATGTGGCCGGCTCTGCCGGTCCCCCCGCGATGACCATTGTGGGCTACAACGATACGCTCTGGTGCGATATCAATGGAAACAGCACGGTGGACATCGGCGAGAAGGGTGCGCTGAAGATCGCCAATCAATACGGCACCAGCCACTCCGCCGAAAACAGCGGCTTCCGGTGGCTGGCCTACGACGCGCTCCGCGAGTCCTCTCGCGTGCCGGGTGTGTCGGGACCTGCGGGGCGGACTCCAGCCATTACTTTGGGAGCCCCCACATGGGTGGCCGCACAGCCCCAGGCGCCCAACCCGCTGGTCGGCGTCTATCGCGTCAAGCACTCCAGACGTGACCAGATGACCATGTTCATCGGAATCGGCACGACAGACGATGTCGAGCCGACCGCAACCTGGTCGTTCATGCCGAGCGGCGCAGGCGGTGCCTTTAGGTTCGATGGCACCACAGGCACCACAAACAACGCGCAAACGGGGACTTTCGCCGTGTCCATGGATGCGATAGCGCCGGTCTCCGGCAGCACGCGCCGCTACTTCCTCGGCATGCGCGATGCGGGCAATAATGTGGAATACGGTGAGATATTCCAGTTTCAACTTGAGAACCCGGCCGGAACCGTGCTGGCCGTCACCAACACGTCGCTCAAAGTCGATGGCGGACCGACGTTTATCTGGCCGTATCCGACAAAATGGGTTTGGGTTGACTACCTGTTGCCGGCTGCCGTGACCTCCGTGGTCAGCGTCATAGCGCCGGGCTCGCTCGCCTGCGAGTCGGGCTCCGTGACGGGTTTATTCCGCATCGTACGCACAGGCGACACCGCACAGCCCTGCTCCGTGGCACTGACGGTGGACGGCACGGCGACCGAGGCGGAGGACTACCAGATGCTGACGCGGCTCGTCGTAATACCGGCCGGGACGAACGCGGTTGACCTGGCCGTGAGGGCGATCGACGACTGGTCCGTTGAAGAAACGGAGTCCGTGACGCTTTCGCTGTTGCCCGATCCCGGCTACTCCATCGGCCCATTCAGTAACGCAACCGTGGATATCCTGAGCGACGACACCCTTGCGCTGGTTGTTCCGTCCCGCATGCGCGTGGAGGAGGGGACGATCAAGCCGCTGACCGGCGTTCTGACTGCGGCGCCCGCAGCGCCGCTCACGATCACCTTCTCAATAATGCCCCGTTCCTACACCACGTGCACGCTGCCCGCCAATCCCACATTCGTCACACGCGACGCCACGAACTGGTACCAGCCGTTCAGTGTCAATATCACGGTTCCTGAGAACGTGAAGACCGGTGAGTTTAACATGGGGTCAGTCAACATTGATGCGCCCGGGATTTCCGGCACAGAGGTTACGATCTACGAGGTCGACAATGAAAAGCCCAACCTGATCATTGACCCGGACATTCTTTTTGTCCCCGAAGGGAGCAACGCGGAACTGCGCGTGAAGTACACGTATCCGCCGACGCAGACGACGACTGTTCTGGTGCAGATCGCCTCGCGGTCCACGCAGGACCCCGACCTGCAGGTCGTTTCCGGCGGGACGATGGTTTTTGACGCGGCCAACTGGAATAGCTGGCAGATCGCACGAATTGCGGCCGGGCAGGACGAGGACTGGCTGGATGGAAGGGGGGTCTGCGGGCTTCGGCTGCAGGGCAACGGCTGGAACGAGTTCGATTTTCCGGTGTACGAGGTGGACGACGATTTGCCGCCCGATTCCGACGGTGACGGCATACGCGACCCTGACGATCCCGATGATGATAACGACGGCATGACCGATGAGGCTGAAGCGGTTGCCGGAACCGATCCGCTGGACCCTGAGTCCTATCTCCGTTTTACCGATGTCCAGAGTGATCCCGGGATCGGCGGGATTGTGCTGGGGTTCAACTCGGTTACGGGCCGGGTCTATTGGCTGCAAAGCGCCACGGGGCTCACGTCAAGCGTCTGGACTCCGGGAACGGGCCTGGTCGGCGGCACCGGCGCGCGCGTGGAGGTTACAGGCACCAATGCCGCGACCCGTTCGTTCTACCGCCTGGGGGTCTCGCGCTGATCAGCGCCGTAATCCGTCGGCATGACGATGTTCACTTCTGAACGGCGGCCGGGACAATCGCCCCATTTGCCACAAGCAGTGCTTTCAACTCGCCGATCGGAACCTTGCCTGGCGTCACGCCCTGCTTCGCGGCAAGCGCGGCCGCCGCGCCCGCCGCCTGTCCGG
>VGWI01000122.1 GCA_016873655.1 Lentisphaerota bacterium
AAAGGCGGGCATCTGGAAAATCTCCAGCGTCGGGCTGCGCAGGTAATGCCATGCGTAGGTCGAGTAGATGGACACCCCGACGAACACCGCGGCCATCCACCGCCTGCCCGCGAACAGCATGGCCAGCCTGTACAGGTAGAACGCGAACAGCAGCGACAACAACACCTGCTCGACGTTGATCGCGAATAGCAACGAGTCAGTGCCGGCCATCAGGGCGAGCTTCCCGGTCCTCAACTTCTCCGCCCAATATGCGGGAACATACGCGAGGGTGTTACCGAACCCGTACTTGCTGAAAAACCTGCCGCGGCCGTCGTTCTCGTAGAGGTACTGCCCGCGCTTTTCCACGAACCCGCCGAATTCCGGACGAACTGAGTAGTCTATGCCGAGAGTCCCGGTGGCGACCCATCCGCTGCACTCGATCCGCGGCGCGAAGTTGTCGCCGGGGTAATACATGGAAGGCATCGTGATGAACTGCACGGCGCCCACCAGCACAAGGAGGGAGATCAACACCCCGTCAAACCGCCCGCTCTTCTCCGCCACGGCCGGTGGCGCGGCTGTTGCGGCGGCTGCCTTCCGATCCCGTCTTCGCTTCGGCGGGGCGCTCATTCGCCCGTCTCCTCTGCCGCCGGCGCGAAGACCATGACGTTGTTCAACCCAAGCTGGAAACGCCTTCGGCACACGAGCCGGAACCCCGCCTCCTCGAACTCGACGGGGAGCTGTTCCGGATCGAACCCGGTGTGCTCTTCGATGGACATCCCGTGGGCCAGCCGCAAACGCACCAGGGCAAGGACTATCCCGTCAACAGCGGGCCTCGGAACGGTGACTATCACACGCCCGCCATCCGCAACCACCCTGCGGCACTCGCGGATAAGCTCGGGCCGGTTCGGCACATGCTCGATCAGCGCAAGCATCGAGACCACGTCGAACGATGCGTCCGGGAACGGAAGCTTGTCCCTGAAGGCCAGGCGCCTGAGCTCGTAGCGCGAAGTGGCCCGCTCGGGCGCGTTCGGGTCCAGCCCGACGCTCGGGCCTATCCGGTCACCCAGCATTTCGAAGAACTCGCCGTGGTGACAGCCTATGTCCAGCACCCGCGCGCCGGCCGGGACCCACGCCGCCGCCTTGCGGCACCGCCAACCCTGGAGAAAACGGTCAATGAACTGCATCCGCGCCCTTTTCCGTGTCTTCGCGCCCGGAACGGCGTTCCGCTTCCGACGCCGTGTCCCACGCCTGCACATCGCCGCCTGTCCGATTCGCGACGGATCGCCCGGCCGGCTTCTCCGGTATCACTATCCGCCTGCGGAAGTACGCGGTTGTGCCGGTCTTCCAGTCCCACGGAGGGTACAGGAAGTGCCGCCCCTGTTGCACGCCAACAAAGGCGTTCGGCGAGAATGTCCAGTAGTTCATGAACGGCGGCACGGTTCTGAGTTCCGGCTTCTGCCATCCGCCCCCGCCCTCGCCGCGCGGCCAGCCGGGCGGTTTCTGCGCCGTGGTCTCCCACGAGTCGTCGGTGGCAAAATCCGCCGACTGCGTGCGCAGTGAGAACCGGAACCACGGCATGTTCCGCTTCGCCGTGACTTCGGCGGTCAGTTCGTGCTCGCCCGGCGCCGCGTGAACCGGGGCGGCGGTCACCGCCAGCGGATGGTCGCCCTGCGAGATCAGCCTGCCGTCGAGGTAGACCTTGTAGTCGCCGTTGACGTGCGCAAAACCGATCGCGTTCGAAGGCGACGCGTGCCTCCACAGCAGCAGCGCGGCCTGACGCCCCTCGATCGAGTCAGGCCCGGCACGCACGCAAGCCTCGTACGCCGGACGGGCGGAGGCGAACCCTTCGGTCACTTCCCTGTACGCAGCGCGCCGCAGTGCATAGACACCCGACTCGGGGACGTCCGGATACCGCTCGGCGAATATGCCGCAGCGCTCCGAGGCTTCCGTCCACAGCCCCATACGTTCCAGTTCCATCAGTTCCGCCATCGTCGCCGCCCGCTCAACCGCGTTCGGCGCGGGGAACCGGCCGGAGACCGGAGGGATGTTGCTGCCGGCCGCGGACGGCCGATCCTGATACCAGTACCCGACGGCCGACATGTAGCCGCGCGACGCGTTACCGTCGCCGAACTCGATCTCGGCGCGAAAACTCTTCCGGAACCCGACCCTGTCGGGGAGATGGAACCGGTACTGCGCCGTCTGCATCGCCGCCTTCTCGACAAGTCCGCACAGCGGGAGGTCGTACAATCCGTAGTAGTACCAGCCGCCGTTGAAGTAATCCTCCAGCCCGGTTCCATGGAATGACGGCTCCGGTTCGACATCCACATAGAACCGCTCGTCGCCTTCGAGGATATTCCAGCTCCCGTCCATGCCGTGGGAGATGAGGTAGGTGCCGACATAGTGTCCGCGGCCGCCGGCCGTGGCAAAGACAAAAGGCACGCCGGACCTGTCGCTCTGAGTCCATGACGCGTGGAAGTAGCGGTTCGATACACGATCGGGAATCTTCTCGACTGCGCACTCGACTTCCACCGGCCGCGCCGAGTCGTTGCGCAGCTCGAGGCGCGCCGACTTCGCGTAAGGCATTGGGAACCTTGAAACAAGCCACCCGCCGTGGTTCTCCAGCGCGACGGACGTGAACCTGCGCCACTTCATCCCGTTGCAGAAGAAGTCGCCAAGCGGCGTTTCCACGCTCGGTTTCGAGCTGCGGTCCCAGTACGCGCGCAACACGAGTTCCCTTGTGAGCCTTGCGTGCGCGGCGTCGCTTGTCCCGGGTTCGCGCCGGAGCCTGAGTGCCAGCGTCCGAACCGTCCCGGCTCCCTTGTTCTCCCATAGCACGGAAACCCCGCCCGCAGGGACAGTCACGGCGACGCCCGGACCCGGCGGCGCGAGCCGCATCGACCCGCCCGCCTCGCAGACCGCCCATGCGTTGCTCACGCCCTGCAGAACATCCGCGTAACCGGACAGCCCGCTGAAATCGAACGACGCCGCGTTCCGCGCGTCCGGCCACAGTTCGTAGTTTACGTGGTAGTAGGGCGTCATTCCCGGCGACACGCTCTCGAACTCGAACTCCAGCCGAAGCGACTTCTCGAACGTTATCGGAACATAGCAGTGCCGCGCTCCGCAGAACTCGCGGGATAGCGGCTCGATGAAAGGCGGCTTGCCGCCGAATATCTTCGGACGGGACAGGTCTATGCGCGGCGACGGTTCACCGTCTATGTAGAAACGCCACCGGCGGCCCGGACCGCCCGTTTCCCATATCCGCCGTATGCAGCCCGGCCCCTTGAGTTCCAGCACGGAAAAGCGCCGGTCCGGCCCGATGCGGGACGGATCTATCCAGTCGCGGTTGCCGCCCGTACGATCCCGGCTCGAGAACATCCCGGCCTCGCCCGGGGCCATCGCAAACATGACCACGTTGGTCAGGTCGCCAACGCACTCCGCCTGCGTCCGCGCCACGGCGGGGCCGCCTTTCCTCCCGCACGCCGCGCACAGCAGCGCCGGCAGAATGGCGGCGCATACGGAAAGACGACCCCTCACTTTGCGGCCCTCCGCCTGCGACGACCGCCGGCGATGCGCGCACCGCTCCAGGCAAGCATCACCGCGAGCGGCACCATGCTGGCCGCGAACTGCCGCACGAAGGGCCGGTAAACGAACTCCACCCTGTGACTCCCCGCGTCAAGGAACACCCCGCGCATGATCGCGTTGCATTCCAGCACCTCCGCGTCGCGGCCGTCAACGCGCACACGCCAGCGCGGGTCATACTTGTCGGTCAGCAGAAGAACGCCCGGCCTGTCCGTGTCGGCCCTGATGATGACCGACTGCAATTCGCGCCTCTCGATCCTGGCCGGCGTCGGGTCCGACTCCTGCCCGGACTCCGGCACACTGCCTTCCGAAACGAGAACGCTCTTCCACGGGTTCCAGTCCTTCTCAGCGATCCGGGCAAACGCGTTGCTGCGGCTGGTCGTCTCCCAGGAATGAATCACCAGCGCGCGCGGCAACGCACCGTCGAAGCGGACAAGCGCGGCCCGTCCGCCTGCCGACGGCCATGCAAGGATTCTCGCGCCGTCAGTCTCGAACCTGTTGACCAGCTTGAAGGCCGGATGCCGCAGCAAACCTTCCACCATCTGGAACGGGGCGACTACGTACTTTGTGCTGGTCAGCGTCCACAGTCTGACGATGTCGCGCCCTATGGCATCGAAGTACTCCATGTATTCAGCCGGCGGCGTCAGTTCAGTGGTAGGCTCAATCGTGTCAACACCGTGGACGGTAAGGCTCGCCCAGAGCGGATAGACCCTGGACCTCTGGGTCAGGTGATACGACACACGTCCCTCGGCGACATTCTTCGCCAGGTAATCGGTCATCGGGTTCCGCCTGAAATGCTCACGCATATCCCGCGTGCGGACAAACCGACCGCACACAAGCGACAGGTCCGCCGCCACGATCAACACGAGAACCGGAACCGCTGCCCGGATCGCCACGCCCCTTCCGCCCTTCCAGAGCGGCACGGCGAACAAGCCGGCGGCAACGAAAAAGAGCGCCCCGGCCCGGCGCAACGAACCCTGGAAGAGACCAAGCAGTACATCCTGGAAACCGCCGAAACCTATCTCGCGCCAGTGAGCCCGTAGCGCCGGCGCGAACGAACCGCCCACCTGCGCGGCGATGATGAATGCCGCCCCGGCAACCGCGGCGGCAACCGCCGCAAACAGAAAACGCTTCCGGATGGCATGGTCCGGCGCCGGCTGCTGTTTCCGCGTGGGAGATTCACGGGCCGCCGCGATCGCGCCAGAGTCGCGGACATAGGCCGAAATCCCCGCCGCGAAGAGAACTGCGAGCGCAAACTCGGAAATGTGCATGAACTTCACGGGACACCGCATGATCGAAAGGCCCGGGACCGAGTACCATAGCCTGTAAGGCGGCGGAAAATGGCGCCCGAGCGACAGAAGCACCCCCGCAACGAACACGGTCGCCCAGAACGCGAGGTCGCCACCCCTGTCCGCCGGTTCGGGGGCCGCCCCGCCGGCGTTGTCCCCATCCGTCGTGCGTTTCCGTCGCGCGAACGCGAAAAGGCCGAAGATCGCGAACGCCATCTGGAGCACGCCGAGATAGACCGTGTGCTGACGGAAATTCATGAACAAGCGCGGGTCCTGCCTGTTTTGTTCCCAGCCAAGACTCCGCCCGAGCCTGCCCCAGTACGGGCCGTCCGGGTCGCCCGGCTCGATCCCGTAGACGCACGGCGCGAAGAACTCCACGATTTCCTCCGGCGGCATGCTCCAGTTCGTGGCAAATTCCCACTTCTTTGCTGGTGACTGGTCCTCTCCTATCTGGAGCTGCCGCGTCGCCTTGCCGCCCCCGGCCCAGGCCTGGAAGAAGGACGCCGTGGCCAGTCCAAACGTCGCTGCGGCCAGAACGCCGCCAAGTGCGATGCGCCATGTGAACCGCGCACGCTCCCCGCGCGCCGGCCATTCCCGGATCGCCCTGTAGGCGCCATAGAAGACCGTCAGAACGGCAAATATCAACCCTATGTCGCTTGAACCGATAATGCTGTAGGCCTGACAGAGCCCGGCCATCGCCAGGTGAAACGGAGACTTCGAGCGGATTCCGCGGTCAACCAGCCCGAGCACCAGCACGCCGAACGGCATCATGTGGAAGATGCCGCGGTGGCCGGCGGAGATCAGCGTGAACCCGTAGCCGGAAAACGTGAACGCCAGCGCCGGCAGGAACGCCGCCGTTCCGCGGTACCCCCGCCCGCGCAGGAAA
>VGWI01000123.1 GCA_016873655.1 Lentisphaerota bacterium
CCGGCGAGAGCATCACCATCAACCTGCTGGCGGACCTTGTGCAGAAGGCCAGCGGACTGAACGCCTGCGCGGTGAGGCGCGTGGCCCCCAGGCCTGGAGAGGTCCGGCACTGCAAGGCGGACATCACCAGCGCGCGAAGGGACCTCGGGTTTTCTCCGGACGCCGACATCTATTCAGGGCTTGTCGAGTACTTCAGGTGGTTTGGAGCTTCAAGGCGCCAGTGACGCCACAGTGCGCTGCCAGCGATGAGACTACCGGCAAAGATAGGCATACTCAGCCATTCGGTTCCGCCCTCTGTTTCCGGGTCGGCGGTCAGGATCAGGCGTCTGTTTTCAGGATTGGAGCCGGCCGACTACTGTATTATCACATCGAGAGACGTCGAACCGGACCGGCCCGGAAGTGCGCGTCTTCCATGCGACTATCACCGCCTTCCGTCCGAATGGCGGCGGTTGAACGGTCCATCCGCGGGGCCGCTTCGGCCCATGTTCGACTGGATGAATGTATGGCTCAAGGCGGCACAGAGGGCAAGGAATCTTGCCCGGCTACTGTGCAGCGAGCGTATCAACGGGCTGATCGTTTTCACCGGTGATCTGGAAGACATGGCGGCTGCGTGGTGGGCTGCGCGTCGAAACGGTTGCGCGTTGATCCCGGTTATGGACGACGACTACGTGTACCAGTGGAGCGATCCCGTCAGGCGCTGGTGCGCAAAGGTGGTGGAGCCCAAAGCACTCAGGTCCGCGGCGGGCATATTCACGATAAGCGAATTCTCACAGGATGAATACAAGCGACGGTACGGGACTGATTCGGTCGTGCTGTACAGTCCCACGCCGTGCCCGGTGGGCCTTGCCCCGGAACGTGTTTCTGCCAGGAAGCCTCCTGAAGCGGCCAGGATCCTCTTTTCAGGTTCCGTGTACCATGTCAACTTCGACGCGATATCGATGCTGTTGACGGGGTTGAGTCTGCTCCCCGAATCAACGGTGAGGCTGCACATCCACACGCCGCAGGATCCCGCCATTCTTGAGAGGCGCGGGATAGCGGGGCCAGTGGATGTCCTGCCAAGCCTGGGGCCGGCCGATGTGACGGCGGCCCAACGCGACGCCGACATTCTCTTTCTTCCGCTCGGATTCGAATCCGGTGTGCCGGAGGTGCTGAGAACATCGTGCCCTACGAAACTCTCCGACTATCTGGTGAGCGGCCGCCCAATCCTTGCCTATGCGCCGCCGGACACGTTCCTGAGCTGGTTTGTGAAGAAAACCTGCTGCGGAGTGCTTGTTGACAGGCAGGACGCGACGGCAATTGCCGATGCGGTCCGCAGGCTAACCACGGACATGGAACTGCGTGTGAAGGTTGTCTCCAATGCGTTTGCCGCCGCGGCTGACAGGTGGGATGCGGCAAAGGTGCGGAACCTGATGGTCGACTCGATGAGAAGGTGGGTTCCAACGCCCGGATCAAGATGAGAATCCTCTTTGTGGCGCGGCCGGGGAGTGTGCACTCAGCCAGGTGGATTGGCCTGCTGAAGGGCACCGGGTGGGACGTTGCCGTCTTTCCGGCAAGCCCGGAGAGGCCGCATGTGTCTCTCGACGGGGTCAGGCTCCTGGATCGCGGGTTTGGCCTCATCGAGCGCAGTGTGCGGGTCCGCGTCGAGTGGCCAGTGCAGCGCAGGGGGATGACCAAGGCGAGAGATGTCGCGCGCCGTTTCCGGCCGCCGTGGATGTTCCGCCAGCGGCGCCTTGCAGGCGCGATTCGCCGATACCGGCCGGACATCGTTCACTCGCTGGAAATGCAGCATGCAGGTTACCTGACGCTTGAAGCGAAGGAGGTGTTCGGCTGCCGGTTCCCTTATTGGATAGTGCAGAATTGGGGGAGCGATATAAGTCTCTTCCGGCACCTTCGAGGGCACCCGGAGAAGCTGCGAGCGGTGCTGGCAGCGTGCGACGGATACGACTGTGAGTGTGATCGTGACGTGGATCTGGCGCGTGAGTTCGGCTTCGCGGGCATGGTCGGACCGGTGCGCCCCAATACCGGCGGGTACGATCTTGCCGCCGCCGCGAGGCTCAGGACGGGCGGGCCGACATCGCAGCGACGCGTAATAGCCCTGAAAGGCTACCAGGGATGGGCTGGAAGGGCACTCGTTGCGCTGACGGCGTTGGAAAGGTGCGCCGACTTGCTCAAGGGCTACAGGCTCGGAATCTACAGCGCACTAACGGAAGACATACAGATCGCAGGCCAGTTGTTCGAGAAGAGAACGGGGATCCCGGTGGAATTCCTGCCAAACCACTGTTCTCACGAGCAGATACTGAAACTGCACGGAAGCGCTCGCATTTCGATCGGACTGAGCATAAGCGACGGCATCAGCACGTCGCTGCTGGAGGCCATTCTCATGGGGTCATTCCCCGTGCAGTCAGGAACCGGGGCGGCGTCGGATTGGGTCAGTGACGGCGAGTCCGCTTTTCTTGTTCCGCCTGACGATCCCGAACCTGTTGCCAAAGCTCTGCGTACTGCTCTTGCAGACGATGTCCTGGTTGACAGGGCGGCATCCATGAATGCCGCCACCGCGGCGGAGAGACTTGACCGGACCCGCATAGCAAGCGAAGTAACCGGTTGGTATCGCGAATGCGCGCGAGCCGCTGCAGAGCGATTGCGGGGGGAGGGGTAAATGTCGGGAAGGTTAGCGTATCGGGCGGCGGCGCTGCTGGCCCGGCTTGTGTGGTTCGTTCCGAAGCCCGTGCTGGCTCGCGTGGTTGCCCGGATGGCCGAAAGCGGGGAAGGTTCCGAGCAATGTCTCGCGTGGGGATGTCTGCCCTTGCAGGTTCATTTCTATTCGCCGGTCCCGGACATTGGGGATCTGAAGAAGCGGCGCGTATGGGACAGACGCAGCGAGTTGCCCGGAATTGATTTCAGGCCGGGAGCCCAGATGGAATTGCTCCAGGAGTTAGGGGAGAAGTTTGGCGCAGAGTGCGACTGGCCGGCGCGGGCGGTGGATGGGGGTGGGTTCTACACCGAGAACGCGGCGTTCAGTTTCGGATGCGCGGCTTCCACACACTGCATGATACGTAAGTGTAAGCCGGAGCGTGTCATCGAGGTCGGGTCGGGGTGGTCAACCATGATCATAGCAGCGGCACTGGACAGAAACGCCTCGGAGACGGGGACGCGGGCTCAACACGTGGTCGTGGATCCGTATCCGTCCGACAGGACGCTTGCTTTGCCGGGGGTGACTGTTCTGCGGCAACGCGTCGAACTCACGGACGAATCGCTATTCGGCGCGCTCGGAAAGAACGACATCCTCTTCATTGATTCCGGGCACACGGTAAGGATGGGTGGGGACGTCAACTTTCTGTATCTGGATGTGCTGCCGCGACTTGCCGCCGGAGTTGTTGTGCATGCGCATGACATTCCGATGCCCTATGAGTATGCGGAGTCTTATGTCACAAACCCGCGCTTCCGCGTGTTCTGGACTGAGTCATACCTGCTGCAGGCTTTCCTTGCATGCAATTGCGATTTTGAAGTGCTGTTGGCCATGAACTACCTGCAGCGCGAGCATGAAGAGCTCTTTCGGCAAGCCTTCCACCGCTACGATTCCGCGAGTCACAGGCAGGTTGCGGCAAGTTTCTGGATGCGCAGGTCAGGCGTCAGGCCGATCCCGGCCCGGGAACCGACGAAAGTAGAGGCATGAAAGTCCTGGTTCTGGGTGTAACCGGCATGCTTGGCCACAAGGCGTGTCAGGTCCTTTCACGTGGGTTCGATGTGACGGCCGCGATGCGAGGCGCTCCTGAGGGGCTTTCTGCCGGGGTCCTTGACAGCGTCGCGAAGGTGTCCGGAGTTGATGCCGGCGATGAGGCGAGCCTGTCGTCCGTTCTCGACCGCGTTCGGCCCGACGCCGTTGTCAACTGCATCGGGGTTGTGAAGCAGCTCAAGGAAGGCAAGGATCCCGAAACGTGCGTGCGCATCAACTCGCTCTACCCTCACGTCCTGCATCGGCTGTGCAGAGCGCGTGGAGTTCGTCTCGTGCATGTCAGTACCGACTGCGTGTTCTCCGGCAGGAAGGGCGCGTATCGGGAATCAGATCCGAGTGATGCGGAGGATGTGTACGGAAGAAGCAAGTTTCTCGGCGAGGTCGCGGGTCCTGGCGCGGTGACCCTGCGGACGTCCATCATAGGCCGGGAACTTTCCGTAGAACGCGGCCTGGTCGAGTGGTTCCTGTCCCAGCGTGGGCGGAAGGTGAAGGGCTTCACGAAAGCGGTGTTTAGCGGACTGACCACGCTTGAACTCTCGAAGGTGATCCGACGCGTTCTGGCCGACTGGGTTGAGCTTGAAGGGTTGTATCATGTTGCCGCGGAGCCGGTAACGAAGTTCGACCTTCTCAAGTTGATCCGTGATGTGTATCGCCTCGATGTTGAGATCGAGCCGGACGACAGTCTCGCGTGTGACCGTAGCCTGGACGGTTCCAGGTTCAGGGAGGCAACGGGCTACGTTGCCCCTTCCTGGCCGGAGATGATCCGTGCCATGGCCGAGGATCCGACTCCGTATGAGGAGATCAGAAAGCAAGCCAGATCGTGAACAGAAGGCAGCAAAGGGAGCGAAGGTCAACAGTGCATCTTGACAAGAAGAACTCTTGCCTTTCTTGGTTTTCTTCTGTTCAAAAGGATTAGGAACGATGGGATTGCCAACAGAAGGCAGGGCGGAGTGCTGAACTGAATGCACCCGAAGTACGATACTGCTGACAGATGGAGTCGTGAAGTCATCGGTGCCGCGATAGAAGTTCACCGCCTCAAGGGTGCGGGATTGCTGGAGGAGATATACGAGAAGTGCCTTCTCAGGGAATTCTCACTTCGTGGCATTCCGTATGAGAGCCAACTTGCCGTTCCGATAGACTACAAGGGGTTCGTCTTTCAACAGACGTTGCGTCTCGACGCGATTGTTGACCGGTGTTTGCTGGTTGAGTTGAAGGCAGTGGAGAAGGTGTTGCCGGTCCACAAAGCACAGCTCTTCTCTTACATGAAGTTGCTCGATGTGCCTATTGGCCTGTTGATCAACTTCCATGTTTGTGTACTCAAGCATGGCATCAGCCGGATGATGTTGCCTGGAGCATGCCCAGATGTGCTCGGCTTCTGAGCGGAATACTGCCTGCGCCGAGACTCGGCGCAGGCACTTCTTTGCTGCCTTTGCTTGCTTCTGTTCCGATTGGGGGATGGATATCTCTCGCGGAGGCGCAGAGAGCGCGGAGAGAAAAGACGAGCGCCAGAAACCCGACGTGGAATAACATGAACAGCTTGCATCCTGATGCGCTGAGATCGGTGCGATGCCAGGCAAGATGATTGGCAATCCCGCCCCATTCTGTTTGACATGAAGAACAGCCCTTCTGCTTTGGATCCGTATCTTCTTGCGCGGATCTCCGACCTCCGATCTCCGACCTCTGCTCCTTTTCGCGGCGCATCCGTCCTTGTGACCGGCGGGGCGGGGTTCATCGGGTCGCATTTGGTGGAAGCGCTGGCAGACGCCGGCGCCGTTGTGACGGTGCTCGACAATCTGCAGGCGGGGAAGTGGGAAAACCTTCAGAAGGATGAGGGCGGAGACCTGAAACCTGAGGACGGAGGGGGGAGGGCGGAGGAAGGCGAGAGGGATGATGGCGGAAACCGGAAGCCTGAAAGCCAGACCGCAGACCACGGACCACAGACCACGGACTTCCGATCTCTGATCTCCGACCTCCGATGCATCGAGGG
>VGWI01000124.1 GCA_016873655.1 Lentisphaerota bacterium
CGGCTGTTCGTCCCAATCCAGGCTCGTAGTGAGGTTCGCTCCCGCTTTGTCGCTGTCCGGGGCGTTCAGGCTAGTGCCTTGGCCCATGACGAACGCGCCCGCATTGAGCCGGACGAACCCCATGCCCTGCGAATTGGTGTAGGTCGGTCCGGTCGGCGCGTCCGCGGCGAAGCCGCCTCCCGCCCCCGCCAGGAAGAGAGCGGCGGTCGCCACGGTGGTGAGTACTCGTTTCGTTGCTGTGTTGTCTGTTCTGCTCATTGCGTTGCTTCTTTGCTCCTGTCGAAACCTGTCGAGCCCCGTCGACGTTCCTTCTGAATACTGAACACTGGCCACTGAATACTTGCTTCCCCCATTCGCCATCAGCCATCAGCCAATGGAATATGGTTCGGGACCGGCCTTCGCCAAGGCGCTACGGCCCGGCAGGCAAGGTTCGGGACGAAGGTTTCCTTTCTACTTCAAGCTCCCATTCTCAAAGCGATACACGCCCACCTCCCGCCCCGTCGCGTCCCAGTGCCGCGCCTCGCCATTGGCCACCAGCCCGCGGAAGTGGCGGGTGGGCAGATCGCGCGCCACGGGGTTGGTGTCCCACTGCGACTCCATTCGCTTGCGCCCGTTGCTCCACCAGTGCGTCCAAGTGCTGACGTTGTTGGTCAAGTCGTGATTCCAACTCCAGAACCTGTCGCCATTCGGCGCCCACAGCGTTTCCTCGCCCGTCCGCCGGCCGCTGGCCCAGGTCACTACCCGCTGCACCGTGCCGTTTTCGTGGTAGTTGGTTTCCACCCCATCCAGCAGATAGCGGCCGTTCGGACAGATACGCGCGCTCCAGGTCGCCCTGCGCGCTCCGCCCGGATAGTTCTCGCTGTAGTTGGTGATCGTGCCGCCGCTGGTCTCCGGCACAATGTCGCCGTCCGCCGAATAGACCCACGCCTCGTTGAATTCGTAGTGCAGTCCGGGACGTGTCATGGTCGCCAGCACATGAATCAACCCGTTGGGCGCCTGGCACACGGTGGCGTAGCCCAGGGTCAGGAGATTGGCGTTCTCGTGCTTGAGCGCCACGGGCAAGGCCTTGAAATGCCAGGTCGCGCCGTTGTCGGACGACAGCGCCACGTACGGCGCCATCCCATTCGTCCAGTCGGCCGGCGGCACAAGAGTCTCTCTCAACGCGGCATCGCCAACCATGACCAGCCTGCCGCTGGCGAGCCGATGCACACACGGACGCTGGTTCATCCCCAACTGCGGAAATGGACTCTGCGTCGGCGCCTCCCAGGTTGCGCCCCAGTTGGTCGAAAGGGTCTGGGGCATGTAGCCGTTAATCTGGGACTTCTTCCCGCCAAGCCCCAGCAAAGGGCCGTTCGAGGCCAAGGGCGCGATCGTCGTGTGGCGGCCGTACGTGCGTCCCGCCTGGGGCCTCCACGTCAGCCCGTTGTCCGGACTGCGCCAGAGCAGACTTTGGGGAAAGCCCGCCCCTCCGCTCTCGTCGGTCACCACGTACACAGCCCCGTCCGGATCGCGGAAGTTACTGGTGATCGGCTGCGGGGACCCGACGATATTGAAAAACGTCGGCAGGAACATCGTCCAGGTGGCGCCACTGTCCGTCGAACGGCTGACACGAAACACGTACGGCGGGGTGGCTCCACCGCCGCCCTGGGGAGTCACCCCCGTAAACAGCCAGTTGGTGGTCCCCTCCCGCCACTGACACGGGCTGCCGTCATAATCGCCCTTGAACTTGAAAAGCAGTTCCGGTATGTCAAACTCCTCGGCGCCATGACGTAACCGGGCCTGGGTTGTCCGGATGATCTTCCCGTCCTCACTCCCGGGGCTGCTGTACCAGACGGCCAGCACATCGCCATTGGGCATGATCTCGAACCCCGGCGAATGATTGTAAAACGATATCGCGGGATCAATGCCCACCAACGAGCTGTTCTGCTGCCGGTCGTAACTCGCGGGGACCGGCAGTGCGAAGCGCACAGCGAAGTGCGGCACATTCGCAGCCGGCCCCTGCAAGGCCGGCGCCGTGCTCTGCTTCACGGCCATCTGGTTAAACGGCAGCGGGCTGTGGACCCAGCGCTGGGCCGCCGCCGTGTCCAGCACAACCCGGAACACATACTGTCCCTCCCTCGCCGTCGCCTGACTCAATCGGTTGGTCGCGTCGCGGCGAGCCACCTTCACAACGCCGGTGACCGGCCCTGCCGGGTTCGTGAGGCTGACATTCCGGTACCCACCATGCCAGTCGCCGACCCACTCCCCAACGAAATCCGCCACGGTCCCGGGGTTCCGACGCACATACTCCCATTCCGCCTCCGTCGGCAGGCGATAGGTGAGGCCATCCTGCTGACTCAGCCAGGCGCAAAACGCCGAAGCACGATCCCAACTCACACGGCAGTTGTCGTCCGCGACGCCCAACCCCGCCTGCTCGAACTGCGCCTTGGTGACGCGGGCCGTCAGCACATAGAACGGCGCAGTCAGGGTCACGGAATGCGCCGATTGCTCATCCCAGTCCAGCCCATCTTCGCCGGTCCCTCCCAAATCTTGCCCAAGCACAAGGTCCTTGATGCGCAAGTCCCCACCCGTGCCCATGGTGAACGTGCCCGGTTCAAACCGGACGAACCCCATGCCCAATGAATTGGTGTAGGTCGGCCCGGTCGGCGGTTCCGCGGCCAAGCCGCTTCCCGCCCCCGCCAGCCAGAAGGTGACGATGGTCATCGCGCTCAGTACTCGTTTCGTTGCGATTGTCTTGCTGGTCACAGTCATTTCGTTGCTCCGTTTCCGTCTATTTCCGTAACCCACACACACCTCTTACGTTTGGCCCCTTTCCTTTTCTCACAGTCTCCGTGCCAGGGACGCAAGTTGGTCTACTGTCTTCGGCCCCACGCCGCCCTCCTGAAAAATCCCGATGTTGAACGTCACCCCGCCACCCACGGCCTTGAAATCCCGCACCACGGTCTCCAGATCGGCGACGGTGTACAGCGGATCCTCCATCTGGTGCGGCTTCGGCGCCACCCAGGGGATCGGCGACTTCTGCCAGTCGTAGTTGAACGGAATCCTGTGCTCCCACATAGCATCAATCGGGATTAGTGCGTGCCAGAGGCAGGCAGGCGGCGGTTGCGGCACATGCGTGATCGGCGTCAGCAATTCCTTCTCGCGTCCGTACCGAATCTTGCTCGTAATCAAGAACTCCGATTCCCCCGCGAGATAGTCCTGGCCGGGAACCACCACCTTGGAAGATCCGATACAGAGCGAGCCATCGTTGAAGGTCACGGCACGCCTGGCATTCCCCACGCGCGCCGCGGCGAGCCAGAGCCCCGGATCAATGCCGGCAAAGGCGCCGTCGAACCACCAGCCGTCCAGCAGCGTTCCGTAACGCCGGGAGTACTCCGCAATCACGGCCGTGTATTGCTGCTGGATCGCTGCCGGCACGTCTCGGGTTCGCTTCTTCCAGCCAAAGCCCTTCTGAACCCACTCCGGCTGGATGCCAATGCTACAGTGCAGGTAGGCGACGAACCGCTTCCCAAGCTTCTCCACGCGCTTGGCAATTTCCAGCACCAAATCGCGCCGGCTGCAATGCCCCGAGCCGGCGATCTGATCAAAAGTCTGATTCGGACTGGCAAACCCCGAGCCCTGTCCGATCGTAAAGATCAGCCAATCCGCTTTGGTCCTGCGGAAATCCTTGATAAACCGATCCAGGTCAAAGCGGTCGGTCGCCTCGTTGATGTCCGTGATCCGCTTGCCGAACTGCGGCGGGGTCTTCGGTACGCACCAGTGTACCATGACTCCAAACTTGCCCTTCCGCATCCAAGACGCTCGTGATTGTGCCATGATAGTCAGCTCCTCTTGCTCTGTTTCATCGTGTTACTCCTTGCCAGCGAACGCTGGCGATTTGGATGACGGTTTCATTAGCAAGTCCTGATCCTCCCGATTCGCCGGGCTTCGAGCTCGGCACGTATTTCATGGCAGCGTTTGCGCGTTAACGGATACATAAAGATTGAAACGAGGCCGATGAGACAGGCCAGCGGCTGGGTCACGACGAGGGAAATGAACCAGAATCGGATGGTTTCCGCCGACTGGAGGTCCGCTTTCGAGTCGAATCCCGAGGCGACCAGCATGAAACCCTGGAAGGCAAGCGAAACGGCCATGGCGATCTTGTCGGTGGTGACAAATACCGCGCCATAGAAAGCCTCGCGGCGATGACCGGACTTCAGTTCATCGAGATCGCAAATGTCCGCCAGCATCGAGTTCTTGATCATCGGCATGGTGTTGGTAAACACACCGATCAGGATGCCCGTGATGAGACAGGGCCATTGCATGGAGATGGTTCCGCCCCACGGCAGTGTCGCATGCAGGAACGAGCCCGGCGTGTTGCCGGACGTCAACCAAAATGAACCGTAGGCAACGGCGCTCATGGTCAGCATGATGAGCAGGCCGGTGCGCTTGCCGATGCGGTCGGTGAGCGCGGCGCACGGGGCCATGGCCAGTAGGTTGGCGACATTGATGGCGTTGAAGAACACCGCGACATAGGCGGAACCCAGCGCCTGCTGACCCTTCGCAATGTGGTAGATAAACACGTACACGAAGAAGACGCCTGTCAGGCACATGAGAAACTTGGTGATGAAATTACTGGCGACGAGCAGCCAGAACGGCCTGTTGTGCAGCGTCAGTTGGACGGCGCGAAAGAAGCTGATCTTTTCTTCGCCCTTGTGTGCTTCGACCTTTTCCCTGCAGAAGAAGACCGTCGGCAGTCCCGTCAGCAGAATCAGCCCCGCGACGATGATGCTTACGGTGATCACGCCCTCTGAACCTTTCAGCGACTGCGCCTTGGGCCCCTCCAGCCACATGGCCAACGGCAGAAACCACGGCGTCAGGAACCCGGCCAGCGCATAAGCGCTCATTCGCCACTTAACAGATGCGTTCGTTCGTTGTAGTCGGTGCTCATCTCGTAGCCCATGGCAGCATGCGAGATACTGAACGCCGCGTAGCCCACCGCGAACAAGATCGACATCATCACGGCGAGGTACCAGAACGTGGGATTCCGGGCGCAGTACGCGACCAGCGGCCAGACGCCACTGGGCGCCTCACCCGCAGGGGAGATCGGCGGATGCCACAACAGCATTCCCAGCAGTGCGCTGACCAGCAGGCCACCCAGCATCCACGGCCGGCGCCGGCCCCAGCGGGACCGTGTGTTGTCGGACATGTATCCGATCAGAGGGTCGGTAACGAAGTCCAGGAATCGCGGGAAGGCGCACGCCAGATTCACCAGCACGGCGTTGATGTTCAACGCGTTGATGTAGATCACGCTGACCAGGCTGCCGGTGCCGTAGGTGATGGTGGCGTCGGCAAACCCGCCCATGCCCCAGATGAGACGCTTGCGAGTAGGGACGTCGACGTGCGGGTGTTTGACTTCCTCGGGGCTTTCTCTCTCGATGATTTCTGACATATCTGCTCCAGCTCACTCGTTGTCGCCCCAATCGCGACGGCGATCGGAACACGGCTTCCTCATCCTGCGCCTGTTCAACTCTGCAGGAACCTTTGCGTCAGTTTCTGGTGCCACTTGACATCCTGCCAGTTCCGTAA
>VGWI01000125.1 GCA_016873655.1 Lentisphaerota bacterium
GTCGGTGTTCAGAGCACAACGCAACAACTTTACATGATCCGATCCCGGCACAGGATCTGAGGTATCCACGGGCAGGAAGACATCAAAGCCACCATTCTCGCCGTCCATGTAATCGGTATCCAGAATGGTGAACTCAAGGTCGTTGAAAGGCGCGCCAGAGGCAAATGTCACGGCATTCGTCGTGAAGGCCGACATGTCGGCTGTATCCCGTGGCATAGCCGGGAATGTGGCGGCCCGCGCTTTCAGATCGGAATCGTCTGCAATAACGCTCTCGACGAAGGCAAAGCACGTAATCATCAGACCGCAGGCGATGGAGGCACAACTATTCAAGCTGTAGCAAACGGCTCTGGTGCCGGGAACACTGTTCATAGGGTCGTTCATTCATTCTGCGAACGCTGCAAATCAGCGGCGCGGTTTACCGCGTACGCTGGATTTGTCTTGTTCGGCTTCCTTTTTGTCTTCTCCAGTCGATAATTGCCCGGGCTTGAAACCGAACGCCTTCCAGTGTATCGCGTTTCGCCATTCATCGGTGTCGGGAGTTGGCCCGTGTCCCTGTTTGTCATAAACTCCGAGTTTAACACTAACGGCTTGGATCCATTCGGCGGAGCCGATGGTTGGCCCATGCCCGGCCGTGTCGCGGACGCCGGCGCGACGGTCAATCTGATTGAGCCATGCCTGGGTTCCGATAGGTGCGATCTTTTCCAGTCGTGTGAGTGGTCGTTCCGGTGCCGAGCCGCCATCGCTTGTGACGTAGTCGTGTTTCCATGAAAGCAAGACAATGTCCCCTTTCCTCAGAGAGTTCACAGCAGTATGCATTTCGGCAGGCACCTTTGGATGCTTCATGTTGTCTTCAACAAGAAAGGAGAATTCGTCCCATTTCGGATCGCCGTACTCCCCGATCTTTTCGTAGGTCACGTAGTGGACTATTCTGAACTTTGCGAGTGGCCCCGATTCGCCGCACTTGTCAGGGCACAGAGATGTCAGCCCCATGCATCGGTGATAGTTCGTCCCTTGAAATTCCGCCACAGTTTCATGACGAGCCAGCGTCTCCGCTTTCGCCCCTTGTTCAGCCCCATCGGCCAACCCTGTGAGCACTAGCGAAAAGGCGATTGCCAACGAAACACGGTCCATATTTGCAATCATAGATCTTCTCCCCCTATTTGCCGAACGCCGCAAATCACGGGCGGCGGCACGCCGTACCGTGCATTTGCCTTGTTGGACACTATCTGAATTCCTCAAGGTCCGCGCTGAGCAGCTCCCCGGCAATATCCTCCAAGGTCACGATTCCTGCGCACTGATTCTGACCTTCCATCACTGCCAGCAGATGCTCCTTGTTCTGAAGCATCGTGTGAAGGCCGGTCATGAGCGTGGCTCGGCGGTCAACCGCGCGGATGGGTTTCGCCCGTGCCATCAGGTGAGCGAGTTCGGCGTGCGTCGCCGGAACAGCCTTCTTCGTCACAATGTAAGCGAATATGTCTTTCGCGTCTGCGCTCTTGCTCACCGGATAGCGCGTGTGTCCGCTTTCCCTAATGAGCGAAAGCAGCAACTCTGGCGACGAGTCCTTGACAAGGAATCGAATTCGTTCCGGCGGGATCATGGCGGTCGTAATCGCGGTGTGGCTGAGGCGTACGGCATTAACGATGATGTTCTCCTGATCCAGGTTGATGGCCTTGCCGGATCGCGCGAGCGATGCCAGCGTCACGAGATCGGCTGTGGTAATCTGCTCCGACTCCCCATGAGCGGTTAGCCGTCTGAACATGGCTTCGCTCAATACGATGATCGGATAGAGCAGTCGGGTGACGAGCTCCAAGATCGGCCCTGCCCAAGGGGCCAGCTGATTGCGGAAGGTCACGCCGATGACTTTGGGCAGTATTTCAGTTCCAAAGAGGATAATGACCGTGAACAGGATAGAGAATATCCAGATGTTGTGCTCGCCGTACACTTCCGCGAAGGCCCCGCCTGCAACTGTGGCTCCGCCTGTGTGGGCGACGGTGTTCAGAACGAGGATGGCGGTAATCGGACGCGCCACGTTCTTCTTCAGGCGTCTCCACGACTCCGCAGCCTGAGGACGAGTTGTCTGGAGGCGATTCAGGGTCAAGGGATTCAGGCTCAACAGCAGCGCCTCTGCCAGTGAGCAGAGGAACGAGACCGCAATCGCTATGGTCGAGCTTATGATCAGAATGGATGTCATTTCCTAGTCTCTTCGTGTCCAACGTCCAGCATCAGCGGCGGCGCGTAGCGGCGTCCGCTGCATGCTGTGGTTAGCCGACTTGTGCTCTGAGTTGCTCTTTTCTTTGCTTACTGATGTCATTCCAATGCTTGTCAGTCAAAGCGCCTTCAAATGAGTACAGGTAGTAGCACACTGGCAAGGGTTCATTCGGATGCTTCTCCCTGATCATGCTATGTGCGCTAACCGCACCAACTTGCCTTAAATCGCTCTCGGATAAAATCCCTACTTCGTTCAACCGTCCGGCAATCTTCTTTCCGATATTCCTGAGGTCGGTAAGATTCCTATTCCGAGACATAGTCACTCCGGTACTCTTCGGTTGGCTCGAAAGACTGAACGATGTCCAAATAAACCCCGTTCGGATCTTGAATACAGAAGTGCCGCTGCCCCCAATCCTCGGACCTCAATTCAAGCACGATTTTTACCGATTCTGACTTGGCTGCTGCATAGGCGGCATCAGCGTCCTCCACTTCCAGGCTGAAAATGACGCCTTCGCCAGAGTATGGTTTTTGAAATATTGGCGGTTGAGTAGGTTGGTCTGGCAGCAGAAAACCAACCTGAACTCCTGACTTCGAAACCAGATGGATGTACCAATCGCCTGAAAAGACAACTTCGAAGCCAAGATTCTCTGTATAGAAGGATTTCGCCACATCGAGATCTTTGACGATAAAGACGGGGAATGAGCTCTTAGGTTCGATCACGTGCAACTCCTCTCTTGTCGGCTAACAAGTTATTGTACCCTTTTGGGTTATTCTCCACTTGAAGATCATGGTGTCAAGGGCGAATCCGGGGAAGTCCGCCGCGGCGACCACGCAATGCTCGAAGACCTGTTCTTGCCGGTCCTGATGGTTGGTTTTCCTTCTTGTGTTCCTTCCGTTTGTAATGATAGACCTTTTTCGTCTTCTTGCCATGAAACAGATCGCGAAACCACTCCAGGAAGCTGTGCTCAGAACCCTGCATGAGCGGTCCGTGCCCTCCACCCAGCACCCGGACTACCTCAAATGGCTGCGGTTCTACCTGGATTTCTGCCTCAAGTACCGCCACGCGCCCCGCGACCCAGACTCCTTGCCGCCGTTTCTCCAGAAACTCACTGCAAAGGGCCAGTCCCCGGAGCGCCAGCAGCAGGCGGCCGCCAGTATCGTCGTGTACTACGACCTTATGAAGATCTGGCCCTCGGCCCCAGAGGCCAACACGCGTGACGAGACTGCCCGGCGCCCTTGACCGGAAGTGGAAATCGGCGTCCAAGGAGTTCGTCTGGCAGTGGCTCTTCCCCGCCAAGACCCTCACGCACGTTCCCCGCGACAACGAACGCCGCCGTTATCATATGCACGACAGCGAACTGCAGAAGACCCTGCACGAAGCCGTGCACCTGGCGCACATTCCCAAGCGCGTCACCTGCCACACGATGCGCCATAGTTTCGCCAGCCACCTGCTGCGCGCCAACTACGACATGCGCACCATCCAGCAACTGCTTGGCCACAGCGATATCCGCACCACCATGATCTACACCCACACCGTGAAGAGTCGCACCATCAAAGAGGTGGGCAGCCCGCTGGATTTCAGTGCGGATCAGATGCGGCAGTTCGACTAGCCTCCCGCTGCTCGAATCGTCCCGACAGACCCGATCGAAATCGCTATCAGGTGTCTCCCCACGTGTTATATCGAGCAGAGTCTACAGTCAGGGCGTGCTCACTGAACCACTGCTGTCCCCACCAGAGCTGCACCCTGAAACTGGGATCCAGCATCCGCCTCCCCTCAGCACCGCCCCACCCTATCCACGAAGGCCCAAGTCCCACGACTTTCCGGACCATTCTTTCGGTCCTTCCCCAGCCCATGTTCCCTGCTATGATCCTAACAATGAACGAAGGAGTACGGACCCAGTTCCCACGCCCCGGCTCAAAGGGAATCAACAAGCAGGCCAGAATGGGCATGGTCCGTGGCCGCCCGGACCCCATCACAGAGGCCATCGAAGCAGACGAGTCTAAGAGACAACGCGAGCTACTCAAACAAAGGAAGTTCGACTCTTGGTGGACGAAGCGATACGTAGTGGTTCTGACGTCCGACGGGAAGAACGCCTCAGCCTTCCGCGGTAGCTGGCAGGACATCCCAACAGAGATCACCGAGAAGATCGAATCGGAAGCGCGTAGACTGCGGCACAAGAGACCATTGCGTCTAACGGCCCAAGCCGGCAACAGCATCTCATACCTGTTCTACCTGATGCAGCCAAAGGAACTCCGAGCCATGTCCTACCTATCCCGACACCCACACTGGGACTCGCATAGGACAATGTATGAAGTAAACAACGAACACTGCACCCCACCACTCAGATCGCTAAGAAGTCGGGTCATGTTCGATGCCAAACGTGGACGCATCCGCCTCTTCAGGCCCAGGGAGACGTGAACACCCAGTCAACTGTTCTCGCCCCGAACGCAGCCACTCACCCAGTCCGCCTGCCCCCTATAACTCCATCCAAGGTGCCACGACCTGTACCCGGCCCATGCCCACGCACCCCTTGACCCCGTTCACTTCCCCACATATTCTCACGCCACGATGGAATCAGGCATCAGGACAAACGGCCGTCTCCGCTGCCTTCGCCCAGTCCTCGCCGAATGGATCAACCAACACCGTCGCATCGGCCTGCAATGGGAACACGTTGGCGATGCCCCTTGGTGGTACAACGAACGCGCCAACATCAGCATCTTTGCCGGCGCGGTCTGGCTCTGCGGTGGCTACGCCTTCGAGGAGTTCGCCCAAACCAAGAGAGGAGAGAAGCACCGCCCATTCAACGGCCGCGTTGACCTGGAGTTCACAGTCAGCACTCACACTTTCAAGGCCGAGTTCAAGCAGTGCTACCCAGCAACAACGGCACTGCGTCCTCAGCGATCCTACATCGCCGACTACATGGAACAGGCCAAGACAGACGTGCGAGCGATCGAGCCCCACGGAGACCGTCGTCTTGCCGTTGTCTTCGGCATCCCCTCCGTCCATCGCCGAATCAGAACGGAACTCCCATCACGCCTGGCTTGGCTCCTTACCCCTGAACGGGCAACGGGATCTCCTCGCGCCGGCACAACGCGCTGAACCCGCCACTGGACAGTCCGAACTCCCGCGCAAGGTCCCGCACCGGCGTCACCCAGACCCGCTCATACAGCGCCAGCCTGGTCGTCCGGATAACCGTCGGCGCAGTGGGTGTCTCTTGCGGGTCAGGATCCACAGGAAGCCCTCACACCCGCCACCTCACACCTTGGCGGCCAGCAGTCGCAGCCGCTCCCCGTCCTTCTCCGTCGCACTGCCGTCCGCCACCTTCTTGGCTAGGACGG
>VGWI01000126.1 GCA_016873655.1 Lentisphaerota bacterium
CCGATGGCTGCACGTGTATCAAACAAGCTGGGGTTGGAGGAGGACCCGCACAACTTCCTGCTCATGCATGCCCTGGGCGCCAACGTCGCCGGCCAGGTCGGGTCGGTCGTTGCCGCGGGCGTCATCCTCTCGATTTTCGGATGACGCCTCGCGGGTTTCCGCAGGCGCCGCGGCCCGCCCGTTCCGTCAGGTCTTCTTCGCGCCCTTCGGCCGCAACGTCCACAGGGCGAGCCCGGTCAGGTCCTTGAGCACTTTGGCCACCGTCAGCCGCGTCTTGTCCGGCGCGATCCTTGCAAATCGGGGCACGCTTTCCGTAAGATGGACACCATGCTCAAGTGGAAGGTGTGCATGCTCGGTGCGTTCGGGGTCGGGAAGACGAGCCTCGTGCAACAGTACGTCTCCAGCGTCTTCTCCGAGAAGTACCTCACCACCGTGGGCGTACGGGTGGAAAAAAAGACCATCCACACGCCGGTGGAGGACGTCGTTCTCATGATCTGGGACATCCAGGGCGAGGACGAGGCAACGCCGATACCGCCCGAGTACCTGGCCGGCGCCGCCGGCTACCTGCTCGTCGCCGACGTCGGGCGGCCGGAAACGGTCTCCGTCGCCGCCGATATCCGCAAACGCATGCGGGCGCGTTTCGGCGATACACCGTCCCTGCTCCTGGTAAACAAGTGCGATGATCCCTCCGACTCGCAACTGCCCGGGGAAGCATTGAGCCTGCTCAAGGAAACCGACATCCCGTTCGTAAGAACCAGCGCGAAGACAGGCCTGGGCGTCGAGAATGCGTTCGCGGCCATCGTCCGCCTCATGTCAGCGCGTATGCCGAGGACGTAGAGTTCAGGAAACCGGAAGATGACATGAACCAGCCGGACACAGACGCGTTCCAGGCTCTTCCCGCATCCGCCGCGTCCTATGTCCAGGATGTCTGCTCGACCTCGCGTCGTACCGCTTTTCTGGAACTGGACCATGCGGGGCTGATCAGGCGCTGGGGCGGCCCGGTCGGGGACTACGGGCTCGCTTCGCTCAAACCGGGCATGCCCGCCGACGAGGCGGCGGCGCCGCTCTTCGGCATGCTGCCGATGCGCGGAACCGCATCCGTTCTCCCGATGGTATCGGTGGGCGGGAACCGTCACGCGGACATACACCTTGTGCCGGGAACCGATACGGACATGGTCCTCTTTATGGATTCGACCGCCGAAGCCGCGCGCCGCGCTTCACTCCAGCAATACGCCCACGACCTCGCGCTTGCGCTTCGGGAACGGCCCGCGCCCCCCACCTCGCCGCCAACCAGCAAGCCGGCCACGCCGCCTTCCGCCCGCGCGGCTCGCGTCACATTCCATGGAATGACCGCGGCTTCCAGGTCAATGCACGAGGTCTTCAGAACCATCGCCGACCTCGCGTCAGTCGACAGCACCGTCCTCATCCTCGGCGAGACCGGCACGGGCAAGGAACTCGTCGCGCGCGCGATCCACGAAGCAAGCGGCCGCAAGGACAAGCCGCTGATCGTCATGAACTGCGCCGGCTTGAGCGACTCCCTCATCAACAGCCAGCTCTTCGGTCACAAGAAGGGCGCCTTCACCGACGCCGTGTCCGACCAGAAGGGCTTCTTCGAAGCTGCCAACGAAGGCACCCTCCTTCTCGATGAGATTGGCGATATCCCGATGAACACGCAGACGCGGATTCTGCGCGCCCTGGAGCAGAAGGAGATAGTGCGCATCGGCGAAACCGTCCCGCGCGCAGTTGACGTCAGGGTTCTTGCGGCCACCCACAAGGACCTCGACGAGGAGGTGCGCAAGGGCTCGTTCCGGGCAGACCTGCTCTACCGCATACGGGTCGCCAGGGTGTCTCTCCCACCGCTCCGCGCCCGCAAAGACGACATTGAGCTCCTGGCCGACACGTTCCTTGCCCGCATCGCGCGGAATTCATCGAAACCAGCCAGATCCTTCTCGCCCGACGCGGTGGCCGCGCTGAGGTCGTACCCCTGGCCGGGCAACGTGCGCGAGCTTCGCAACGCGGTCGAGTACGCGCTGATCACTTGCAGGACCCAGGAAGTCTCGCCGCAGGACCTGCCGCCCGAACTTGCAGCCGGACGGGACGGGTCCAGGGATTCTGACCACGGATCCGAACGCAACCGCATAGCCCGCGCCATCGAACAGGCCGGCGGCAGCCGCGACGAAGCGGCGGCGCTGCTCGGGATAAGCCGGGCAACCCTCTTCCGCCGTATGAAAGCCTGCGGACTCGTCCGGCGTCGTTCCTGAGCGCCGCCGCGTCCGGCTCCATATGCCTTGCCACCAGCCGCCGCGCTCCGCTAACATTTCGCTCCATAATCTGGAGGGTTCCTCATATGCCGATAGTCGCGGTCGTGCTCTACATCGTCGGTTTCATCACCATGG
This sequence comes from Lentisphaerota bacterium, assembly GCA_016873655.1. GTDB lineage: Bacteria > Verrucomicrobiota > Kiritimatiellia > UBA8416 > VGWI01 > VGWI01. Next base: position 2,397 of record VGWI01000126.1, read on the forward strand.
CGGTCGGCGGGATAATGCTCATCGTCGCCGCTTTCAAGAAGAGCGTGGGATGGGGGCTGGCAGTGCTGTTCCTCTCCCCGCTTGCCGCGTTCGTGTTCGTTGCGATGAACTGGCAGGAGGCAAGGAAGGCGTTCATGATCCAGACGGCGGGCTTTCTGGCCGCCCTGATACCTTTCTTTCTCCTGATCTTCTCGCTCCGGAATGCCGTTCCGTCCGAAACGGCTGATGGAGAAGAAACGCCGCCCGAGTCCCTGATGTCCATGTTCCAGAAACAGTTCCAGCCGCTCAGGGACGCGAGTGATGCCATCCTCGCCGTACCGGAAGACGACGGCACCCCGAACGCACTGCTCGGCAGGGATCTCGACTACGTCCGCAACAAGCGCGGCCGACCGAAGGGCGAGATGAGTTCCGCAGGCCGGATCGTCTGGATGTACGAAGGCTACATGGTCATGTCCGAGGATGGAAAGAAGGTCAGCAGCGTCATCCATGAAAAGGACTACGAGGCCGCCCCCGTCGCCGTCGCACCTCAACCGTCCGAAACCACCAACGCGCCTGTCCAGCCCTGACCGGGCGCGGAATGGGTCACTTGCGCGCGGAGCGCCTGATTTTCAGCGCGTGCCAGACCGTGTGTACGTTTGAGTGCCACGCCGGCAGCACGAAGGTTATGGCCACCTCTTCAGCGCCTTCCAGGACGGCAAGCGGTATGCAGCACCTGAACGGGACGGACGAAATCCCGGCAAACATCAACAGAAGCGACACACCCATGAACACCGCCATCGCCTTTGCGCCCCATGTGTGGTAACTGGTCATCCTGCGAAAACGGACCGCGCCGATCAGGCTGGGCACAAGATAGCTTGCGAGCCCCACGACGATCCAGACCGCCTCGCGCTCAATGATCTCCGGCCACAGCAGGTACACGCCGGGAACCAGCGCCAGGATCACCGCAAGATCGCCGATGCTGTCCAGCCTGGCGCCGCGCTCGCTCGTCTCGTGCAAACGCCGCGCCAGGAACCCGTCAACGCTGTCACTGGCAAGCGATGCGGCAAAAAGCACCAGGAAAAGCGGCCTGCTTCTGCAGAACGCGGAAACGCACATGAGCCCTGCCGCCGCTATCCGCGACGAACTCAGAAAGTCGGGAAGTGTCATTCCGCCGCCCCCCCGGCGCCCCACCCCGCCCGCACCCGTCTCCATCCGCGCGCCCGCGTTTGGATCGTCGCGCCATACTCTAGCAGCAAAGGCCCCCTCCGCAACCTCGCAATGACACCGGGGCGCCGGCCGGAGCTCCGATGCGCCCAAGTTGACACGCCTGACGGCGGCGACTATACACTGGAACACTGTATGTTGAAACCTGAGCCAAACGAAAGGGGCCGCGTGGCCAGAGCCGCAGAGCCGTCCGTCAAGAAGACGGAACAGTCCGTCGATGTTGCGAAGTTTCTCTCCGATCCGGCCGCGGCGGCGGAACGCGAGGAGATGCTCGCCTCCGTGGTTGCCGCCCTTTCACTCCTCTCGGAACACCTCGGGATCAGGCGCTGCCGCATCATGCGGCTGGGGGAACGGAATGATGACCCGGCGATCCTCCTTGCCGAGTGGCGCAAGGACGGCCGCTCCAGCCGGCGCCGTATTTCTTTTTCCAGTTCAGGCGGCATTCTGAAAGCGCTGAAGTCAAACCGTTCCGCCTGCCGCGATACAACATCCGCCCCGTCTGCGCGCGGCTCGCGTCGCGCCGCTGCCAGGGACAGGGAATGGCGCGCGCTTGGAGTGGCGCCGGCGGATTCGGCGATGGCAGTGCCGGCGCTCTGCCAGGGCATGGTGAAGGGCTGCGTGCTTGCGGAGTTCAGACGCATGCCCCCGGAAACCCGGGCTCATGCTGAATCGATCCTTAGAACGGCCGGCAGCCTCACAGCCTGCGCCATGAGAGCCGGGGCCGAAGCCGCGGCGTTTCGCTCGGCCGCTGCGAGCCTTTCAGGAAAGTCTTTCTCCGCGAGAGCAAAGGAATCAATAGACATACTCATCAGCGCGTGCCCGCTGGCATCGATCCTTGTGGACCGTGAGGGGCATATCCTCGCGTTCAACGGAATCGCGCAAAAAGGCGCGCCGCCCGGCAGGTCGTTTGCCGTAGGGCAGGTCATCTACGGCTATTTCCGCCCCGAAGTGGCTGAACGCCGGAAAGAGGCGGTCAGAATGGTGATCAAGAATAAACGCTCTCTGCGTTTCCGCGACGGGCACGAGGGACGCAGGTTCAACAGTCTCCTGACTCCGATCGTTTCGGCCAGCGGAGAAGTCGAGAGCGTGGCCATATTCGCCGAGGATATCACTGAAAGGCTGGCGATGGAGTCCGAGCTGACCCGCATCAGCGAACTTGAGAGACAAAGACTGGGCCACATTCTACATGACACAGTGGGGCAACACCTGACAGGCATAGGTTTTCTCGTGATGGCATTGAAGAAACGCGTCGAGGAACTGGACCCGGCGCTGGCGGGACGATGCGAAGAAATATCACGCCTGACGTCAGACACCACCGGCCAGGTCCGGCACGTCATCCGCGGCCTTACGCCGGTCCACGTTGACGCTCACGGACTGGGCGCGGCGATCGAGAGAATGGCGCTTGATACGTCGTCCATCTTTGGAATCAAATGCCTGTTCTCCGCGGACGACAACCATGGGGTCGCCAGCAACGAGATAGCCACGCAGGTTTTCTGGATCGCGCGGGAAGCCATGCACAATGCGGTGCGTCACGCCGGATGCACGGAGATACTGGTATCGCTCGCGGTGAGAGACGGAGAGGGAACTCTCACTGTTGCCGACAACGGAAACGGGATGGACCGTGCCAGCCCGGAATCGGCCCCCGGGATGGGTATGCGCATTATGGGCTACAGAGCTTCACTCATTTCAGCGGACCTGCGCATTTCGCCTGGCCGGGACTGCGGCACAGTGGTGACCTGTGTCTTTCCGGCCGACGCGGGCGGATACGCGCAGGACCTGCATGACGACCCTCCACGCAGGAAATCGAGCGGCCGCCGCGCAACCCGTCCGCGTTCTCACAGGCAGCGTTGAACCAGGTCCAGCGCCGCGGCCAAATCGGATCTTATCGCCGTTTCCTCACGAGCGTACATGCCTGACGCCGAAAC
>VGWI01000127.1 GCA_016873655.1 Lentisphaerota bacterium
GTGGTCCCGGCTCCAGTGCGGGAGTTGTTGAACCGGCATGATCAGGGCAATTGACAAGTGGCTGGCGGGTTACCTGAGGTCCGTCCTGCGTCGGCCGAAGGTCAGGCCTTCGCATGTCATCTTCTGTCTGGCCGACCATTTCGAGCCGAGAGCGCTTGAGTGCGGCGTCGAGACGGCGCGCGCAGGGGTGGAGAGATGGTGCGCGGCATACTCGGAGGCACTGCGCGGCATCCGTGACTGTGACGGCGCCACGCCCAGGCACACATTCTTCTACCCGGCGGAGGACTACGACGCCGGATGTGTCGGGAGAGTGGCCGATTTCTGTCGTGCCGGGTTCGGGGAGGTGGAAATCCATCTCCACCACAGAAACGACACGACCGATGGCTTGCGCGGCAAACTGATTCAGTTCAGGGATGAACTCCGGCGAGAACACGGGTTGCTGGGAAGCGATGAAGCCGGCGGCGCCGTGTACGGCTTCATTCACGGCAACTGGGCTCTGTGCAACTCCAGACCGGACGGCGACTGGTGCGGAGTGGACGGCGAACTTGCGGTTTTGACCGAGACCGGGTGTTACGCCGACTTCACCTTTCCTTCCGCGCCTTCCCCGACACAGCCGCGGACGGTGAACTCGATATACCGGGCTGTTGACGCTCCCGAGGGACCGCGTGGTCACGACCGCGGCGCGCGGGTGAGGGCGGGAATCGGAGGTCAGAGGTCGGAGGTCGGAGGTCGGAGGTCAGCGAGGAAACCTGAGGGCGGAAGACTGAGGACGGAGGGCGGAGGACTGAGGACAGAGGACGGAAGACAGAGGGAGGAAGATGTCTCTCGCAGAGGCACAGAGTGCGCAGAGCGGAGAGAGGGGGGGGAGAGGAAACCTGAGGGCGGAGACCTGAGACCTGAGGAGGATGGTCGGGGTTCGGAGTTCAAGGGGGAGAGAAAGAGGGGCGCGGGAGGCTTGATGCTGGTTCAGGGGCCGCTCGCCCTTGACTGGGGGAACAGGAAATGGGGGATCCTTCCGGGGCTCGAGAACGCGGCGTTGACAGTCGGCAACCCGCCGACCGTCAGGAGACTGCGTCTTTGGGTGCGGCAGCACATTGCGGTGGAAGGGCAACCGGACTGGGCGTTTGTCAAGGTGCACACGCATGGAATGAGCGCGACGGGCCTGGGCCTTTTTCAGGACGGCACGATGGCCCGGATATTCCGCAGCATGCAGGAGACTTGCGGAGGTGGAGAAGGTTGGCGCATCCATTACGCGTCTGCCCGTGAGATGTTCAACATCATACGGGCGGCGGAGGATGGCCGGAAGGGAACCCCCGGCGACTATCGCGACTACGCGGTCGGTCCTCCGCCATGCCTGCGGCGGAATCCGGGCGGATGAGCCCCTCCGGGGCGCCGGGCGCGATCCTTTTTCTGGTTGACCGTTCCGTGCTCCGAAAGATAGAAAGCTACCCTACATTCGGGTTCAGTCGCGGGTTTCTGTCGCGGCAGCGTCCGTCTTTTTCGGGCCTGAGATCTTTGCGCCGACGGAGATAGACAACAGTGAGTTACTACAGGGAGCTGGGTCTTGACAGGGAGCCGTTCTCCACAAGCCCGGACCCGGCCTTTTTCTTTCTCTCCGAAGAGCACAAGGCTGCGCTTTACAGGTTGCAGGTGGCAATCTCGCTCAAGCGCGGATTGTGCGTTCTGCTTGGGGACGTGGGCACCGGCAAGACCACCCTCGGCAGAAAGCTCTCTCAGGCGCTTGCCGCCGACGAGCAGGTGGTTTTGCGGATGATCCTGAATCCGTACTTCGCAACCGAAAAACAGTTCCTGTCCAGGATGGCCAACCTGTTCCATGTGAAGGTGTCGTCCCGTGCGACGGCCTTGCAGATCATGGAGGCAATCGAGCGATTTCTCTTCCGTTGCGGCGTTGAAGAAGGCAAGACGGTGGTTCTCCTCATAGACGAGGCACAGATCCTGCCTGATTTCGTGTTCGAAACGCTCCGCATCCTGCTCAACTACGAGACAAACGAATTCAAGATGCTGCAGCTTATCCTTTCGGGGCAGATGGAACTGCTTCCACGCATCAGCTCCAAGAACAACTTCTGGGACAGGATTTCCCTCAAATGCATCTTGAACCCGCTGAAGGAGAGCGAGATAAAGAAGATGCTCGAGTTCAGGCTCAGGCAGGCCGGATACACGGGCTCAACCCCCCTGTTCACCGACGAAGCGATCTCGCAGATCACCATTCACACTCAGGGGTACCCCAGAAAGCTGGCCTTCTTCTGTCACAGTTGCCTGGAATCGCTGGTGATGTATGATCGCCGGGTGGTGACTGTGGACCTTGTGAAGAAACTGATTGAGGCCGAGGTGAGACAGGTGGAAGAAGTTGCGGCGGCTGATCCGGAGCCGGCTTCTCCTGCTCAAGCCGTTCCGGCACAGGAGCCTGTCCATGAACGACAGACGCCGGACATGACGCCGGTTTCATCGGCCGTTCATCCGGATGACATTGACGAGCAGTTGGCGGCGGCGATGGCTGCCATCGCATCGGTTGGCGGGGCAGAGGCTCCGAAGAAGACGCGTCTCGAGCGATGGATGGAGTTCGTTGGTATACCGGGGTGAGAATTCAAGATGGCTGATTCAGAAGAAACGGTATCGCCGGAAGAGAAGCTGCTGAAGGTAATACAGGGGGCCGGCGACGGGAAGCAGGCGGCCGGGGCAAAGCCCGCGGGTCCCGGGCGGCCCGTTCTCCCCAAGGCACCGGTTTCGGGCGCTGCTGCGGTGTCAAAGGAGAGGACGGAGGAGCCGGTTCAACAGCAGTCTTCGTCCGCGGATTCTCCCAAGCCGGCGGCCAAGCTGAAGGTCACTGAGCTATCGTCAGAGGAGCGCAAGGAGGGTGAGCCGGCGCAGGAGTCGGGGGCATCGGCTCCTGTCGGCAAAGGGGTAGAACCAGAAAAGCCAGAATCGGCTGTCCCGGGTCCGTCGCTGTCCTGGGCCCGTAACCTGTACCGCGTGGTGAATCAAGTGCTTGCCGGCGTCAGTCTGCTCATGCTCGTTCTCACGGTTCTACAGTGCTGGTGGTTTGTACGGTCGTCGAGGGCGGAGACAGGAAGGTCCGTTGTTCCGAGGGAGATTGGGTACGCGGTTCCGGATCCGGTTAATCTGCCGCGCATCGAAGAACTTGTCGCGGCCCTGGAACAGAAATCCCCGTTCGGGCTCCTGCCGGAGGCCGGGCCGGGCCCCGGGCCGGGGCCGGTCGGCCCGACCACCGGCTGGCGGGCATGGGCACAGAAGAACCTTGACCTGACCGGGTTTTCGAAGGACCCGTCCACCGGTCAGCGCGAGGCGATAGTCGTTGATCGCGAGAACAACCGGATGCACATCCTCAAGATTGGCGACAGGCTTGATGCCAGCGGCAAGACAGTTCAGGTTGCCGAGATGGGCGAAGACGAACTGACCCTTTCAGACGGCGTGGTCAGGGTGGGCATCAAGTAAGCGGCCTGCATGGGCTGTGCTTTTTTTGTTGTGGCGCGACAGGGGCATCTTGTGGAAAAGTGTCGGGGTTTTCCTACACGGCCTGACAGGAGGGTGCCAGGGGGCAGAATGATTGGAGCAATCCTCAGAATATCTGCGGCTCTCTCGTTGAGCCTTTCGGTCTTCTGCCTTGCGGGCGCAGAGACCGGTCCTGATACGGACGTCAGGGCCAAGCCCAAGCGGCTCAAGGACTACGACCTGCCGGGCATGAATGCGCCAGTGAACCTGGATTCCCTCGATCAGTGGCAGGTCGTCGAACTGATCGAGTTCCTTGCCAAGCGCGGCAACCTTAATAACATCATCATAGGCAAGGGCGTATCCGGGCAGACCACGAAGCTCAAGCTGGGCGGCTGCACCGTTGGCGAAGCGTTGGATGTTGTTCTCTCGGTGAACGGCCTGGCGTACGAGGTGAAGAACGGCATCATCACGATAATGACCGATGCCGAGTATCAGACGCTTCATGGGGCCAGTTTCTACGATCAGAAGCAGGTCAGGATCATGGAACTGAAGTACGCCGACCCGACACGGGTTTCGCAGATGCTTCAGCCGATAAAAGGGCTTGCGGGCACTGTGGTGGCCGACCAGATGACCGGCACGCTGATTCTCGTTGATACGCCGGCGAAGATCGAGGAAATGGCCGCTGTTGTGCGTGCGGCGGACATCGAGACGGTGTCGAGGGTTCTTCCGCTCGAGACGGAGGTGTTCGTTCTCAAGTACGCGGAACTCGGCGACATGCAGCCGCAGGTGGAAGCTGTTGTCAGCAAGGAGCACGGCGGGGTGCGCGCCGACAAGAGGACGCGCACGCTGATTGTGACGGACTTGGCGCACAACATGAAGAAGGTGCGTGAGATAGTTGACATGTTCGACCGCCGTCCGAAGCAGGTGTTCATCGAAGCGAAGGTGGTGGACGTCACGCTGAGCGACGACTTCCAGTTCGGAGTGAACTGGGAGCATGTGTTTGAGGGCATCGATCCCCGTTTCGCGATCAAGACCTTTTCCCACCCCGGTTCAATGGTTTCTCCGGTCGGATCCATCTCCTACAAGACGATCGTTCCGGGCGGCGATCTCTCGGTTATCCTGCAGGCCCTGAAGAACGTCGGTGACACCAAGGTGCTGTCCAATCCGCAGATCGCCGTGATGGACGGACAGGAGGCGACGATCGAGGTCGTGGAGGATCAGCCTTACAAGGAAGTCGCCATCGAGAGCGGGACGACCAATGTCACCGGCGTGACTTACCTGTTCAAGAAGGTCGGTGTGCAGCTTAATGTCAGGCCCAGGATCAACGAAGACCAGTTCATCAGCGTCAACATCAAGCCTGAGGTCAGCCAGATCACCGAGTGGTACGACGGTCTTCCGCAGGAAGGCACGCCTGTGATCCGCAAGTCGCTTGCCGAGACGACCATAATGGTTCGCGACGGCGTAACCATAATAATCGGCGGGATGATCAAGAACGAGCGGTCCGAGCGTCGCGAGGGGGTTCCGCTTCTGAGCAGCATCCCGCTGCTGGGCTCGCTGTTCAGGCGTGACGGAGTCAATACCGTCAATCGCGAGACGATCGTCTTCCTTACGCCCAGAATAATCTCTGGTGAGGAGCCTTTCCTGAGAACCAGGGACATGGAAAAGACGCCGAAGCCGCTCAGGCCTGTTGGAATGGCCGGTGGCGGCAAGGAACTCAAACCGGTTCGTTGACGGCCGGTTTCCCGCGGCCCACCGGCCGCTGACACTGGAAATGCGTACATACTATTTCATCGGTGTGCTTGTATGCGCGGCAGCGATTGCTCTGCGCGCCGATGATTTCACGTGGACATGGGAGCCGCAGCCCGAGTCCGCGGTTTCCAATGTGTCCGGGACTTCGTCCGCAGCCGTTTCGACTGAATCAACCGCTCCCGCCGCCTCCAGGGACCCG
>VGWI01000128.1 GCA_016873655.1 Lentisphaerota bacterium
AAGGGAGCAGGGAATCACGATCGATGTCGCCTACCGCTACTTCGCCACGCCCAGGCGCAAGTTCATAATCGCGGACACCCCGGGGCACATCCAGTACACGCGCAACATGGTCACCGGCGCCTCTACAGCAAGCCTTGCCATCGTTCTCGTTGACGCGCGCAACGGCGTAATCGAGCAGACCTGTCGGCATTCCTTCCTCGCTTCGTTGCTCCGCATCTCGCACGTGGTGGTGGCGGTGAACAAGATGGATCTGGTGGATTGGTCGGAAGACCGTTTCGACCAAATCGTAGCGGACTACAAGGACTTCGCTTCCAGGCTGGATATCCCGGAGATTACCTTCATTCCCATCTCCGCGCTCCGTGGCGACAACGTCGTCAACAAGTCGGAGAACATGCCGTGGTACCAGGGGAGCACCCTTCTCTATCACCTCGAAACGGTCTATGTCGGTTCGGACGCCAACCACGTGGATCCACGCTTTCCGGTGCAGTGGGTGATTCGCCCGCAGTCGGACCGATGGCACGACTTCCGCGGATATGCCGGGCGTGTCGCAGGCGGCGTGTTCAAGCCCGGGGATGAAGTGGTCGCCCTGCCGTCAGGTTTCTCCTCACGGGTCCGGACGATCCACAAGGCGGAGGATGAGATGGTTGAGGCTTTCTATCCCCATAGCTGCGTGATGACGCTTGAGGACGACATCGACATATCCCGCGGGGACATGCTGGTGAAGCCGAACAACAGGCCGAGGGTTGCTCAGGAGATCGATGCCATGATCTGCTGGTTCTCCCAGAAGCGAAATCTCAGCGCGGCCGACCGGCTGTTGCTGCTGCATACCACCCGCGAGGTCACGGCGGTTGTGAAAAGCATCCAGTACAAGGTGAACGTCAACGCCCTTCACAAGATCGAGGGTGACGGCGCCGTCACGCTCAACGAGATAGCCCGAATCCGCCTGCGGACTTCCAGCCCGCTCTTTTGTGACGACTATTCGCGAAACCGCATCACGGGTTCCCTGGTTCTGGTGGACCCTTTTACTCACGAAACTGTTGCCGGTGGAATGATTCGGATCACCGAGTGATCCGCGCGGGGATGAAGAAAAACACAGCGAGGAAGGAGTGCAGCCGAATGGAGAACAGGCCCTTGGTATCCGTTGTTATGGGGAGTCAGTCGGACTTGGAAACGTTCAAGGAGACCGCGAACGTGCTGAAGGAGTTCGGCATCCCGCACGAGATTCGGGTCATCTCCGCGCACCGTACGCCCGCTGCGGCCCACACGTTCGCCGTGTCGGCGGAAGAGCGCGGGGTCAAGCTGATCATAGCCGGCGCAGGGAAAGCAGCGCATCTGGCCGGCGTGCTCGCCTCGCTGACCCTCGTCCCGATCATCGGGGTTCCCATGCAGACGAGCGATCTCGGCGGGCTCGACTCCCTGCTGTCTACCGTACAGATGCCCGGAGGAATTCCCGTCGCGACGGTAGCCATCGGAAAGGCCGGAGCCAAGAATGCGGGTCTTCTGGCGGTGGCCATTCTCTCGCTCGGTGACAAGGCGCTGCGTGCGCGTCTGGCCGCGTACAGGGAAAAGATGACCCGGGAGGTTCAGGATGCGGACCGGAAACTGCAGGAAAGCGGCTTGGCATCTGCCTGAGGAAGCAGGGCATGCACCGGCTGGTACAGATCACTGACACAACCTTGCGTGACGCCCATCAGTATGAATGACCGAACCGTGGAAGGCATCCGCCACCGGCGGGGGCCGGCCTTCAGTGTCCAGTATCACCCTGAAGCCGGCCCTGGGCCCCACGATCCGTGCTATCACGTCGGGACATTCCGCCGACTGATGGCGGGAGAGAAGTGCCGGGGCGTGACGAATTCGGCTCCAATCCCGATGGCGCAACCATGAGACCTATGCTACAGTGCATCTCCATGAAGACGAAGGGCCGGATCGAGGCCGAGATAAGCGATGCGGTCACCAAGTTCGAACGCGAGTACATGGGACGCGGTCCGGAATCGGCGTGCACGTACCTGTTGGAGGACCTGGTCATCGTGCGGTTGAGCGGCGTCCTGACGCCTGCCGAAAGCCAGCTGGCCCGAAGCGACCCGGAAGGGCGTGGGCGCGCCCTCATCAAGCAGATCCGGACCGAGTTGGTTGAAAAGGCCCGGCCGCTCTTGGAAACGATCATTCGTGACATCCTCGGGCAGTCAATCAAGAGCCTCCATACGGATATCAGTACCATCACGGGAGAACGGATCATCGTGTTTTCACTTGCCGCCCCCCTTGTTATTTCCCGTGAAAACGCTTGATCCTGGTTTGCGAGTTCTTTCCACGTGAACGGCGCTCAGGCTCCACTTGGTGACATCTCGCCACTCCGCCGGTACGGCGTCTGGAGTCGCACGCGGCGGAGGATGCCTCGCTGCGCGAGCGACAGAGTCGGCAGCTCAAACTGGCGAATGACGAATTCTGACCCCTGAGACCCTGGCCGCAAGAGCGGAGCCCTCTTTCCCGGCCCTCCATGCCTGCCCTGAGCGGAGTCGAAGGGCGGCGGACGCTACGGCAGTTCCGGCGTGCCTCGCCGTAGTTTCTGAACGAAGGCGGGGGCAACACCGGCTCCGTACCCGGAGGCTAATATGGTTCGACTTTGCCAGGCCGATTCGGTAGAAATCTGACCGTGTGTCGAATTCGTTCCCATCGTACGGTGACGACGAATGCAAAGGCTGGATTACTACGAGTCTCTTGGGTACTTGGCACCCGGCGGCGCATGGCGACGGGGATGCGCGGGGAACCGGTGTCACCCGATCACGAATACATCCTGTCCTTCGCCAAGCACAAGGAAGCCATATCTCTCTCTGGTTCCGCTCCGAATGAAAATGACTACCCTTTTACTGATTCAAGGGGCAAGTTCAGAAGCACTGATCTTACGGTTGGCATGACCAAAGAAATGCGTCCCAACCAGTACTACCCGTTGATGACGAAGGGGGGCAAGGTACAGTATTTTCCTCCCGAGAATCGGATATGGCGGTTTCAGAAAACGACCATGCAGGAGCACATTGAAGCTGACAGTATCATCTGGCCGGAAGAGTGGCCGGAGAAAGACTTGACCCGTCCTCGTTTCAAGACGCGCTATAATCCAAGCCAAAGCAATCCAATCTCCACATGGATTGACACAAAATCCTTCGGCCCCGAGGCGGCTGAAGACGCTGCCGTGCAATTGCAGGCCGGCCTGAACCAAGAGGCCACGAAGGAACTTCGGGAAGTCTTCCAGAAGCAGGTTCTGGATTACCCGAAACCTGTCTCCTTGCTGGCTTCTCTGATCCAGATCTGCACGTCCGGAGAAGACATCATCCTCGACTCCTTCGCCGGTTCCGGCACCACCGCCCATGCCGTTCTTGCTCAGAATGCCGAAGACGGGGGCAACCGGCGCTTCATCCTCATCGAGTGCGAGGATTACGCGGACACCATCACGGCGGAGCGCGTCCGGCGGGTGATCAAGGGCGTACCCACGGCGAGGGACGAGGCGCTCAAGAAGGGACTTGGAGGCACGTTCAGCTTCTTCAAAGTCGGCAAGGCGGTCGAGCTGGAAAGCATTCTCGACGGCAAAACGCTTCCGACCTACGAAGAACTTGCCCGTCACGTGTTCTACACGGCCACCGGCGAGGAATTCGACGAGAAGGCCGTTGACGAGAAGAAGCACTTCGTCGGCGAGAGCCGAAACTACCAGGTCTTCCTGCTCTACGAGCCGGACGTTGCGAAACTCAAGAATCTGGCGCTGACGCTGGACATGGCAAAGGCGTTGCCGGCGCTCAAGCCTGCCCGCCATAGCCCAGCGGGCGACGGCGGGAAAGACAAGCGGCGGCTGGTTTTCGCGCCGACGAAGTACCTCGACCAGGAGCACCTTGACCAGTACCGGATTGATTTTGCGCAGTTGCCCTTTGAGATTTACGAGCTGACGAAGTAGGGCATGAGTAAACCGACAACACAGATTGAGGCCTTGCGTGCCATGACGATGGAACAGCGCTGGCGTGTGGCCCAGAGTCTCTACGCGACGGCGCGCGAATGGAAAGCCTGCGCGTTGCGTGCGCTGCACCCGGATTGGCCCGACGCGGCGGTTCGCGAGGCCGTCCGAAGGAGTTTTCTCCATGCCGGAAGATAGCGAGCTATTCCTGATCTTCGTTCGCCCCTTGAACCGGCTGGGCATCGCCTACATGGTGACGGGCTCGGCGGCGAGCATGGCTTATGGAGAGCCCCGCGTAACGCTGGATATTGACCTGGTGTTGGAACTGACCACGCCCCAGACCGGCCTGCTGCCGACCGCCTTCCCGCCGGAAGCCTTTTACTGCCCGCCCCGCGAGGTCATCGCCGTCGAGACCGAGCGAGCCTCACGCGGGCACTTCAACATCATCCACACGCCAACCGGCTTCAAGGCCGACTGCTATCCCCTTGGCAACGACCCTCTGCATCGCTGGGCCATGGCGCGGCGTCGCCGGGTTGAGATGTTCGGCGAACCCGTCATGCTGGCGCCCCCGGAGTACGTGATCGTCAGGAAACTGGAGTATTTCAAGGAAGGCGGCTCGGACAAGCACTTGCGGGATATTCGCGGCATGCTGGACGTTTCCGGCGACCTGATTGCCATGAACGAACTGGATGTGCTGATTCGCGAGCGGAAACTCGACGCGGAATGGCAACGTGTCAACGAACTGCGGACATAGATGCAACTCAAGGAATACCAACGCCGGGCGCTTGAGACGATCAGAAGTTATCTCGAACTCCTGGCCGTCTGGCGCAAGAAGGCGGAGGACAACCCCGACCTCGAAATAGACTTCCCGGCGAAGGCATGGGAGAAGGCGGGCATGGCGCGGCGGTATCTTCCGCGCAAGAACGGACTGGGCCAGCCGTTGCCGACGTTCTGCATGAAGGTCCCAACGGGCGGCGGAAAGACACTCCTGGCTGTCAAGACGGTTGACCTCTTCAACACCGTGTATCGGAAACGGCAAACCGGTCTTGTGCTCTGGATCGTGCCCACCACGCAGATTTACCGGCAGACAATCCAGCACCTGAAAGACCGCGACCCATCCCTACAGGCAGCATCTTGACCTTGCCAGCGGGGGGCGCGCCCTAATCAAGCAGATCCGGACCGAGTTGGTTAAAAAAGCCCGGCCGCTCTTGGAGACGATCATTCGTGACATCCTCGGGCAGTCAATCAAGAGCCTCCATACGGATATCAGTACCATCACGGGAGAACGGATCATCGTGTTTTCACTTGCCGCCCCCCTTGTTATTTCCCGTGAAAACGCTT
>VGWI01000129.1 GCA_016873655.1 Lentisphaerota bacterium
TAACCTCCTGCTATGTCGCAGGTTGCGAAAGGCTCTTCCACTTATTTGTCAAGCTGATTCAGCGTGCTCGTGAATAATGTCCGCTAAAGGCTTGCGAGGACAGGATCTCGGCTATACTTGCGGGCGGGAGAGGGCCGGCGCAGAAGAAATGACGGATAAACACATGGCGTTGTCGGCTTCGGGAAGGGAAACAGCGACGGGCATCCACATTTCCGGGTCGGGAATGAGCGTTGTCCGCCTTTCCCGCGGCCAGGTAGTCGACATAGCCCGCATACCTTTCGAACCCGGGGTAACGCCGGCATCGGAGTCGTTCGCCCCGTTCCTGCGGAAAACTCTTGTGAAGGCGTGCGCCGGCATGCGGAGAACCGCACTGTGGGTTGGCTACGCATTCCCCTCAATGCACGTACGTCACTTCACGGTGCCCCGCGTGCCGGCCCGGCAACTGTCGAACGCCGTGTTCTGGACATTCCGCAAGGAACTCCCGTTCGACGAGGAGTCCACCATCTTCGACTTCATAGTGGACGGCGAGGTCGAAGAAGACGGGGTCCGCAAGATGTCGGTGACGGCCCACATGGCCATGCGCTCGGAAGTGGAAGCATGCCGCGCGGCGTTCGAATCCGCCGGGTTCCCGCCCTCAGGCATAACGCTCCCCTTCTTCGCCTACATGAACCTTTTCCGCGCGGCATGGGTCGCCGGCATGGAACCGGTCAGCGTGTTCATGGATGTGGGAAGCGACTCCACGCAGGTGGCCGTTGTAGCGGACAAGAAGATACAGATAGTCAGGAGCATTAAGGCCGGGTCGGATTCGCTTTTCGATGCAATCCGTTCAGACCATTCATGCGGCGTATCGCCGGGGGAGCTTCAGACTTTTCTTTCCGGCGGCCCTGCCGGCCAGTTGACACCGGAGCTGCAGGCCAAGGTGCTTGCCGTTATCAAGCCTCCCCTTGTGCGCATAATGAGGCAGGTTGAACGCACTCTCGAAGCGCACTTCCTGGGACCGGCATCCGATCACGTCAAGAGGCTGCACATCGGCGGCGCCATAGCCGCGGCCCGTCCGATTGTTGATTTCATGTCCGTCCAGACCGGCATGCCGGTGGAGCCTATCCAGCCGGTTGATCAGACGCGCATGGGCAGGAAACTCGCCGAATCCGAGCTGACGGACCCCGAAAAGATCCTGCTTGCCCCGGCCATCGGTTTGGCCCTTTCAAGCCTTGAATACACTCCCAACCTCCTGCTCACCCGCCTCGCGATGGACGAGAAGGAGAGAACAAGCCGCCTGACACTGACGATTCTCACGGCCGGCATTCTCGCCGCGATGGCGCTTCTGGGTGTGCACCAGGGGGAACGCGCCTGCATCCGCAAGAAGACGGCGGAACAGAATTCGCTGCTGCTCAAACTTGAGCAGATGAAGCCTTCGGTGTCCGAGCAGAAGTTGGCCGACGCGGCCACCAAAGCCGGCGCCCGGTTCAAGCGGCTCAAGGAGACCGCAAGGGAAGCCGTTCCGGTGGCGATGCTTGCGGATATCGCGGCCATGACGCCCGAGGGGGTTCACATAAGCGCCATCTCGGCAGAGTTCCGGCCTGACCCGGACAACAAGGCCGCGGAGGATGCCGGCTCGTCAGTCATCATCGAAGGCACGGTGACAGGCCAGCCTGGCGCGCTCGACTCGATACTCGCCCACTACATGGCGGTTCTGGGCAAGTCGCCGCTGCTGAGCAATATCCGGATCCAGGGCACGTCAGTCCCTGACAGCGATGGACTCAGGTTTGCCTTGAAGGCATTGATAGTCAGTGTTCCCGAGGAACAGGAGAAAGAGAACAAGTGACAATCGGATCGTCATCGTGGACGAAGACGAGGCTTCACCCAGCCACACTGGTCTCCATTCTCGGTTGCTCGGCGGTCGTGTTCATCCTTGCCGTCGTGATCGTGTACCCCGACTACCGCCGCATGAGAACGCTGGACCGGCAGAATACCGACCTGCACCGCAGCGTTCTTGAACAGCAGGCGCTTCTTTCGGCCTACTCCCAGGTAATCTCCCACGGAAAGTGGGTTGCGCCTTCATCCATCACGATTCCCAAGAGAACCCCTCTTCTTACCGACGGAATCAAGGATATCCCGCTGGTTCTGCGCAAAATGACACAGGAATCGGGCCTGTCATTCGTCTCCGCCTCGCCGAGACTGACCCCGGCGCGGGATGGCGGAGATGAGACATTGCAGGTGACAATCGTCGCACGCGGAGACTTCGTGCGTTTCCGCGAGTTGCTCCTGAAGATGATCGGGGCGCCGTGGTTTTCCCGTATTGACGGCATCAAGCTTCACTCTGCCGGCCCGCAAAGCGAGATGTCCGTGACTGCATCCGTGCTTCTGTCGCGCTGAAGAAGACCGTGTCAGGAGAAGGCTGATGACTCGTAGAGAGAAGACGATCCTTGCCGTGATGGGAGTTGCCGTGCTTTACGGACTCTACGACACCGTTGCGTCCCGACTGTCCCGCAGCGAAATCCGGCTGGACCCTGGACTGACATCCCTTTGCGAGCGTTCGATCGAAACGATCCATTCCTCGGCCCTAACTCCCGTCGAGAAGCACGTTCTTGCCGCCGTCGACAGGGAGTGGGCGGCGAACCCGCTCAAACAGCGCGCGGTCACATCGGCGCCTGCAAGACGCGATTCCCCGGTCGCTTACACAGGTTATATTGAAGCCGCTGGCGTGCGAATGGCGATAGTGAACGGCATGGAGTGCGCCGTCGGAGACAAGGTCGCTTCGGGAAGATACGCCGTTGAGCGAATTGAACCCGACGAAGTTTTACTTCGAGACACGCTCGAATCCAAACAGATCACGGTTCGAATTGAGGCGCAGTTGGCCGACTAGGAAAGGAAGGCGAAGATGACACACAAAGTAGCCGCGAAGATACCGTTCATTACCGTGGCCGCCGCTCTTGCGGTTGCGGCCGCCGGCTGCAGACTGCCGGAAGTCCGTGCGTTCCCGGAATCGTCCGCGGCACGCCCGCCGGTGTTTGAGACCGGCGCCGAACCCCGCTCCGCAACTTCTCCGGCGCCTGAGAAGACTCAGGCAAACCCGGAACAGCCGGCCGGACTGTCCTCAACTCCGGTCGCGCCGGCTGCAGTTGCGGCGTCCCGTCAGGACCTGACCATATCCACGGGCCCGGAACTGCCGAAGGTGATGATCAAGGACATGAACCTCGCCGCTGACACGGACGTCACAGTCGTGCTGCGCGCGCTGGCGAAAGCCGGCAGCCAGAACATGCTGATCAGCAAGAACGTCAAGGGACCGGTGAATTTCTCGTTCAACCAGGTCAGGTGGGATGAAGCCTTCAAGGGTGTTCTGG
The DNA here is from genome assembly GCA_016873655.1 of Lentisphaerota bacterium. Lineage (GTDB taxonomy): Bacteria > Verrucomicrobiota > Kiritimatiellia > UBA8416 > VGWI01 > VGWI01. Next base: position 3,345 of record VGWI01000129.1, read on the forward strand.
CCGCGGCATCCCTCTCCTATTCGTGGGAGGGCGACATCATACGCGTCATGACTCTTGACGACATGAAGCAGGAACTGGAGATCGAAAAGATGCGCCATGAGCGCAGGACGGTCGAGTCCGAGCGTCTGAAGGCCGAGCCGATGGTCCTTCGGATCGTGAAGGTCCGGTACATGAGCGCGAAAAAGCTTTCGGAGACGCTGAAAGCGCTGTGGGGACAGGAATCCGCGAAGGTCGATGCATGGCGGCGCGCATCGGTAACCGTCGATGAGGACAACAACACGATAGTCATCCATGCAATCGAGACGGAAGCGGCCAAGATATCCTCGCTGATCTCAGAATTGGACAGACCCAAGAAACGGTCCTTCCGGGTTTGTGGGGGGATTTCTCATTGAGCGGCCACGGGGTCCATGTTCAGGCCACCGAAGTGGAAGAGGATGTCGATCTTGAGCCGTTGGCGGTTACGGTAGCCGCATGACTTCTGAATCAGCAGCTGAATGCGGCTGTTCACACCTTCCGCCAAGGCGTTGCAGAAGCCGTGCTTGAAGAGGGTCAAGATGCCGGCGAGATGGTCTTTGAAGGAGCGGGCGACTTTCTTCACGGCCTCCAGTTTCGATTGCATGACCAGCGCGTACCATTTGTGGAAGAAGGCATGAGCGTCATCGCTGTCAACACAGCGCTTGAACGTGCGCCACAGTTCCTTGAGGCGCCACGCCCGGGCCGTCTTGAGGGTACTGTCCTTCAGTGCCTCGAAACGGGCGGCGTGGCGCTCAGGCAGGTTCTCTTCGCCCCACAGCCACATCTGGCGAGTCTGCTTCAATGCGGCCTGTACCGTGACCGTGCCCATCACCACCTCTTGACGGCGGACCTCATCGACCGCCTTGTTCAGCATCTTCATCATGTGGAAGGGATCGAAGATCAGGTCGGCATTCGGACAGTGCCGTCGGGTCGACTTCTGGTACGACGGGCTCATATCCATGCTCACGGCCTTGATGCGTGCACAGGCCTCCGGCCCCAGCCATTCCCAGAAGCCGTTGAGGGCCGCCTCATCCCGGCCGTCTCCGAGGTAAAGCACGCGCGGCTCGCCGTCGAGGATGCCTGTCACGACGGTCACGTAGTCCTGGCCGCGGCCAACGGCCTTCTCATCTACGCAGACGTACTTCAAGCCGACGATCTGGCGCCGCGCCAACCCGCGACGCACCGCCCGTTGCTTGATCCCGTCGGCTTCATCCCACGTAATCTTCAGAAGCTCCGCCGCCCGTGCCGTCGGGCACGCCTCCAGTACCTGAACGGCAAAGCGCTCAAAGAACAGCGTGAATCGCGACGAGCCCTCCGCCCACGGCACCTGCACCGTCTGCGCCCCATGCTCGGAGCATTCTACCAACGGCACCGCCGCCTCCAGGATCGTCCTGAACTGGCACGTGTCCATGTGCCGCCAACGCCGCGTGCGCCACTCCTTGATGTGCATCCGGCCGTGGCACTGCGGACAGGCCCAGATCGCATCCGGCTGCACGGTCAGACGAACCTCGTTAACCAGATGCTCCACGTCCAGTCGGACTTCACTGACTTCCCATGGGCTTGTCTCACCCAAAATCTGCTGATAGTGCGCATTCAGAGCGGTGTCTTTCATGCCGCCAAGCTACGCGATCTCTTACCCTCTGCCCACCGCAAATCGTGTCCGCGTCAGTACGAAATCCCCTCACAAACCCAGAAGCGCCGATTTTCGGCCATGCGCGCAATACTGATTCCGGTGCCGGGCGAACCTCTTCCTTGAGGCGCCGGTAACCTTCATCCCAGGGCGCACGGGCAGTCTCGTCACGCGTGTTGGCCTCTGGGGCCGAGGGCCAGATCTTCATAAGGTCGTAGTACACGACGATACTGGCGGCCGCCTGCTGCTGGCGCTCCGGGGACT
>VGWI01000130.1 GCA_016873655.1 Lentisphaerota bacterium
GGGGCCGCAAAGAGGGCAAGGACGCCCAGCACCGTGTCGGGCACTGCGCGCATATCGGGTTTTCTCGCGGAAGAGAGCAGCAGAGCCCATGCGCCTGCGAGCAGGAAGCCCGCGGGCAGTTCCGGGCGCGGGCACCGCGCCTGCCAGAGCGTGTTCGGGTCGAGCGCGTAGAAGACGAAGGCAAGCAGGGCCGCCCACCGGTTGCGGGTGAGTGCGAATGCAAGCGCGGCAAGCGCGGCGGCCGTGAAGAGGCCGAAAAGGGGCGACACGAGGAGCACCCCGCCGACCCCGGCGATCAGGCCGGGGATGGAAGCGAGGATCGAATAGGCGGGCTGGAACCATGGGCCGACGATGGAAAGCTCCGAATCGCGCACCCATACACACGCGTCACGGGTCTGCCTGAAGCCCGAATGACCGTGGAAAAAGAGGCGCGCCTTGCCTTCCGGCAGCAGGGCAAGCATTTCGTCGCGGTGAAACAGCGAGCCCCTGTTCGCGATGGACATCGATGAGTTCACGTACGCGCCGGGATCCTGTCCGCCGTAAATGTCTTCGTGGGGCCGGAAGAGGAGCATGACGGCAGCCGCGACCAGGGCGGCTGCAATCAGCGAATCGCGTCCCGGATGCCCCGCGCGCAAAGCGGCAACGCAACGCGCAAGCACCCCCAGGCAGAGCGCCCAGAGAAAGACGGATACAGCCATGGGATTCACGATGTCAAAGCCACCAGCTTGCATGGCAAAGGCGCCATGTCTCAGATGTCCAGCGTCAGCCCGGCCGCAAATACGGACTCATCGAGGAACCGGACAAGGCCGGAAAGCGACAGCCTCTGCGTGAGCCGGCAGTCGGCGCCCAGGAACATGCCGACCGTTTCTTCGGATTCGAAGTCGCTCTTGTAAGTGCGGCCGGAGAGAGTGCGGTCCTGCTCGATCGCCGGGGCTGAAAGCCTGATGCCGGCCGAGAAGCGGACGGGGCCGATCGTGTGCCTGCCTTCGAGGAGTATGGCGGTTTCGGTCCAATCCAGGCTCGTGTCGCCGGCGGGGAGTTCATTCCGGTGCACCCGTGTGACGTCCGCGTCCTCGCCGGAGACCGACAGGAGCGTGGCCGCTGCGCACACGTCCCACAGTCCGTTCTCGGATTCAAGGAGCACGGCGTGCACTCCAAGTTCCCCCGCAAGCGCGCCGGAGTACTCGAGCGTCTCGCCCTCGCTGGCATGGATTGCGACGTCCGACTGTCCGATCGAACCCCATACGGTGTACTTCCCGACGAAGCGCGCGGAAGCCAGCAGTGACAGGCGATCCGACGATATCCTGAAACGCCTGTATCCCGGTTCCCTGTCCACGGCTTCGTCCGCCGTGGCGTAGCGGCGGCCGGAGAAGAAGGACGTTACACCGAGCGAGAAGGCGGGACTGTCGGGCGATTCCGAAGCCGCGGCATCGGGCGTTGACGCTGCGAGCAAAGCTGCGAAGCACGGGGCCAGCAGAATCTTGTGTGTGTGTTGTCATCGGAGATGTCACAGTGTGATTGACGCCGCCAGGCACCCGCCCTCGGCCGAGCCGTAACGTTGCAGGGCAAGGAGAGAAACCCTGTCAAGGATATGCAGTTTCAGCCCGAAAACGCCGCCGGTACGATCCTCCGCCTCGTAGCCGCCTTCACGATCCGGCTGTCCGGGGCTGCTCGGGTGCCGGTACGGCAGGTGCAGGTCGGAGTAGGAAAGGCCGGCGAGCAGGGAGAGAGCCACGCCTGGTTCGTTGATTATTCCCCACGACAGCAGGACGTCCAGGGCCCAGAGCTCGATATCGCCTTCTCTCGGGGAACGGCCGCGGTACCAGTCACTTGACTTGCCGTTCTCGTAGTCGAACTGGGCGAGGACTGAAACCGACCTGTCCACAGTGCGGAACAACACAGCGTCAACGCCAATTCCCCATGCCGGCTCTGGATCGTAAGTGCCGGGGTCCTGATTGGTTGACTCCTCGCCGCCGGCGATTGTCCCGAACTTGCCGTAGGCGGTAAGCGCGTCGGAGAATTTCCATCCGAGCCGCAGGAACGACGATTCCGTGTTTGCCGTCATGTCGAGATAGCGATCTTCGCGGCCCTCGCCGGGGTAGTTTCGCGAGAGTATCCATGCGTTGTCATACTCGCGGACCTTCCATTCGAGGCTGGAGAAGTCGTATCCGACCACGAGATGGGAGAGCACCGACAGCCAGGGTGAATCAGCGTCAAAATCCAGCGCCGTCTCCCGTGCGGGCATGGGCGCTGACTGCGCAACGGCCCTTGACGCGGCGAAACTCATGCCCGCGAAGAGAGCTGCCGTCGTCAGGAGTATTGCCAACCGTCTGTTGTTCATCTGGCTAAGTCCGGGAAGCGCAAGAAAGACACGTTCGTACGTAACAGGAGCGAGGACTTTGAATCAAGCACGGACTGATACGCCCTCTCATTCGAAATCGCTTGGATCAACCCACTTGAAGAAGCGGGTGAACGAGTCGCCCGTCCATGCGTCGCGCCAGAACACGATCACCGCCCGGCGTTCGGAAACGCGGACGGCGTCCTGGTCCACCGCGATGCCGGGCGAGTCGACGCTTCCGGGGGCGCCGGGCGCGCCTTTGCTCACCGGGTCGAAGTCGTCGGGGAACTCCGGCACGTAGCTGGAAACCAGGAATATCGTGTAGAGCTGCTGGCGCGTGTTGAACAGGCCTGCGCTGTTCCTGAGTATGGACTCGCGCAGAAACTCGTTCGTGGCGCCGACCTGCGCGAGCAGGTTCGTGTCGTGGAAAAGGTTTGTAACGCCGCCGAGATCGGAGACGTTGCGGAAGTAGGCGCCGGGCGACACGTACACGTGCTTCTGTATCGCGTCGGCAAGCAGTGACACGTCAACCGTGATTCTCCGCTCTCCCGTGGCGCCCGGGTAGGGGCCTATGGGCATGTCGTAGAATGCGGCGTCGAGAACGGCGCTGACTTCCGTGTTCGGGTTGATCAGCCCGCGCACGGCTTTCGTGACGTTCGTGTTGTACAAGGTGAAAGTGTCGAGAACCGAATGGTACGCGGTCCGCCCTGGTTGGGAGCAGATCCGGATTGTCTGCCAGGGGGCATAGACTATGTAGGCCAGCTCGCCGACCGTGCGGAACCGCGCATTCGCCGAGTACATCTGGGTGTCCGGATCGGTCTCGTTCGCCGGGTTGGCCATGTATTCCACGGTCCAGGTGTTGTTGGAGTTGGGGGTTCGCACGCTGGTTCCGCGCCACTGCGCCGTGTTGTTGATGTCCCAGTTGAAGCGCGGGTCAAGGCACTCGATCGTCCTCGCCCAGACGTTCGCGTTTGTCACGGTCTCTCCGAGGGCGGGGAGGCGGGGAAGGGCATTGGTGATCGTCCATGCGAACGAGGCGAACCTGTCAACCTGGTCGCTTCCCTTCGCAAGGCGGAAGTTCGGGAAGTTGATGTCGTAGACAAGCGACTGGCAGGTGTTGGACCACTGCATGGGGTCAAGGAATGTGGCAGTTACCGTTTGCGGCGGAAACAACGGCGTGACCACGATGTTTGTGATTACCGGCGAACGCAGGTTGACTGCCTGGTTGAGGTTCCTGTTCTGGTTGGCGAACCCGGCGTTCGGCACCCTGGGCGTAAGCGAGTACCGCGGCGAAAGTATTGTATATGCGGCGGATGCGCTCGGTTCCAGATAGCCGCTGAAGAGCTCAACATGAAGTTCGAGCGAGAGCGTGTACAAGCACTGGGTCGGCGACGTGCGCTCGCAGGTGTATGAGCTCTTCACCGATATCTCGTTGAAGCCCGGGACCGGCTCCTGTGACGGAGCGTTAAGGTTCCTGGGCTCGAAGTCCGCGTCCACGTAATCCATCATGTTGGTTAGAATGATGCCCTGCTGCGCGATGTCGTGAATGCCGGCGGCATCGAGCGAGGCAAGGATGCTGTCGTTTTTCCATGTTGCCGGGTCTCCGCCCACGTATGCTGCGCCATCGATGGCGCCTTTCTTGTCGGACCAGTATTCGCCGACGGGGAAGTGCGAGTAGTGGAAGAAGTTCGTAATGTCGCGCCCCGCCCGCTTGCGCAGTTCCGGAAATGATTCCATGTAGGTTATGTTGCGGGTGGCGCTGACCGCGCCGCCGTCGCGCAGAGGTGTCACCTGTATCTCTGCCGGCGATGTTCCATGCAACCGGTTGGTGCGTCCGACGACGTGGATGTCGAGCAGGCCGGAGCAGTTGGCGAGCAGTGTCGCGCAGACCGCGTCCTCGACGTAAACGGGGTTGCCGTCGTACCAGATGCCCGCCTGGTTGAGCAGTTCTTCGCGGAACGCGCCTCCGATGTGGAACAGGTTGTACCAGTAGAGGTCGTTCAGTTTTGTAAGAGCGACCGGGCGGATGCCGGCCGCGGCGGGGAGATAGTTGGTGACCAGCGGCACCATGTCGCGGATTTTCTGTGTCTCACCCTTGTTCGACTCAAACGGGCCATGGGGTTTCCTGGCTGCCCAGTCGGGGTAGATGCCCGCATGGTGCTGAATCTCGCGCTGGGCGATGGACATGGGCTGAAAGATCGCCTGCCTGGCCCATGTTGCCTGGTAGTGAGCCGTCGCTGCGCCGCGTTCGATATGCATGGATATGGCGAAGCCGAACGCGATGACCAGGACTATGAAGAGAAGGCCGAGTGTCAGTATAAGCGCGACGCCGCGGCGGCGTTCCGCGCGTCCGCCTGCCGTTCCGGCGCACAGCGTGTCTGTTTCTCTCATTTCGGCCCTCGCTTACGGGACGGGGTAGTTGAACTCGAGCTTTCTTCCTTTTCGGACCGGTAAGAATGCCTGGGTGAAATAGCGGCGCGCATTCTTTTCGATGAAGGAAGTCATGGCGACCGATCCTTGCGTGTCGCCGAGGCGTCTCGCGCGGCGATGATCCTCGTCGGAGATCACGGCGATGTAGATGTTCACGAAGGCCGGCATGTAGTCAATGGACGATGCGCCGATCTGGGTGCGGTTGTCGTTGTATATGATTGCCCTGAACTCGACCACGTGTTCGAGGATGGGGTAGCCCGAAATGTCAGACCGCTCCACGCCCCATTGGAAGGCTCGGTTGAGAGTGTAGAAGGTGTTGCCGTCCGTATCGGTGCGGCTGGCGACGTAGTAGCGAACCGTCTGCAGCGTGTTCATCGAGTCAGCGTCGGTGCCGGTGAAGTTCGGGCCTCCGAAGACGGTGAATCGGAGACTGTGAGCCTTGAG
>VGWI01000131.1 GCA_016873655.1 Lentisphaerota bacterium
GTTCGACTTTTTCTACGCGCCGAGCTTCACTCACAGGACCGATCCCGGTCCGTCCCAGGACGATGACGATTGGTACCATGACCTCGGATTGAACACGAGTCTGAAGCTGGCCGACCGGCTCAGGCTTATGCTCTCCGATTCGTTCAGCAGAACCCTTGATCCGGCTTACGAGGACCAGGGGACTACACTCAGGCGCGACAGCGACTACTACATAAACCGTGTCAACGGCGGCCTTGATTGCGATATTGCGCCCCAATCGGTCATGACGGTGCGCGCCCGGCACATGGTCAAGGCATACGATGACGGCGATGTCGCGGACCAGTATGACCAGGACTCCATAGGCGCGACGGTCGGGTTCTGGCGGCAGGTTCAGCGGACGATGGGCCTCGAGATCATGGCCGACTATGCCGAGCACCATTACAACGACGGCGATTTCGACGTGGATCGCGACTCTTCGTCTGTCTACGGGGCAATCGGGCTGAACAAAAACTTCAGCCAGCACTTCAGCGGCATGGCTAGGGTCGGCTACAAGCAGTTTGACTACAAGGACGACGCCATTGATTCCGAGGGCGCGCCGTTTGTGCGCGTTGCGGTCAAGGGCGCTCCGAATCCGGGCACGAGGCTGACCCTCGGCGTATCACACGAACTCAAGAACGCCGATGAGTATCCGTTCGCATCCGAGCAGTTCACGGGCGTTGACGCCAGGCTTGAATGGGACGCCATGAAGAATCTGCTTCTGGCTGCGTCCGGTTCCTACTGGCTCGGGCGGTACGAGGACAGCGTCGTGCCGACGGAATATCCGAACCAGGTTCTGTCCGACCCGACGTGGGCGGCTTACCTTGCGGCAAACGATGTGCGCGAGGATGGCGACAAGGCGACCGTGATGGCGGCTCTCGAGGCGAAGATCCTGTTGCCCATGGATTCCGCGGTCAGGATTGTGCAGCGGTATGAGAACGTGGAGTCGGACGTAAGCCAGGACTTCACGCGCAACTCGACAAGCCTGATTTTCTCCAAGGAGTTCTAGTCCCGTCCGAGCCTGGTCCGGCGGACGCAGTTTCGTCGGGATGCGGGGTCAGCGGCGTCGCGGGGCGCCTTAACGCGGGTAGCCCGCGGTCGTCACACATGGAGGTAGGCTCGGATGGTCGAGACGCAGGAATCCACGACTCATTTTCTTGACTACTGGCGCGTTGTCTGTGCGCGCAAAGAGATCGTCATAGCGGTTCTTCTGCTCGTTGTGATGGGAGGCGTGGGTATTTCGTATCTCCTGCCGAGGGTGTACACCTCCTCCACGGTGATTGCCGTGAGGGAGGCGGAAACGCCTGATCTTCCAGTCTTCACGAGGGAAGGGACGCGGTTCAATCCGCTCTTTCTCCGGACCCAGTTCGAGATAATTCAATCGCGCCCGATAGTTGAGGAAACGGTGCGTCGGCTCAAGCTCGAGGAGCGGCTGGGCATCGAGCCCAACCCCAGGACCGGCACCACCGCGTTCGAAGCAGCCTGCCGCGGACTTGCCTCCAGCATGCGCGTGCAGCAGTACCGCGACACCAACCTGATCCAGATTCGCGCATTTCTCTCGGAGCCCAAGGGCGCGGCGCACGAACTTGTCGCGGATGTGGCGAACGAAATAGCAGCCGTGTTCCGCGATGAGCGGATGAAGAACAGCCTGCGCGAGAAGGAAGACGCGCTCAAAGCGCTGCATTCGTCGCTGCTTGCGCAGGAGGACAAGGTCCGGACGGCCGAGAGGCGGGTCGAGGACATCCGGCAGAAATACAAGATCGACTTCTACGGCCGGGGTGAAGTCACCCTGGACCAGATGGGGTTGACCGCGCTGGAGAACGAGCGGGTTCGCACGCGCATGGAGCTGGCCGAAAAGGAAGCGCGCTACGCGAAGATACAGACCCTGACGGCGCAGGAACTGCTTTCTGCGGCGCCATATCTGGTCGGGGACCCGGCCCTGGCGGCCCTCGTCGAGCGCCGGCGTTCCGCCGAGGTGGACTTGAGTCAGGTGAAGGAGATGTACGGCCCCAACCACCCGGATTTCATAAGAAGGAAGTCGGCGGTGGACGAGATCTCAGCGAAGATATCGGAGGCGCTGGATGGACTGAAGGTCGGCGTTTCGCAGGAGTACGAGGCCGCGAAGAACAAGTACAGGATACTCGAGACGGAGCTGGACGGTTTGAAGGCCCGCGAGCGCAATGCCACGTCCAGCGAGTATCGCGAGTTCAACCAGGCCCAGCAGGATCTGGATCACGCGAAACAGATCAGGGATGTGCTGGAGACACGCTATATCCAGGAAAAGATCGAGATGGATATTCCGCGCACGACGGTTGAGGTGATTGAGCGTGCTGTTGCCCCGGGCATGACCGAAGCCGTCAGCCCGAACCTGCTCATGATCATGATCCTCAGCATAGTCATGGGCATCGGCGCCGGCGTCGGGCTCGCGTTCTTCATAGAGTACATGGACACCTCGGTAAAGACGATCGACGAGGTCGAGCAGGTGATGGGCGTTCCTGTGCTGGGAGTCATTCCCAGGGGCGTGCGCCCGCTTGTTTCCGAGGATTCCGAGCCCGGTCATGCCGAGGCCTACCGTGTGCTCAGGACCAACATACAGTTTTCCAAGAAACTGGCCGGAGCGAAGACCATCACCTGCACCAGCGCGAGCGTGGGTGAAGGCAAATCGCTGACCATATTCAACCTGGCCTACGTGTGCGCGGGGCTGGGCGACAGGACGCTCATTGTGGATTCCGACCTGCACCGCCCGCGTCAGCACAAGATACTCGGCTTGTCGAACGAGGTCGGCCTGACTGACGTCCTGATGGACAAGTCAGACCTGGACAGCGTCATACAGGCGACGCCGGTTCCGAACCTCTCGTTCCTTCCGAGCGGCCGCATGACGACGCAGGCGCACGGGTTGCTTGATACGCGGCGCATGAAGGATCTCGTCGGGGAAGTGAGGGCGCGGTTCGACATGGTCTTCTTTGACGCGCCGCCGATCATCGGAGTCAGCGACGCTTCGTTGCTTGCGCGCGAGATAGACGGCGTTCTGCTGGTGATCCAGCACAGGAAGTATCCCCGCGCCCTTTCGCAGCGCGCAAGGAACATGCTTTCCAATGCCGGCGCCAACCTGATCGGCGTCGTGCTCAACAACATCAACATCTCGCGCGACTACTCGTATTACTACTACCATTATACCTCCAGCCGGTACTACAACCGGCCGGCATCCCAGGCGGGAAGGAAGTGAAGCCCGTGTTGAATCATGTTCCGCCGGCCGTGCTGGCCGCGCTTCTTCTTGTCACTGCCGGCTGCGCAACGAAGCCGGGCGGCGGTCAGCTTGCCCAGTACAGGCTGAACGTGGACCCGTCGGCGATCGTATTCCCGGCGCAGCCGGAATCGGGGGTTCCGGCTGGGGGCGGGCAGGCGTCAACCGCGTCCGCGCCGGAGGTCGTCGAGGAACCTGTCGTGCCCGCGGTTCCTGCCGGCCGTACTCTCCGCAGGGGCGAGCGGCTGCAGGTTTCTCTGCGCGGCATACCGGACCCGGAGGATCTGGTCGTGGAGATAGACGAGCACGGATGCATCACCCTGCCGCTGGCCGGCCCTGTCCGCGTCGAGGGCACGACCTCTTCCGGGGCGGAACGCATCATCGAGAACGCGATGGTATCCGGCGGCTACTACAAAAGAATCACCGTGATCGTTGTTTCGCAGGAGGACGAGTATTTCGTGCAGGGCGAAGTGCGGAACCAGGGCAGGTTCCCGCTCAGCGTGGAGATGACACTGCTCAAGGCGATCGCTGCCGCCGGGGGCTACACCGATTACGCCAAGCCTTCGAAGGTGAGGGTGGTCCGCGGCGCCGAGGTGCTGTACTTCGACGCGGAGGCCATTGTGAGGCGGCGCGAGCCGGATCCGCCGGTGAAGCGCGGCGATATCATTTTCGTTGAGAGACGGATCATCCTGTAACGCCGGCGCGCGGCGCCATGGCCCCGGGGCTTTGTTCGACGCAATGTACCTCAAGGACATTCTCCTGAGAGTGAGCGGCGCGGTCGTTGCGCTCGTCGCCGCGCTTGCGCTTCTTCATTCCGTGCGAGCGGCCCGGGCGCAGGGATTGTATGCGGCGATTCGTTTCAAGCCTGACGCGGCGCTGTTTGCCCGCGCGGAGAAGGCGTACCGGCTGTATCCAAGGGACTTCCGGCTGTGTGCGCACGCCGCCGTCGAGGGGTACGCCAGGCTGTATGCGGCGTCCGAGCCGGCGGACAGGATCAAGTGGCATGCCGAGGCGATGAAATGGGGTGAGCGCGGACTCAGGTTGAACCCGTACATGCGGAAGCTGAACCTTGTGAAGACAAGGCTGCTTGAATCTACGTCGCCCGCCCGTGCGCTCGAGTTCTGGCGCGTGTACGTTGAATGGCATTACTGGAACCGCTACAACCACTCAGTTCTCGCGGAACTTTGCGCGGCCAACGGAAGGTTCGAGGAAGCGCTGGGCGAGCTGGATATGGCCCGCGGCGGCCCGGGCTACAAACATGCGAGGAAGCGCGTGATGGAGCTGTGGAGGGGTGAGGCCGGCGGCGTGGCGCCGGGCGGCGGAATTGCCGAGCCGGACGGTGCTTGACCGGGCCGGAAAGCCGCGGCTAGCATGACCGCCCGCCTGTTCCGGGGCGGCGGCCAAGAAAGAGAGAAGAACATATGGAAAACAAGCTCGAAATAGGGGTTGAAGGGTGGGTCGGATTCAGGCCCGACGTGAAGGTTCTCGACTGCAGCGTCCGCGACGGAGGGCTGATCAATGATCATCTCTTTGATGAGCGGGTGGTGAAGGCCGTTTACGAGGCCGACCGCGAAGCCGGCGTTGACTACGTGGAGATCGGATACAAGGCTTCAAAGAAGATATTCTCGCCGTCGGAGAACGGGCCGTGGAAGTTCTGCGACGAGGACGATATCCGGCGGGTTATCGGCGAGAAGGATCCCGGCATAAAGATATCCGTCATGGCCGACGCGGAGCGCACGGACTACAGGGAAGACATTCTGCCGCGCGAGAAGAGCGTCATAGACTGCGTGCGCGTCGCCTGCTACATCAACCAGATTCCCGTCGCGATGGACATGGTGAAGGACGCCACTGACAAGGGCTACGAGACGAT
>VGWI01000132.1 GCA_016873655.1 Lentisphaerota bacterium
GGAACACGGATAGGGCGCACATTCGTCGAAAACCATGGCTATGTCGGAGCCCAGGCGGCGCTGGATGTCCATCGCTTCGCGCGGTCCGAGAAAGACCCGCTTGCCGTCAACGTGCGAACTGAATTCGACCCCCTCGTCGCTGACCTTGCGCAGTCCGGCAAGACTGAAAACCTGGAACCCGCCGCTGTCCGTCAGGATAGGCCCATCCCACCCCATGAACCTGTGCAAGCCGCCCGCCGCCTCTATCACATCAACCCCGGGCCGGACGTTGAGGTGATACGTATTGCCGAGAAGTATCTCGACGCCGCACTCGCGCAACTCCCTGGGGGTCATAGCTTTGACCGTCGCCTGCGTGCCGACTGGCATGAACGCCGGAGTGTGGACCGGGCCGTGGACAGTCATCAAGGTGCCGCTGCGGGCGGCAGAGCCCTGCGCCGCAGCGGTCACCGTGAAGTCGCCGGGGCCGGTCATGCCACGGATGCCATGAGCGCCGCGTCCGCAAGAACAAGCGCCGCCATGGACTCAACAACCGGCACTGCGCGCGGCACCACGCACGGATCATGTCGGCCGCTTGCTTCGAGAACGGTCTCCCGCCCCTCGTAGTCAACCGTGCGCTGCGGAAGCCGTATCGTCGCCGGCGGCTTGAACGCAACCCTGAAGACGATCGGCGCGCCGCTGCTGATCCCGCCAAGAACGCCGCCGGCCAGGTTGGTTGCCGGCACAATGCGACCGTCGCGGGAGACGAACGGATCGTTGTGCTCGGAGCCCTTCATCCCGGCCGCGCCAAACCCGGCGCCAATCTCGAACCCGCGCGAGGCCGGAATTGAAAGCATGGCAGAGGCCAGCAGCGCGCCGAGCTTGTCGAACACGGGCTCGCCCCACCCCGCCGGCACTCCGAGAGCAACGCACGTCACTATGCCGCCGACCGAATCGCCTGCAACCGCCGTGCTTTCTATGAGCTCTGCCATTCTCCCGGCAGCCGCGGCGTCCGGGCACCGGACCGGGGTGGAATCCACTTCGGCCCGGCTCGGCGGAGAATCAGACCTGTCCAGCGAATTCTCGCCGCCCACCGAGCTGACCCACGCAACGATGCGCACGCCGAACCTTTCCCCCAGCAGTTTCTCGGCTATGGCGCCGCCGGCCACGCGCCCCACGGTTTCTCTCGCGCTGGCGCGCCCGCCGCCGCTGCCGGAAGCCACGCCGTACTTGATCCTGTAGGAAAGATCCGCATGGGACGGACGCGGCACCGCGGAAAGTGTCGAGTAGTCTTCGGGGCGCATGTCGCGATTCTTCACCACCAGGGCGATCGGCGTGCCCAGTGTAACCCCGTTCTCCACGCCTGACAGAATCGACACCGTGTCGCGCTCTCCGCGCTGGGTGGTCAGTGGGCTCTGGCCCGGCCTGCGCCGGTCAAGCTGCGGCTGAATGTCCGCCTCGCAGATCGCCAGCCGTGACGGACATCCGTCAACCACCGCGCCAACAGCCGCGCCGTGCGATTCGCCGAACGTTGTTAGCCGGAACAGGGTTCCCGTGCTGCTTGACATCTTTTCAGCCGCCTTCCCGTTTGCCGATACGAAACGGACACCGGAGAATACGATGAGATGCCTCCGTATATCAAGCCGCGGACCGACATCCGCCGGACACATCGCCCGCGAGAAGAGATACCCTGCCTCCGTCCGGCGATCCGCGCCTGTCCTTTTGTGCTGGTCCCCGGGGCCAGCGATTGAGAAAATGCACGCCGGTTTCTGACACGGATCGCGCTTTTCGGGCCTGCGGGGCATGCCCGGCCTCGAGCAAGAACGGGCAGGGAGCAATATGAAGCATCATGGTCTGCTTGGGCTGCTTGCCGTCGCATGCACGGCGGCGGTCTCTCTCAACTGCGAAGCCGGGTGGGAGTTCACACAGGTGATGACAGGCGACTCGCCGCGCCACAGTCATGCTTCCGGAGGCGGCGCACAGGGCAAAGAGGTGAAAGGCTTCGTCGAAGGCACAAGCGCGCGCTTCGATTTCCAGTCGCCGCAGGGCCCGGTCGCCGCTGGCTCGTACTTCCTCACGACGGACGCCGGCGCCACGGTCCACATGGTTAACCCGGCGGACAGGACATACACGAAGTGGTCCATGGAAATGCTCGGGGCAATGATGCAGATGATGAAGATGCAGGTGAGCGACTACAAGTCCGAGAAGACACTCGACGAGGCGGGCGAAGCGCTGCTGGGCCACAGGACACGTCATTACAGGTTCGTCTCATCCTACACGCTCAGCATGTCCATGATGGGCATGTCGCACTCGACAGAGATAAGGCAGGAAGACGAGATGTGGGTTGCGCCCGATCTGGCCGATGGCGGGTTCTCCGCGTGGGCGAAGACATGGGGCTCCAGACAGTCCGGCGATGAGAACCTGGACAAACTGCTGAGATCAAGGCTCGAGGATGTGAAAGGGTTCCCGCTCAAAACCGTCTCCAAACGCGTTTCGACCTCCAACGGACGCGAGGAAGCTTCCACGACAACCGTAATGGTCACCCATGTCGCAAAGAAGGATATGCCGGCCTCGTATCTCCAGATACCGGCCGGCTTCTCTGAAATCGAAATGCCCGCAATGAAACGCGAGCGAGGGCTTGGGGGCCGTATCCCGCGGTTTGGAACTCCCCCTCCAACGCCATAGCAGCTCCCGCAAGGAAGGACTGAACCCCGTGTTTCTCGAAGCCCTCATCGTAATGATCACCGGCATGTTGTCGGTGTTTGCGATTCTGGCCATTCTCATCCAGTGCATGCGTCTGACGGCATGGCTTGTCGCTCGCGCGGAAGCTCGCCGACCGCGCCACGCCGGCCCTGACGCCACCGGACCGGACGGACCGACACTCGCTGCCATAGCCGCCGCCGCATGGAAAACACACACACGGAAGGTACAGGAATAGAGAAGATGGGAAAGATAGCAATAACCGACCTTACACTGAGGGACGCACACCAGTCCCTGCTTGCCACGAGGATGCTTACGTCCGACATGCTTCCCGTGGCACCCAGAATGGATGCCGCCGGCTTCTGGTCGCTCGAGGTTTGGGGCGGCGCAACGTTCGACTCGTGCATCCGCTTCCTGAACGAGGACCCGTGGGAACGTCTCCGCGCGCTGCGCGCCGCAATCCCGTCCACCAGGCTGCAGATGCTTCTCCGCGGCCAGAATCTGCTCGGCTACAGGCACTACGCGGATGACGTGGTGGAGGCGTTCGTCGCGCATGCCGCCACTTGCGGAATCGACGTCTTCAGGGTGTTTGACGCCCTGAACGACCCGCGTAACCTCGCAACGGCAATGCGCGCGGTGAAGAAGGCTGGCAAACACTCCCAGGCGGCGATCAGCTACGCGGTATCGCCCGTCCATACGATCGAGAGCTACGTGGAACTCGCGGCCGCCATGCGCGATATGGGCGCGGACTCAATCTGCGTCAAGGACATGGCCGGATTGCTCACGCCGTTTGCGGCGGCTGAGCTCGTGGCCGGGATAAAGCGGCGTACGGAACTCCCGGTCTGCGTGCACTCGCACGCCACAACCGGAATGTCCGTGGCCACTCTCCTGAAAGCGGCCGAGGCCGGCGCCGACATACTCGACACGGTCATCTCGTCCATGTCCATGGGCACGAGCCACTCCCCCACGGAGGCTCTTGTGGAGATGCTCAGGGGAACCCCGCTGGACACCGGGCTCGACGTGAAGTCGCTGAACGAGGTGGCGGCCTACTTCCGGGATGTGAGGAAGAAATACCGCGCCTATGAGTCCTCATTCCTCGGCGCCGACGCGCGGATACTGGTTTCACAGGTGCCGGGCGGCATGCTCTCGAACCTCGAAAGCCAGCTCCGCGAACAGAACGCGCTGGACAGGATAGACGCGGTTCTGGAAGAGATAGCCGTTGTTCAACGCGACTTCGGCTATCCTCCGCTTGTCACCCCCACTTCCCAGATCGTAGGCACGCAGGCCGTGGTCAACGTCCTGATGGGCCGCTACAAGCAACTGACAACGGAGAGCAGAAACCTGCTCGCCGGCCTCTACGGCGCCACACCGGCAAAACCTTCCGGCGAACTGGTAAGACAGGCACTGAAGGAACTGGGCCGCGATCAACCCGTCACTGCGCGCCCGGCCGACTCCATACCGGCGGAGATGTCGAAACTGGAGGGCGATCTCCGTCGCGAGACGGGCAACGCAAACCCAAGCGCCGAAGACGTGCTGACCTACGCGATGTTCCCGCAGGTCGCGCTGAAATTCTTCTCAGAACGGTCAAAGGGTCCTGCCGCAATACAGGCTCCGCGGGAGAATGAGGCCCCGGCGGCACAACCGCAGTCCGGCCGCATGTCACTCGCTGTCGATGGGACACTCTATGACGTCACCTGCGAGGACACGTCGGGCGACTCGGTGAAGATAACCGTGGCGGGCCGTCCGTACACGGTGAAGTTCAGCCCCGCCTCCGAGGGCGCAACGGAAAAACAGCCTGCGCCCGGCCCTGACGCCGAGTCGGTCCTGGCGCCGATGCCTGGAACCGTGATCAAGCTCCTCAAATCCGACGGCGACACGGTGCTGGAGAACGAAGGAATACTGGTCCTGGAAGCGCTGAAGATGCAGATGGAGATAAGGTCCCGCAGCGCCGGCAGGATACGCTTCGCTGTGCGCGTGAACGAACACGTGAAAGCCCAGGCGCTTCTTGCAGAAGTTTCCTGATCCTGAAAGGCCGAGGACAACTACCATGCGCACCCGCATACAGCGAATCATCGCCTCGACACTGATACTCACCGCCGCCGTGTGCGCCATCACGGCGTTGGCGGGAACAGGGGCTGTCGGCGTTGACGCCACACCTTCGGCCGCAGGCGGAGCCCCTGCCGACGCCGTGGTGTCCGTCTCCGGCGCCGTGAATGGCATCGCCAGCGGCACCGGAATCGCCGCATTCCTTGCGCCAGGCGGATGGAAGGCGGCCACCATGATAGTAGTCGGCCTTGTGCTGCTCTACCTCGGCGTCGCGAAGGACTTCGAGCCGCTCCTCCTTGTGCCGATCGGGTTCGGGACAGTGTTCGTGAACGTTCCCTTCGCGGCGATGGGCTCCGACCATGGCCTGCTGGGGATCATATTC
>VGWI01000133.1 GCA_016873655.1 Lentisphaerota bacterium
CGATGAAGAGCTGTGTCTTGAACTCGAGCAGCGGCAGAAATACGCCCGCCGCGCGCGCAGCGTCCATGTTGAACCGGGAATGGTCCTGTACAAGTTCTTGGAAGAGGCCGGAATTCACCTCCTCCCGCACGAATCCCTGGGTAACGCGTATTCCTCCGACCGATTCGGCGAGAGTGGACGTGATCCTGGAAAAGCTCTCCTGCATGGCGCGGTAGGCCTTGCTGAGACGGCGGCTGAACGTGCGGTTGATGACCCACAGCAACGGAGAAAGCGCGGCCAGCACCGCGAACAGGTACGCGTCGTAAAACATCATGAACACGGCCGCGCCGATCATCTGGCCCAGGTTCACGAGGCTGATGAACAGGACGTTCTGGATTCCGTTCCTCACGGCCTCCGAATCGGACGTGAACCGGCTGATGAGCTTGCCGAGACGCGCCCTGTGGAAGAAGGACATGGGCATGGACTGGATGTGCCTGAACATCTCCTTTCGCAGGTCGCGGACCGTGTACTCGCCCAGTTCCAGTGCCAGGCTGGACCGGTATCGGAGCGTGAGCTGGGTGACGACCGAGAGCACCGCATAGCCAAGGGCGCCAAGGAGAATGCCGCGCCTGTCGAGTTTCGACACCGGCCCGCCGATGACCGCGCCTATGACCCATGCGAGCGCCGGTAGCTGCATGGCCCGTACGGCGACTGCAACCAGCAGGAGATTACGGGTGCGGGCATGCGGTCGCGTGTAGGTGAACAGGCGCCTGATAAGCGACAGGCTGAGCGGTTTGGAGTCGGCCTCGCGGTCGTGCTGCACATGCGTCAGGGTGGTGAGCCGGCGTTTCATTTCCCGTCGGTCTCCTGGTGGTCAAGCAGCAGCTTTGCCGAATCCGCGTCCGGCATCTGCATGTCGGCCGCGTGCCTGTAGAGACCGCGTGTGGTCATGAGCTTGTCATGCGTTCCCATCTGCACAACGCGTCCGCGGTCTAGTACGACCACCATGTCGGCCTGGCGCAGGGTGCTCAGGCGGTGGGCGACGATGAAGGTCGTCCGGCCTGTCATGGCGGTATTGATCGCCGCCATGATGTCAGCTTCCGTCTCCGCGTCGATCGCCGCGGTGGGGTCATCGAGCAGCAGGATTGGCGGGTCCGTGAGGAGCGCCCGGGCTATGGCTATGCGCTGACGTTGTCCGCCGGACAGGTTGGAGCCAGCCTCCCGGAGGATCGTGTCGTACCCGTCCGGCATCGCCGTGATGAAATCGTGAGCGCAGGCCATCTTCGCCGCGCGTTCGACCTGTTCGTCGGTCGCGTCCGTGTTCCCGAAGGCGATATTGGCGCGGATTGTGTTGCTGAAGAGGAAGCTTTCCTGGAAGACGATGCCGATATTGCGGCGCAGGTCCTCCAGGTCCAGGCTGCGCACGTCGCATCCGTCAACGCGGACAACGCCGGATTCCGTGTCGTAGAACCGCGGAATAAGGCTGAGCAGCGTTGACTTTCCGGAGCCTGTCGGTCCGAGGACCGCCACGCACTGGCCGGGCGCGGCGCGGAGGCTTATCTCGTGGAGAACGGGAGTGCCCGGCCTGTAGGAAAAGCTTACCTTGTCGAGTTCCACGGCGCCGGTTGAGCGGGGTAGGGCGACGGCGTCCGGCGGCGACTTTATCTCCTCCTCCGAGTCCAGCACCTCGAACACGCGGCGGGCGCTGGTGATGCTCTGCTGCATGTTGTCGGCGATTGTCGCGATATTGGATACCTGTCCGGAGAATTGTTGCAGCAAGCCTGAGAAGACAAGCAGTTGTCCCACCGTAATGCCGGCGGACTCGCCGCCGGTTCCGGTTTCGTGCCGGATCACCATGTATCCGCCGTACGCGAGGAGGACGACGATGTTGGTCTGCGAGAGGAACCCTATGGTCGGCTGGAACCTGCTTATCTGGTTGAATATCCAGCTCTTCTGGTCCGCAACCTTGTCCGCCGCGCGGTCGAACTTGGCTATTTCCTCCGGCTGCCGGGCAAACCCGCGGACGACGTGGACGCCTTGAATGCTTTCGCTGAGGGAGAGAATCTGCTCATCAAAAAGATCGCGGCTGACGGCGTAGGCGGGCCTGACGCGGCGTGAGAAGCGGAACGTGGTGAACAGTATCAGGGGTGTTGCGCCCATGCATGCCAGGGTGAGGGCCGGGTTTATCCTCGTCATGTAGACGAGGTAGACCACGAGCGAGAGCGCGAGGATGGCGCTTTGGACCACGACTCCATCCACGAAGTTGCGGACGTTCTGCACGTCGGTCGTGACGCGGTTGATGATCGAGCCGCTTGCGTTCGAGTCGAAGAACCTGAAGCTGAGCCGTTGCATCTTCCTGTACACCGCCGTTCTCAGGTCAACCACCACTTGCCCCTGAAGCAGGCGGTTGACGGCAACAGCGTATGACATGTTGAGGAGCGACCTGACCGCCGCGAAAAGAAGGATGGCGACTGCTATGGCCGTGAGTGTCGGAATCGCCGTCCAGTCTTCAGGCGGCATGATTCCGAACGGCCACTTCGGCGTCTTTGGAATCGTCTCCGTCCCCATCTGCACGGCGAGCGAATAGCGGATGTGGTCTATGCCCAGCCCCATCAGCCCCAGTCCGGAAAGGCCCAGCGTCAGGAGGGCAATCTGAATGCCGATGACCTTAATGCAGCCCCACCGATAGCGCCAGACCAGGCCGAGCATGCGCCGGACGTACGGCCATGACCGTTCGCGGTTCTCCTTTTGCGGAACTGTTTCGTTTGATGCCACGTTTGAACCGATGATGAAGCGGATACGATGCTTTCAGGGCCATGATACGTCAAGCATCGGCTTGGGGTTAGCGCGCGCGCGACGCGCTGAAGCCTTCACCTTCGCGCAACTGCTGGCCAGTGGGTGCATGACGGATTTCTGCATCAGGTGGCAGCGGTGGAGGGTTGTAAGGAATGAGGTCCACGACCGCAGTGACATGTTGAGTGGCGTGGTAGAAGTCAACGATGCCTGGAGACATAGGGAAAGAGACACGTTGGCGTGGAAGAACCGCGGGGTCGGGGTCGCTATCGGAATCGGTATCGAGAGCAGGCACAGCAGGGATCGATCCCGATGCCGATCCCGATTCCGACACCGATAGAGACGTGTCCCTATATGACTAGCACTTCGATGCAGAAATCCAGATTAGAATGATCAGGGGCTCCCAGGGTCAGACATAGAAGCTCGAATATAGATGCTGACACGGGCAGGGCGAAGCGCCATCTGACCATGCACGCTAACGGCCGGGATCTGGTTGTCCTCGGAATGGAACGGCACCGAGGAAGAACGGAGCGACTAGCATTGGCTGATTCTGAGCCATAGCCGGTGTCTCGCATGACCTTCTCCCCTGAAACTGGACCAGTTTGAAAGAGAGTCCTCTGGTGGCTAGAGTAGCCGAAGGAGGGCACGATGCGAGGCAAGCGGTTCAGTGAAGAGCAGATCATTGGGGTGCTGAAGGAAGTTGTACCGGTGGAAGGCGAAGTACGGGGGTCTGGACGTGAGTGAGGCGCGGCGGCTGCGGTCGCTGGAGGAGGAGAACCGGCGACTGAAGCGGCTGGTGGCCGACCAGGCGCTGGATATCCAGATGCTGAGGGATGTCGCCTCAAAAAAATGGTAACGCCCATGGCGCGGCGAGACGCAGCACGTCACCTGATGGAAGACTACCCGGTGAGCGTGCGGCGTAGCTGTGGGCTGCTGGGTATTCGCCGTAGCAGTTTCTACTATGCAGGGGTGGCGACGGACGACGGACCGCTGCGGGCGGCGATCCGGACGGTGGCGCAGGAGCGGCGACGCTGGGGCACACCCCGGATCGTGGCCCGGTTGCGTCGACTGGGCTGGCGCGACAACCACAAGCGGATCGAGCGGATCTACCGCGAGGAAGGGCTGCAGGTGCGGCGCCGGCGCCGCAAACGGATCAGTCGCGGCGAGCGCGAACCGCTGGCGTTGCCGACGGAGCCGAACGAGTTGTGGGCCATCGATTTCGTCAGTGACGCCTTGGCCAGCGGCGGTAAGCTGAAGATCCTGACGATCATAGACTGCTTCAATCGGGAAAGCCTGGCGTTGGTGGTGGACACGTCGATAGGAGGCGCGCGGGTGGCGCGCACGCTGGAGGAACTGGGAGCGAGCCGGGGCTATCCCCGGCAGATCATGATGGACAATGGCCCGGAATTCACCGGGTCGGCGTTGGACAGCTGGGCCTATGCCCGTGACGTGAAGCTGCACTTCATCGAACCAGGCAAGCCGAACCAGAACGGATACATCGAAAGCTTCAACGGGAAGCTGCGCGATGAGTGCTTGAACGAACATTGGTTCGTGAACCTGGCGGATGCCCGCCAGCTCATTGAGGAGTGGAGGCGAGACTATAACGAGCAACGGCCGCATAGCGCGTTGGGGTATCAGACACCAAAGGAATTCGGGGCCGCTTGGGCGGCCGCGGCGTTCCCCCCTCGGGGGGAACGCAACGGGACAGAGCAGAGGGTGGACAACCACACCAGAGGGGCTACTATCACCCACGGACTCTCCTAAAGAACTGTCCAGTCACGGGGGGAAGGTCATCTGTGCCTTGAGTAGGTCCAAGTCGGACGTTTCCTCGGCCACCGACTGCATCAGCACATAGGCCGCGAGGGTAAGCAGCAACCTGAACTGGTTGGCGGCGAAGCGTGAACAACTGGTGCGGTCCATGGCCAGATCGTTCTTCAGTTCCTTGATGCTGTTCTCCATGTCGCTGTGCCCGTAGTAGAACGCGAAGGCGCCCTTCGGACCATGGCGGTACAGGGGTGCCGTATGAGCAGGACGCTGCAGAATGAGGCGGTCACTGGTCTGGGCAGTCCGTAGCCACGCCGATGGCGCCTCTCAGATAGTTCAGTAAGTCAGAACTGCTGCGCAGCAGTTTCCCCTGGTGTGCTGCAACCGTCCTGAAGCAACCGACGGCCTGTTTCAGGAGTTGGCGTACATCGGCACGTTCGCGGGGAAGGGGAGACAGGTCAACACTGCCGGGTTCGCCGGCCCATGCCTTGAGAGCCTCCTGAACGTCAATCCAAAGCTGCAGT
>VGWI01000134.1 GCA_016873655.1 Lentisphaerota bacterium
CGAGAATCGAGTACGGCAGAAAGCCCGCGTCGAACGGATCGACGCGCGAGTTCGGTCCCTTGCGCGGGTCGGCGGTTGCCGCGCAGAGCCGCACGTATTCAGGGCGCGTGGCCGGCAGCGCGGCCCCGCGTATGAGTTCAAGGTCAATGAAATGCTCCGGCGGTTCCTGTGCCGGGAGCTGCGGCGCGGGCGCCTTGCGGAACATGTCGGGGTCCTGGACGCAGTGGAGCAGGATGTCGGTGTTGTGTACGATGCACGGCGGCAGGTTTGTGCCGGCCGCGGCGAGGGCAAGGCGCGTGGCCAGCACGTGGCCGTCGCCGTACCATGCGGCGGAAAGCCGCGGAAAAGCCGTCGCTATGGCAAGCAGGAGAACTGTTGTTGCCGGATGGTGTTTCGTGATCATAGCTCTTCCTGTTCTGTCTTCATGCGCGGGCCGATCCGGCGCCGCGACCGTTATAGACAGTGCAACCGCGCCGGGCGAAATCGCGGAACACGTCCAGCGCCTCCTCCTTCATAACTCCGTCGCGCACCGAAATCCCGAGCGACTCCAACCTTGCCTTCCAGTCGCCCGGCACTTGTCCTTCGTCGAAACCGGTTATCTCTTCCATTTCCGGGCCGCTTCCGGCAATCACCAGCGAACGGACACCCGACCATGGAATTGCGCCGAAGCACATCGCGCACGGCCGCCAGTTCACCACGAGTTCGTGCTCGGGCACTCCATCCCCGCCGAGGTTGTAGGTTCGAAGTCGCCGCTGCGCGAGTGAGAGTGCCACGATCTCTGCGTGCGCGGAAGAACACGAATCCGGAACGACGCGGTTTACGCCCAGCGAGACGCATCTTCCCGTGGCAGTTTCGAAGACGCCTGCCGCGAATGGGCCGCCGGTTCCGTGCGTCACGTTCAGGCCGGCGAGCCGTATGACCAGCGCAACGCGATCCTCGACCATGGGGACGGCGGGGGGGAGCGACTTCAGTTCAGTCTCGAGCCAACCCGGCAGCGATATCGTGAACGAGTTTACGTGTGCACTTGTGCTCAATCCATGGTCTCCAACGGTGATCCGCGGCCTCGCGGATTGACTTGCCTTTCGCGTGGAGTTATAGGCCGAAGCCTCGGAAGGATCAATTGCCGATATCCCGCAAAGCCGGAGGGCGGTGCGAAACAGGGGTATCCGGATGAAGCATGAATCAGGTGGCCGACCTTGAGCAGGCCGAAGCCTGGTTCAAACTGCACGCCATACATGGCCAGAAGTTCGAGGCGCCCGGAGTTCTCCGGCGGGGTTTGGGCGGCACTGGCATCTTGACAAGCCTGATTCTTCTGGTAATCGGTGTTGACCGTTTTTCGGTGGCAGCCACAGGGGAGAAGCAACAATGACGGAGCAGAAGCACAAGTTCAAGGCGGAGGTGCAACAGATACTCGATCTCGTTGTCCATTCGCTCTATTCCAAGAAGGAGATATTCCTTCGCGAGCTGATATCCAATGCCTCCGACGCGATCGAGAGGGCGCAGTTCGAGGCGCTTACCGATCCCTCAATCACCGGCGGCGACGCGGAATGGAAGATACGTATCGTCGTCGATCGTGATGCCAGGACGCTGACGGTTTCCGACAACGGGACGGGAATGACCGCCGGCGAGATCGAGTCGAACATCGGCACCATCGCCAGTTCCGGGACCCGGCGTTTTCTCGAGGCGATGAAGAAGGAAGGCAAGCAGGCCGGACCGGAGTTGATAGGGCAGTTCGGTGTTGGCTTCTACTCCGCGTTCATGGCCGCCGACAGAGTAACCGTTCTCACTCGCAAGGCGGGCGGCGACAAGGGCGTGAAGTGGTCATCCGACGGTGGCGCAACGTATTCGCTGGAGGATGCTGAAAAGCCCGCGCGCGGCACCGACGTCACGCTGCACCTGCGCGAGGACGCGTCCGAGTTCATGGAACCGTGGCGCATCCGTGAGATCGTAAAACGCTACTCGGACTACATTGCCACCCCGATACTCCTTGATACGGGCGCGAAGGACGACGCCGGCGCCGGGCCGATCAACTCGATGAAGTCCATCTGGCGCAAGGCCAGGGACAAGGTGAACGATGAAGAACATGCCGAATTCTACCGGCACATCACCCACGACACCGGCAAGCCGCTGCGGGTAATACACTATGCCGCTGAGGGCGCCACTGAATTCAGAGCGCTTGTGTACATCCCGGAGAAGGCGCCCTTCGACCTCTTCATGCCCGCTCGCCGTTCGGGGCTGCACCTGTACGTCAGAAACGTGTTGATCACGCCTGAATGCAGGGAACTCCTGCCGGAGTATCTCCGTTTTGCCGCGGGGGTGGTTGACTCGAGCGATCTGCCCCTCAACGTTTCGAGAGAGATGCTTCAGGACAACGCCACGATCAGGCGCATAAGGAAGAGCCTTGTCGGCAAGGTCCTTTCCGAGCTGAACGATATGAAGGAGAAGGACCGGGCTTCGTACGCGAAGTTCTACGCCGCGTTCGGGGCGGTGCTGAAGGAGGGTATCCCGTCGGATCCGGACAACACGGGGAAGCTGGCGGACCTCCTGCTCTTTCATTCCACTTTCGCTCTTGATTCGGCGTCAGTCAGTCTGCGCGAGTATGCGGGGAGGATGAAGCCCGGCCAGAAAGCCATCTACTACATGCCGGCCGACTCAGTTGAATCGGCGGCGGGTTCGCCGCACATGGAGATCTTCAAGAAACGCGGCTTCGAAGTTCTATTCATGACAGATCCGGTTGACGAGTGGGTGACGATGCACCTGGACGAGTATGACGGAAAGCCGCTCGCCGCGGTCAACCGCGGTGACGTGGAGTTGGGTGAGGAAGACGCGGAGGAGAAGAAGAAACGTGAGGAAGAACGCGACGGCGCTGCCGGCGAGTTCCGCGCGCTTCTGGACTTCATGCGAGCCGAACTCCAGGACGATGTGCAGGCCGTGCGTGTTTCCGAGCGGCTCACCGACTCCGCTGCATGCCTTGTCGGCGACGGGAATGCTCCAGACCCGCGGCTCGAGCGCATTATGCGGGCGATGAACAGGGATATGCCGCCCGTGAAGCGGATACTGGAGGTCAACCCTAAGCACCAGCTGTTGTCGGCGATGAAGGCCAGGTTCGACGCCGACCCGAAGGATTTATCGCTGAAGGATTACACGCGCATGCTGTACGACCAGGCCCTGCTGGTCGAGGGCACGCCGCCGAAGGACCCATCCGCCTTTGCGAAGCGCATTGCCTCGCTGATGGCGGATGCGATGGCCGCGGGGGGCAAGAGCATCTGACGCGTCAGATGCCGAGATCCGAGAGCTGGACACAAAGCGCGTTGACGATGCGGACCAGTTTCGGGTGGGATGCCTCGAAGCCTTCAACCGACGATGACAGGGCCTGGATGGAAAGGCTCTGAAGTTGCTCGCTTTTCCCCTGGCGGGTTGCCTCGTGAGCTGATGCGGCCGCGAAGCGGGCGATGCTTTCCGCTTCGTCCGACCTGGCCACGGAGAGATCCGCCACTTCTTCGCGGAGTGTTGCCAGCAGTTTCAGCAGCTCGGACTTGCGCGCCGCGTCAAGACCGGACTGGGCCGAGATGCGTTTCTCGATTTCGCGGACGGTATCTTCAAGACGCTTCTTGTTTTCGTTCATACTGATCACCTCAAGGCTGCCACAGGTACATGAAACGGGTCGCCGGAAGACGGCGGATGAGCGATTGCGGCGCCATGGCCGTCCACGACTTGAACATGTCGGAGAAAGAGAACTCCTTTTCGTACCGGTATACCTTCAAAGACGGGACGCCGAGCATTTCGGCCGCGGCGGCCACGCCGTCGTTCCAATAACCGATTTCGTCAATCAGGCCCGCGGCCACGGCGTCATCGGCAACCATCACCCGGCCGTCGGCAAGCTTTCTTACCTCATCCGGCGGCATTCCCCGGTGCGTTGCGACGAGTTGAATGAACCGCTCGTGCAGGTTGTCAACTATGCCCTGCAGCATCGCGCGCTGTTCCGGCGAAAGCTCGCCGAACGGGTTCAGGATATCCTTGTTCGCGCCGGACTTGATGGTGACGTCGCGGACGCCGATCTTCTCGCCAAGTTCCTTCAGGTTGAAGGACTGCATGAGCACGCCGATCGAACCCGTAAGAGTGGTCGGGTGTGCGACGATCCTGTCTGCCGCCAGCGAGACATAGTAGGCGCCCGACGCCGCCACGTCCCCGCACACGGCGACGACCTTCCTGCCCGGCTGCGCTTCCTTGAAGGCGATTAGTTCGCGGTAGAGGATATCGCTTGCCGTGATGCCGCCGCCGCCGCTGTCGACTTCAAGGATGACGGCCTTGACATCGGCGTCGTGCGTCGCCCTGCGTATCGCCTTGAGGGCGCTTACCGCGGAGCCGGGGCCGGAGGAGAACAACCCGTCCTCTTCGTCGAGGAAGATGATCCCCTTGAGCGGGACCATCACCGCCTTCGTGTTGCCGTCGCCGGACGCCCACACTTCGGTCAGCTTCGGGTATTCATCCTCGCCGCGGCTGAATGATGCCGCCCTTGGCATGTGGACGCTTCCGCTCAAGGCGGCTATGCCGGCTATGACGAAGATGACCGACAGGCCGGCGAGAAGGGCGACTATCAGCAATGCCCAGAGACAACCGTGTCTGGATCGGCGTTCGGATGCCATACGATAAGACTCCCGCAAAGTTGCGCACGACCGCGCACCCGTGCGCGTGAGAAGATATCACCGCGACTCAGGCCGCGACAGCCCAAAAGGCATGAGTCCAGAAGATCGAAGTAAAGGGGCAGTGCAGGCTGTGATTGAATCCGGGTTTGAGTGCCGGGCATGTGTGTCCATATAATCGGCGGCGTTGCGGAAGGGAGACAACACGCATGAATCCTGACTTGAGCCTGAAAAGCATCAGGGCGGTGCTTATCCGCCAGGAAGAGACCATCGTCTTCGGCCTGATCGAGCGGGCGCAGTTCATGCGCAACGGGATCATCTACAAGCCCGGCTCGTTCGGGGCGGAGGTTGGGGCCGATTG
>VGWI01000135.1 GCA_016873655.1 Lentisphaerota bacterium
GATTTTGTCGGCTGGGATTGGTGTGGCTGGATGGAGTCCTGGGAACTCGGCGGCCAGGCCGGCATGCAGCACTCCGGCATCCAGGACCCGTTCGGGAATCTGCACCCGGTCAGCGCCGCCATGAGCGAATTTGCCCGGGAACTGTATCGCGTGGCGCTGCCGCCGCGCGCCGTCCAAGGCACGGGAAAGGTATCCGGCGCCGACGCGCCGCTCCCGCACCTGAGAGTTTCGGAGAACAAACGCTTTCTCGTCACTGCCGAGGGCCAGCCCTTCTTCTGGCTCGGCGACACGGCGTGGGAGCTGTTTCACCGGCTCAATCGCGAGGAGGCGGAGCACTATCTGAAGAACCGCGCAAAGCTTGGCTTCAACGTCATCCAGGCGGTGGCCTTGGCGGAGTTCAACGGGCTTGCCACACCAAACGCCTATGGCCATCTGCCACTGAGAAACACCGATCCGCTGCAACCGGACGAAGAGTATTTCAAGCACGTGGACTGGATCGTGGCGAAGGCGAACTCGCTCGGCCTTTACGTCGGTTTCCTGCCGACCTGGGGCGACAAGTGGAACAAGAAATGGGGCGTCGGGCCGGAGATTTTCACGCCGCAGAATGCCGAGGCTTATGGGGAGTGGCTGGGCCAACGCTACAAGGACGCGGGCATTGTGTGGATTCTCGGAGGAGACCGGCCGGTCGAGAATGACACCCACAAGGAGATCATTCGTGCAATGGCTCGCGGTCTTCGCCAGGGCGACGGCGGTGCGCATCTCATCACCTTTCATCCGAGCGGCGGCAGCGGCTCCAGCGTGCCGTTCCACAACGAGGAGTGGCTCGACTTCAATATGCGGCAGAACGGGCATGTGGCGGAGTTCACCGGGCGCTTTGAGCAGACCCGCGCGGATTACGACCGCCAGCCCGTGAAGCCTGTGCTCGATGGTGAGCCGATTTACGAAGGCCATCCGGTTTCTTTCGACGCGAAGAAGTTCGGTCACTCCGTGGCGGCGGACATCCGTCGCGCATTCTATTGGGATGTGTTCAACGGCGCTTTTGGCCATACCTATGGGCATCATTCCGTGTGGTCCATGCACAGTGCGAAGCAGGCACCCGTGAATTCGCCGCTGATGCCGTGGACAGACGCCATCCACGAGCCCGGCGCGGCGCAGATGGGCTTCGGCCGGCGGCTCATCGAGTCGCGGCCGTTTCTCACCCGCGTGCCGGATGACGGGGTGCTCGTCCCGGCGGAATATCCGACGCTCGTGCCCGGCGCCGGCACGCGGCGTTTCGCAGCGACGCGCGACAGCGCCGGCAGCTACGCAATGGTCTATGTGCCGGTCGGGCGCACGTTCACGGTCCGGATGGACAAGATCACCGGCCCGCAGGTGAAGGCGTGGTGGTTCAATCCGCGCGACGGTTCCGCGACGGCGATTGGCACCTTCGAGAGCAAGGGGGAAAAGTCATTCACACCGCCGGCGCCCGGCGAACTTCTCGACTGGGTGCTGGTCCTGGATGAAGCCGGGAAAGTCTACCCTCCACCGGGAACCGTAGCAGCCAAACCGTGACCTCAGAACCGATGTCAATTGAATGCAAACAGGAGCAACCATGAAACCCACCTCATGCTCCTCGCCGTCCTGCTGCTCGCGCCGCTGGTCGGTGTGCGCGCCGCCGACGTTCAGTATTCGAAAGCCAACGGCACCTCCGTCGGAAATGGCTGGGTCACGATCACCCCGTCCGAGTTCCATGGCGCGATCAACAATCCGCTCAAAGGCTTTCGCGGTTACAAGAAGGATGGCTACGGGCTGCTGGAGCGAAAGTATATCAAGTGGAGCGACCTCGAGGCGGGCGCGGATGACGGCGTGGAGCGCATCATCGCCTTCGTCAACAAGTCCACGTCCACGAAGGGCACTCGCTTCGAGGATCTGAACGTCAAGCTGGTCCCGCGTGTGTATCTCGATTGGAATGGTTCCGCTGGAACGCCGCAGAAGCCAGGGCAGCATTGGCCTGCGGACCTGCACACGTTCGATTACGACAGTCCGGCTTTTCAGGAGCGGCTGCGGCGTTTGGTGGCGAAGCTGGGGCAGGCGTGGGACGACGACCCGCGCATCTTCGCCGTGCAGATGGGCCTGATCGGCTACTTTGGCGAGCATCACAATCCCGCTCCAACAGCGGAGCAGCGGCGGTTGCTGGTGGAGGCGTTCCAGAAGGCGTTCAAGAACAAGCCGGTGCTTGTGCGGAAGACCGACGACGAGTTCATGCGGGCCGGGTTCGGCATCTACTACGACACATTTGCCAACCTCGATCGCGAGCCGCCTCAAGGCTCCAGAGAGCAATTCCCCTGGCAGGCGACTCATGTCTATCCCGACATCTGGAAACACGCGCCCATCGAGGGCGAAGTGGAATACAACTGGCAGAAGGAGCGCGATAGCGCGAAGCCGGCGGAGACCTTCGGACGCTCGCCCGACGAGACGATGTTGGTGCCCGCCTACCGCCGCTACATGACCGACAAGATCCGCCGCTATCACGCGAGCTATCTGGGCTGGATTGACAACTATGACGCTTCGAAGCCCGACGTGCTCGCGGGCGCGGCGGAACTGCAGACCGTTTTCGGCTACAACTTCGTCCTTGATTCCGTCAGCTATCCGCTCACCGTGCAACCCGGGAAGACACTCACGGTGAAGCTGGCCGTGCGAAACACCGGCAGCGCACCCTTCTATCTCGACTGGCCGGTGGCCGTCGCGCTGCTCGACCCCGCGACGAAGAAGCCGGTGTGGTCGGCGCCGCTGGAGGGCGTGGACATCCGCACCTGGCTGCCCGGCGAAGACTGGGACAGCGAGACCTTCGCCTACCGCATCCCGGCGAAGCGATACGATGCCGCGGGCACGGCGGCGTTGACGGGCGATGTGAAAACCGGCACATACATCGTCGCCCTTGCCATCCTCGATCGTCAGGGCGGAATGATGCCGAGCGTCCGCTTCGCCACGCAGAACTACTTTCGCGGCGGCTGGCATCCGCTGGGCTTCATCGGCATCGGCGACGCGCCTGCTGAGGCCGCCTTGAAGGACATCGCATTCGACAGCCCCGCCTTCGACGACAGCCTTCACTACAAGGTGCACGAGAAACTGCTTGCGGTGAAAGCACCGCCCCTGCCGCCGGTGAAAGCCGTGATGCCGTGGACGCCTGACCCCAACGTCGAACTCATCAATCCCTGGCGCTACTGGTCGTTGGACGACGAAGGTCCTAACCTCACCAAACAAATCATCCACGAAGGCGGCCGCATCATCCGCGTGACGGGAGAGTTCGACGCCGGCTCCAGGCTCACCTACGACTTCGGCGACGCTGCGAGGCTCGAGCCTGGTCGCTACCGCTTCGCCTTCCGCGTGCGGGGCACGCCCGGCCTGACCGTCGAATTCGAACTGACCGACGGCGGGCGACGCGTCGCAAAGAAGACCACCGTAACGCTGACCGGTGAGTGGCAGGAGCACACCGGCGAGTTCGAAATCAAAACCAAATTCAAAGACGAGCCCGCCCTCCGTTTCCGTCTGCCGCGCGAAACCAAAGGAACCTTCGACCTCGCCGATACCCGGCTGAAAGTGGTGAAGTGAGGATTCCACAAATGAAGCTCACCCTCCTCATCGCACTGCTGCTCGCGCCACTGGCCGCGATTTGCGCCGCATCCTGCCCTGCCGCCTGTGATTCCTGGCGGTCCGGTGTCGGCGCCTGATGCTGCGCTTCTGGCGGCGCGCCGCGGAGTTTGACTGCCGGCCGTCAACTATGTATGATCGGTTTGCGAGAGCCCAAGAGCACGCCAACGGGGCAGAGTCGCATGAACCCTGCAAACATGCGGAGCACCGTCTTTTCGCTGGCCGTGGCGGCGAACGCGGTTCTGGCCGCGGGCGCGAAGTCCTGTGACTACCGCGGCGCGGTCGAGCCGCCGGCCCCGGCCCCCACGAAGGCTGCGGCGACGCCGGCGGCAGCGCCGCGCACGGTTCGGGTCGCGGGCGTCGTGCTCAAGTGGATTCGCGGCCAGCGGGAGGCGAACTTCCGGCGGTTGGAGCCGCTTCTGCGACAGGCCGCCGCCGGCGGGGCGCGGATCGTCTGCACCACCGAGTGTTTCCTCGACGGCTATGCCATCGCCGACAAGACGATTCCGCTGGAGACCTACCGTGCCCTCGGCGAGCCGATCCCGGACGGCCCCTACTGCCGCCGGCTGGCGGCTCTGGCGCGCGAGTTGAAGATCCATGTCGTCGCCGGCATGCTCGAAACCGCCGGCGACAACCGCTACAACACGGCTGTCATCCTGGGACCCGACGGCGCGTTGCTCGGCAAGTACCGCAAACAGATGCTCGAACATGAATCATTGCGGAACACCCCGGGTGACGGCACGCCGGTCTTCAGGACGCCTTTCGGCCGCATCGGCCTGATTATCTGCGCCGACCGGAAGAACCCGGACATCGTCCGCCGGATGCGCGAAGCCGGCGCGGATTTCTTCCTCTGCCCTTCGGGCGGCATGTTCGGCCCCAGGTCGAACGACCCCATCCTCCAGGCCCGGTCAAGGGAGAACAATGTCCATATCGTCTTCGTACACCCGGCCGAGTTCCTTGTCACCGGCCCCGACGGGTCAGTTCTATTCCAGTCGGTTCTGGGGAACCGCCTCCTGATTCGGACCGATGAAATCGACTCGGCGGCTGACCGGAACCAGGTCTTCTGCTTTGACCTGCCCCTCCCGGCGCCAGCCGATGCAGTCCGTCGCCCGGTCCCGGATGCCGAAGGGGAGCGGAGCGTGCGCACAGGGAACGATTGACTGCGGCTTGCCGGCATCAACAGGTATGAACTCCGGGGACCTCCAGGGCACGTGCGCACCCCCGGTAAAAACAGCGGGCCGCCCGCGGCGCACAACGGTTGACCTGTCGGTGAGCGATGCCCCGGCCCGGCAGCCCCACCGCCGCGTGGGCCTGCACCTGCGACGCCTGGGACCGCTGCAAGTGCGGAACG
>VGWI01000136.1 GCA_016873655.1 Lentisphaerota bacterium
GATCGCTTCTCCAAGGAGGCGCAGTTCCCCGGCCGGTTCAGTGTGAATGTCGTCAGTGATCAGTACAACCACCCCCTGCTGCGCCTGCTGCCGGATGCGACCGCAAACCGGGACCGCTGGAACGATATGCCCGAACTGGACGGCTGCAACAACGTGGGAACCTTCAAGCCCCTGGCCAAGCCCTTGTTGTCCCGTGATGTCCGGATCCGCAGCGCCACCGGCGCCACGAATCTCGTCGAGGTCCCGGTGATGGGCTTTCAGGACCTGGGCGGCGGCAAGATTCTGGCCGCCTCGGTCGACACGTTCTGGCACTGGCAACTGCAACCGCACATCGACCCGCCTCCGCTTGAGACGTTCATGGCGAACGTGGTCCGGTACATGGCCCCGGAGCCGGGGTCCAGGGCCGGCAGCGTCAATGTGGTGGCGGCCGATCCGACGCCCGAGTTGGGGCAGACCGTGGTGTTGTCCTCCGTGCTTCGCGACAAGAGCTACGAGCCTCTGCGAATGGCGAATCTCAGGGTGACAGTGACCAAGCCGGACGGTCAGTATCTGACCATCTATCCCAGCGACCTGCCGGAACGTCCAGGCTTCTACGAGTACCGCTTCCTGGCCGATCAAACGGGCGATTGGACCGCGACCGCCCTGCTCGGCAAGGATAAGCAGACGACCCGGTTCGTGGTTCGGGAGCCGGCCGATGAGTACACGGAGCTGGCGGTAAATCGCGAGGGGATGCAGGCGCTGGCCGATGCGGCCGGGGGGACGATAATCGACGATCTCGCGGCCTGGGTGAAGGACGCGGATCTTCGGCCCGTTACGGACCCTGTCGCGCGCGATTTGGAGCTTTGGAACAGCCCGGCGGTGGCGCTCTTGTTCATTCTGCTGGTGAGCCTGGATTGCTACGTGCGCAAGCGACAAGGGCTGGTGTAGGGGTTGGGAATTGAATGGTGAGAGTTGAAGATCAGTCTGAATAGACCGATCCATATGAACACCTGACCATGAACGAGTTGTGTGAACATTTTAGAAAGCGCATCGGGCGCTTCGGCCGCGTCAGGCGCAGCCTGGCGAACGCGACACTGTTTTACGGTGTGGGCGTTCTGGCGCTGGGCGTCGGGATCGCTGCGCTGTTGCTGCTGAGCGGCTGGACCGGGAATGCGGTGGTGAATGCCGCGCTGACTCTGGCCGCGCTGATTTCACTGCTCTTTCTGCTCGTAAGATGTTCGTTGCGATGGGAGAGACGCCGCAGCACGCTTTCCGAAGCCTTCCGCATGGAAGAGCTCGCCGACGATCTGAACAGCCGCATTGTCAGCGCCGTGGATTTTCTGGAGAGGTCTGAGTCGACGCCGCTGATCGAGGTGGTTGTCAATCGGGCTCGCGAGGACCTGGAGCGCCCCTTTGAGCGGCTTCTCGATCGGGCAAAACGCAATCGCCTGCGCCTGCGTTTCGCCCTGTTGCTTGTACTCTTCCTCGCGTTGGGCTCCAGCCCATGGTTCAGCTTCGCCCGGCTGGGGCGCACCGTGGCGCTCAGCGCCACGGACCTGCGGGAGTCGCTGTTTCCCACGCGCTACGAGCTGTTTCCCGGGCCCGGGGTTCACCTGATCGGCACCCCGATTGAGGCGGGGCTTCGCTTCACGCGGTTCCGCTACCCGGAGGTGACGATGCTGAGCGAGACGACGGACCGCGAAGGGGTGGATCGGACCGTGCTGTCGGTCGACGCCGCGGGACGCGTCGCGGTGACGCTGGATCCCACGCTGGAGCGCGAGTACCGGATCCGGTTCGAGTTCGGAAAGCGCATGACCGAGGAGATGACGCTGGTATTCACCGCGATGCCCGTGATCGAGAACATGCAGGCCGAGCTGGTGTTCCCGCTCTATACCCGGCTGGTGCCGAAGGAGATGGACGGCATTCTGGATCGTATAACGGCGCTGGCCGGGACGCGCATCAACCTGGGGTTCGTGTTCAGCAAGCCGTTGAAGTCCGCAGCGCTGACGCTGGACGATGGATCGCACCTGCCGCTGGACGTCGTGGGCCGCTTCGCCTCCGTTTCGTTCGTGCATTCCCTGGAGCGGCGGGTCACGCTCCAGGTGGAGGACATTCACGGGTTCGTTCTGGAAGTCCCACATGCCGTGGAATTCGGCCTCACGGTGGACCGTCCGCCCAAGATCATCGTGCCGGCATTCCTCAAGACGGATATGCCGAAAACGCTCGACGAGCTGGCGGGCTTTACCTTCGGGGCGAAAGTGGAGGACGATTTCGGTGTGGCCAAGTGCGTGGTCAAATGGCGCCAAGCCACGGTGGAAGAGCCCGACCGCGTCAAGACGCAGGGTGACCCGATCGAGCGCCCGTTCATTCCGCCCCGGCCGAATGTTGTGGCGGCGTTCGAGAGCATCTTCCGCGAGCAGGCGCAGAGGGCTGAGCCCGGCGATCTGTTCACGTTCCAGGTCGAAGCTTTCGATAACCGCGAACCGAAGCCCCAGTCGACCGTGTCCTCCCTGTTCTCCATTTTCATCCGGGGTCCGGATCTTGAGTGGGGTGTAGCCGGCAGTCGGACGGACGTTACAGGCGGGTGGGGGGGGCAGGGCGGCGGGCCCACGCGTGAATGGGGCGCGCCAAAAGGCGGCTCGCGGGCGATCATGATGCCGGGCAAGCAGACCACAGCGGAGAGCTACAAAAACGAGTTCAAGGCCGATCGTGCCACCGAGGTCCGCGGCGAAGTCCCCCGGGCGCCAGATAGCACCGCCGGGAACTACAGCAAAGCCGTTTCGGGGTCAAAATGATGAGGCATTCCATGTGTCAGGTGCCATGTGTCGGGGTTCAGGCGTCAGGGTTCAGGTGTCAGGTGTCGGGAAGGAACTCCCGCCTGAAGCCGGAAACCGGAAACCTGAAACCTGTCGCGCTCTGCCTCGCCGCGCTCGTCGTCCTCGGGGCTGCGCTCGATTCGCGTGCTGCTGCGTCCGTGCGATCGCACATTGTCTGGGAAGGCGATGAGGCCATGCTAAGCGTCACGATCGACCCCGGCGCGGTTCCCGCAAATTCCGAGGAGCGGGCCGTCGCCATCGCCGTCGCGCCGGTCAACCGCCGCGGCGAAGATCCAGGTGGATTTGTCACCAGCCACTCCCTGAAGCTGACCGGGGACGGCAAGCCGGTGACAGGCACGTTTCCGCTGCTGGCTGGCGGGACACCGAAGGACCGCCTCTGGGTGAGCACCGTTCGCGTGGGCCAGGACAAAGTGTCGATTCCTGGCGACTACGTCCGGGTGAGCGTGCGGGACGACGCCCTGGGCCTGGCCAGCGACGAACTGATCTATCCTTTCCGATCGGGGTCGCCCGTTCACAGTTGCGGCGTGCGGCTGACCGGCGGTTTCGACGATCGCAAGGCGCACTTCTTCCTCCATATCGGTCCGCAGGAGCTGGGTATGGACCAGCAGGCGGCCCTGGAATACCACCTGCTGGATAGCGAGGGCAACCAACTGTCCACTGGCGAGGACGCAATTGCCCTGTCCACGGAACGATCCGCGGTGTACGAAAAGGAAGTAACCCCCGGACGCGACGCGACCGGGCCCTACACGATCGCCTTCTCCCTGGACAACGAGGCGCTCGGCATGGCGGTGGCGAGCGACGTCCGCTTCCCATTCGCGTCTCATCTTGTGCCCGTGTCGAGCATGGAAAGCGACACTCTGGCCGACTGGCACATTCCGCGTATGCCGCCGGATTCCGGCGCCGCGCGGAAGGTGCCCGACACGCTCTTCAGCATCTATCAGCCGTTCGATCGTCCCGCGTTCGACGCCGACATCCGCCGCGGCGGCGCGCGCAGCCTCCGGATCGATTACGCGCCGACCGCGCCTGTGACGATCGGCAGCAACGTGCGCCTGCCGGGCGTGCCGGCGGCGGCGCGGATCTGGGTCAAGGGGAACAACACCGGCGACCGGCTGGTGATCGAGTGGCGGGACCCGTGCAATTTCAATGCGCCGTCGCACCAGCGATGGATGAACTCCATGGCCTCAGAAATCTGCCGTCTGGATTTCGAGGACTGGCGGTGCTTCACCGTTCCCCTGATGGGCAACGGCCTGCTGGCGCGCGATCAGCAGGCCTACATGACGGGGCACTCCGGCATCGAGGTCCGCCATCCCGTCCAGGCGCCGTTTCACTGCGCCGCGGTGCGGGTTATTCCCGAGCCGCCGGCGCGGGGCGCCGCGCGCGATGCGGCCGTACGCACCGTGTGGCTGGACGACATCACGGTGGAGACGCAGGCTCCGCGCAACGAACGGATGACGCTGGAACTGCGCGGCGATACCGTGGAAGCCCGGCTTCATGCGGACGCGCAGTTGTGCGTGTCCGTCGGGAACGGCACGGGACACGATATTCTCAACGGGCGCCTGGTCGTGACGTTTCTCGATGCCGACGGGGAAGCGGTGGATGGCGCCGACTTGGCCGAGGGAATCGATGCGCCCGCGGGCATGTTCACGACCAGGATCCTGCCTCTGAAGGCGTTGGCGGGGCGCAATCCGCGCGGGCCTGTGACGGCCCTGGTGACGGTCACCGGGCCGGTGGTCGGGCAGCGTGTCCAGGGGCGGATAGTATTCAGCCGCCCGACGGGGTCCGGCCTGTTCTGGGATTTCGAAAAGGTCGAGCATTTCAACCCGCCGGCGCCGGAATGGTATTATGCCGCCACGTACCACAGGAATTCGATTGTTCGCCAGAACGGCAAGATATACATCAGCCTGCAGGATGACAACAGGAGCGGACCGACAAGCGCGGGCAAATGGATGCCGGCGCCTGAGGGCATGGGCGCGGACCCGGTGGCCGGCGGCGCGGACGGCACCGCGCGCGCGCTGCCGCTTGCCGTCGCGACGAATCTGCCGACATCCGTCCTGCTGCACCCGGCCCTGCCCGGATTCCCCGCCGGTGTCGAAATGCAGGTGTTCGGCGGCGACCGGCCGGTCTTCCT
>VGWI01000137.1 GCA_016873655.1 Lentisphaerota bacterium
CAGCGCGGCCGGGTCGGCAGGATCACCGTGCCATGGTAGCGACAGAACTCCGCGAGCTTCGGCGTCAGTTCCGGTTCGTACCAGTCGGCATGCGCCACTGCGGCCCGCAGGTTGTCGATCACCAGCGTCTTGGGCACGCCGCCGAAATGCCGGAAGGCGTTTTCCAGGCAGCGGATGAAGACTTCAGTGGTCTGCCGGAAGACGGCTTCACTATATCCCTTGCGCGAGTGGGACAGCACGATGCGAAAGACCCAGCTGCGCCGCCGGCGCCCCTCGACCAGAATCGGGGCGCCCAGCCCGAAGTCGACCTGCGCTTCCTCGCCCGGCGCGCATTCCAGGCACCGCACCGCCTCGGGATGCGTGGCCGCCAACCGCCGGACGTAGCGCTTCACCGCGTCGTAGCCGCCCGCGAAACCCACCTCGGTCCGCAGATCCTGGAAGATACGCTGGGCCGTCAGCCCGTCCTCTATCCCCGCGAGAATCGCGGCGTGATGGGGCCGGCAGGTGCTGTAACTCCCGGCGGGCAGATTGGCTGGTTTTGCCAGACCGCCGCCCTCCGGTCCCGTGGGCACTTTAGCTGGGTTTGCCGCTGCAGCCCCGGCGGGCACTTTGGCTGGGTTTGACGCAGCCTCAGCCGCCAACCGCACGTACCGGGCCACCGTCTCCCGATTCACGCCCAGTTCGCGCGCCACCCGCCGCTGCGACCAGCCCAGGCCCAAAAGTCGAATAATTGCCGCTGCCAGTTCCATCTTGATCTGGTTTGCCATCTGCGAATGTCCCTCCTGTTGGGAGACATCCTACGAAGCAAACCGCCCCATCAAGGTGGCTGGTTTTCAGGTGCCCATCACTGGCTGGTTTTGGGTGCCCGCTGACAGTTCCGGGCGACTGGAGAGTTCAGTCAAGAGCATCCCGTGGCGGGCATCCAAACCATTCCACTCCGCCTACGCCGCCCTGAATAATTCGGCCAGATCTTGCATTTCCCCAATGAAATCGAGGAAAAGGTTCGAAATGACTCTCCGTGGGCGCGCCATAAGACCCGCTCCTCACTTGGTGCCCGGCACACACACCTGCGGGGCAACAAGGATTCCTGCCGGGCGCAACTGGTACTCGTCAGACCACTCGTCGCCGCTGGTGCGCCAGCTGCCCGGCCCCCACCACCTGTAGTTCGAGGCGCAGTTGTGCAACTGGCCGAAACAGTTCACCCGCGTACCGAACGCACACAGATCGAGGGACATCCTTCCATTGCCGGCCGGCAGTCCGCACTCCCATGGCGCGCGACTTATACTGCCCACACGCCTGCCGCCGGCAGAAACGCCCACAAGCGCCGCCCTGGCATGCGGGATGCGTAAGGCAAGCGGTATGTCGCCTGCATCGTACTCCGAGTGATACGTCACGTTTCCGCCGTAGAACGGAAGGCCCTGCCTCGTCCAGTCTCCCCAGGCAAGCGAACGCACGGGCGCTGTCAGACGTACGTGCCGACCGGACACACTGACACCGAAGTCACCCAGCAGGTAGCACGCTTCCAGTCCCGCGCCGCCGCCGAAAGGCCACGTTAATTCAAGCACGTGTTCACCGGCCGGGAGCGGGGACACGGCGACACACTGAAACGCCGAGTCCACCCAGTACCCGTCAGGCCGGACGGCAAGCACAACGCCGTCGAGCCTGATCTCGGCCCGGTCCGCATCCTCCAGCGCCAGCCGCAGGGGCCCGGTGCCGGCGTCAACGGCGATGCTGTACCTGAGCGACACCCTGTGGCTGTCAGGCGCCGGCGGAA
This sequence comes from Lentisphaerota bacterium, assembly GCA_016873655.1. Classification (GTDB taxonomy): domain Bacteria; phylum Verrucomicrobiota; class Kiritimatiellia; order UBA8416; family VGWI01; genus VGWI01. The sequence continues at coordinate 1,775 of VGWI01000137.1, forward strand.
CGGCCCACGGCTGCGCAATCTCTCCGTGACGCGGCGGCATGCCCAGCGCGGAACGGGCCGCGTTGTCCAGCCTCAGAACTTCCATCTCGTCCCGCCAGTCGCCGCCATCCAGACGCCAGGCCGCACGGTCAAGAACCAGCACGTTGTCCTCGTCGAGACTCACAGGAACAGGACCGTCCAGCCGAGTCCGCTCATGCCACCTTCGCGCCGGCCCAGGCGCCTCCGACGGAATGCCCGGGCGAAGCAGCATGAGAGCATGCCCGCCTTCATGCAGCTCAACCGGAACGCTTGTGACGGAACCTTCCATCGTCGCCCCGCGGGAAGAACAGGATCCGTCTTCCGTATTCAAAGACAGAACATTCCACCGTCCCTTTACCCTGAGTGTCAGATCGCTTTCACCCGGCCTGGTACGGCAGACGAAAAGTATCCGCGAGCCATCCTCACACTCGCGCATCTGGTAAAACAGGCCCGACGCAGGCTGCCCGTTCGGCTTCAAAACCGCCACGTCGCGCACTTCCTCCACGGCCGCCAGCAACTGCCTGCGGCTGCACGGCAGCCGCACCCAGCCGGCGGCCGCCGAGGCGGGTTCCCCGCTCGCTTCTCCTTCGACAAGAGCTGGCGGAGAGCCGAGAAGTATCACGCGTCCGCCGGCCAAGGAGAAAGCATTCAGCCGCTGAAGGGTCATCCGCCGGATCGTCAGCATCGGAGGCAGCACAACCGCATCGTAACTCATTTCGCCCACCCGGAACCCGCTGCCCTGCCCCTCCGTAGAAAGCCCGGCGAGGACTGACTCGGATACAAGGTCGGCGTCCACCATTCCGTCAAGCAGCCATAAGAGCGTGTTCTGAAATCCCTGCTCCAAGTCGGTCCTCTGCGGTTCCGACGCGGCGGGACCGTACACGGTCCACACGCTCTCCACGGGGTGAATGACCGCCAACCTGCACCGCGGCTTCCCCGATTTCAGGGCCACCGCAACACGCGCGAAATGGTCCTCTATCAGCGCATACTCGCGCCACCATGGAACATGCTCGCCGAACGACGCCGGGTAATCCCGCTTCGCTTCCCCGCCCATCTGGTACCACGTGAGATGAGGAACCCGCAGGGTCACCCCGAGCGCAGCCTGCCAGTCGCCCTGACGCTTGTGGCCGGCAAAGGGAAAATCCCAGTTCGTCACGCCGTACAGCTCGCTCATTACACCGTTCCTGCCGAGTTGACGGCTCACGGACTGGGCCTGTTTCGCGGTGGAAAGCTCAACCGCGTCGCACAGCATGTCAATTCCCGGAAGCTGGAAATGGCGAAGACTGCGCATGGCTTCGCCCACCCAGCGGGTCTGGTCCTCCAGGCTCGCCTCGAACATCATGTGCCCCGTGAGAGCTATACCGTGCGACTCACACCAGGCTCCGATCTGGGCGGCAAAGGCCTCAACAAACCGGTCAGTGTGGTGATCATGAAAACGCCACCTGGCACGGGCATGCGATCCATCGGTGCAGTCGAAGAGCACCGCGGGAAGCGTGTCCCAGACTTCCTCACCGAACCTCTCGCGGTATGTGTCCGGGAAAGTGCCGGTCCATGCGATGAAACAATCCTTTTCGTCATCCCATGATGCGGGCCGCTGGTTCCCGCGGAAAAGCGGTTCGTCGGTGAAGATGGCCGGCATGCTCCTGCCAAACCGGTCCCCGAACCGCCCGGCATAGCGTTCATGGGTGTGCCGGATGAAACTCCGGACAGCTTCCGGATTCAACGTGTCGGCGTACTGGCGATTGTTGAACCACAGCCACGCCGGTTCGGCCTCAACATACGCGAACAGAAGTGTGTCACCCGGCTCGGCGTCATGGTCCTCGGGCACCAGGACTGACTCGGCGAGGAACCCGTCCTTGAAGACAAGCCGCCATGCGGCCGCGAACTCGCGCCTGTCCTGGGGCTGAGGTGGGCCGTGATGCACGGGACACGGCAGCTTCTCGCCCGGCTGAAGGCGCCTGCGTGTTATCCGCAGATGCCTGCACCACATGGCCTCGTCTTCCATCGCAAGACCGCCGGCAAAACCGGAAGGCCACCGGTCCTCGTCGTAGAGCCATGTCAGCTGGCCAAGCCTGTCGTTTTCCTCCGCGCAGGCCTGCACGAGGTCAAGGAATTCGCCGCCCATGTAGGGCGTCGCCATCCCCGTTCTCGGATGCAAGTGGGCCCCGCCCAGTCCCATGGCCTTGAACACCCGCAACTGGTGAAGCAACCGGTCACGGTCAAGCCGCCCGTTCCACGCCCAGAACGGCGCCCCGCGATATGATGACGACGGCGCTCTGAACTGGTCCATGTCGAATCCGCTTGAGGTCTGTTTCATGCCTGTCTTCCTCCCGGTTCAGGTTGAAAGGTCGGCAACCCGGTCAGACCGGAAAGCGCAAGCGCGGTATGGCGTGACGTCCACAAACCGCATTCCGGCGCGCCGCGCGGCTTCGAACCCGGCCTCACCGTCCTCGAAAACGAGACAGTCCGACGGCGCGACACGGATACGCCGGGCGGCTTCGAGGAATACTCCGGGGCCGGGCTTCGGCTCCACGTCGTCGTCGGCCGTCACGATGCTGTCGAAAATATGCAGCAGGCCGATCGCGTTGAGGGTCGCCTCGACGTCGTCCCGCGTCCCGCCAGAAGCAACCGCCATCGGCATTCTGCCGTGCATGCTGAGAGCCAGTTCGGCGACCGGCCGAATGGGCAGCGCACCCGCAAGCAGCGGCCTGACTCGCGCCCGTTTGCCTGCGCCCACCGCCTCCGGGTCCAGCTCCGTCCCGAACCTTTCGTTGAAAGCACGCACTATCATCCGCGACGGAACCCCGCTGAACGGCAGCAGGAACCCCTCGTCGCAGGCGGTGCCGCACGCGGCGAACGCATCCTTCCAAGCTTGCATGTGCGCTGGCATGGTGTCCGCCAGCGTGCCGTCGCAGTCGAAGATCAACCCCCTTGCGGTCAGGGCAAGTTCGCGGAGCCCGGGAAGTCTTTCTGTCATAAGGCCGCGTACAATACCGGCGTGCATCGCGCATGGCAAGAGGGTGCATGACGGATTTCTAGCAAAGAGCGAAAGAAGGGCTTGCATTGGCCATAGGGGCCCTAGTAGCCTAGGGACATGACAGACACCAGCCGTTCGTTGTCGGAACAGCGCCGGGAGATACTGGCG
>VGWI01000138.1 GCA_016873655.1 Lentisphaerota bacterium
ATCGCCGCGCGCATGTTGCCGATATGGACATGGCCCGTGGGGCTCGGAGCGAATCTCGTGCGAACCTGCATGTCAGTCTTCCTTCCCTGCCTTCATCGCCCTGGCCCATGAATCGCGCAACGTCACGGACCGGTTGAATACCGCCTTGCCGGGCTCGGCGTCGCGCAGGTCGGGGCAGAAATAGCCGAGCCGTTCGAACTGGACCGGGGTTCCGGGCGCGGCAAATGCCATCAGCGGCTCGACCCAGCCCTGGACCGTTTCCAGCGAGGCGGGATTGATGTGGTCGACGAACGGGCTGCCGTCGGATTCGTCAGCCGGGTTTTCCTTCGTGAACAGCCTGTCGTAGAGCCTGAACTCGGCCGGGACCGCGTGGCGGGCCGAAACCCAGTGGATAGTGCCTTTCACCCTCCGCCCGTCCGGCGTGCCGCCGCCGCGGGATTGGGGGTCGAACTTGCAGAGAACGGCTGTGACGTTGCCCGCCGAGTCCTTCTCGACGCCCGTGCAGGTAACGTAGCAGGCATAGCGAAGGCGCACCTCGCGGCCCGGCGCGAGCCGGTGGAACTTTGCCGGCGGGTTTTCCATGAAATCGTCCCGCTCAATGTAGAGCTCGCGGGAGAACGGCACCTTCCTGGTTCCGGCTGCCGGGTCCTCCGGGTTGTTGACCGCGTCGAAGGTTTCCTCATCGCCGTCAGGGTAGTTTTCGATGACCAGTTTGAGCGGGCGCAGCACGGCCATCGCGCGCGGGGCGCGGCGGTTCAGGTCCTCGCGCAGGCAATGCTCGAGCAGGGCCATGTCGGTCAGGCTTTCGAACTTCGTAACGCCGATGCGGCGGGCGAATTCGCGTATCGCCTCGGGCGTGTAGCCGCGCCTGCGCAGGCCGGCGAGCGTGGGCATGCGCGGGTCGTCCCAGCCGCTCACGCGCTTTTCCGCCACGAGCTGCTGCAGCTTCCGCTTGCTCATGATCGTGTAGGAGAGGTTCAGGCGCGCGAATTCGCGCTGGCGCGGCCTGATCTTCACGCCGTTGACCGACTTCAGCATGCCCAGCTCGTCCATGCGGTCTATCACCCAGTCGTAGAGCGGGCGGTGCACCTCGAACTCGAGGGTGCAGAGTGAATGCGTGATGCCCTCCAGTGCGTCCTCGATCGGGTGCGCGAAGTCGTACATGGGGTAAATGCACCACGAGTCGCCCGCGCGGTAGTGCGGCGTGTGAAGAATCCTGTAGAGCACGGGGTCGCGGAAATGGATGTTCGGCGACGCCATGTCTATGCGGGACCTGAGGCAGAGTTCGCCGTCGGCGAATTCGCCGGCGCGCATCCTGCGAAACAGGTCCAGGCTCTCGTCCGCGGGCCGGTCACGGTGCGGGCTGGGTGTGCCGGGCGCGGTGGGTACGCCGCGGTATGTCTTCCATTCCTCCTGCGACAGGCCGCAAACGTACGCGTGCCCGTGCCGGATCAGCTCCTCGGCGATGTCGTACATCTTCCGGAAATAATCGGCGGAGTAGTAGAAGTGGTCGCCCCAGTCGAAGCCGAGCCAGCGGATGTCGGTCTTGATGGCTTCGACGAATTCTTCCGTCTCCTTCGACGGATTCGTGTCGTCCATCCGCAGGTGACAGCGGCCGCCGAAATCGAGCGCCATGCCGAAATCGAGACACACCGCCTTCGCGTGTCCTATGTGCAGGTAACCGTTCGGTTCCGGGGGAAACCGCGTAACCACGATCCCGCCGTCGCGGTTTGCCCGTACGTCTTCTTCCACGATGTCCCGTATGAAGTTGGGACCCACGTTGTCGCCATTCACAGTCTCGCACCTCCAGTGCCGCGCAACAGAACACGGGGGCAACCGCCCCGCCGGACCCCGCCGATTCTGCCGCATCAGCGCCGCTGAATCAGCAAAAAAGGCTTTGGACAAGGATGCGAAGCCGGGGAAGGTCAGTGTTTCAGCGCCAGTTGCGGACCCGTTCCATGAGCGCGCTCACCGCTTCGGCCTGCGGCACCGTCGCCACGTGACGGCCGCGTTCGTAGAGCGCGAACTTTCCCGCGCCGCCGGCAAGGGCGATGTCGGCGTCGCGCGCCTCGCCCGGGCCGTTCACCATGCAGCCCATCACCGCGACGCGCGGCCGGGGCGCGGCCGGGTTCTGCGAGTAATAGCGGTCCAGCTCCTCCTCCACGCGCGCGGCCGTCTCGATCACCGGAACCTGGACCCGGCCGCAGGTCGGGCACGATATCACGCTTGAGCCGGGCGGGCGGAGGCCCAGCGACCGCAGTATTTCCAGGCCGACGCGCACTTCGCGCGCCGGTGTGTCGGTTAGGGAAACGCGGATGGTGTCGCCTATCCCCTCCGAAAGCAGGATCCCCATCGCCACGGAAGACCTCACCGTGCCGGCGGTCAGGGTGCCGGCTTCGGTCACTCCGAGGTGCAACGGGTAGTCGGTTCGTTCCGCGAGCAGGCGGTAGGCGCTGATGGTCATCGCCACGTCCGACGCCTTGACTGATATCTTGATCTCGTGGAAGCCGAGCCCTTCGAGGATCGCCACGTGCCCCAGCGCGCTCTCGACGAGCGCCTCTGCGGTCCTGCCATGGCGCGCTTCGACCTCCTTCTCGAGCGAACCGGCGTTCACGCCTATGCGGATGGGGAGCCCGCGTTCCGATGCGGCGGCCACGACTTCGCGGACCCTGTTCAAGCCGCCGATGTTGCCGGGATTGATGCGCAGCCCGTCAACCCCCGACCCGATAGCCGCCAGCGCAAGGCGGTGATCGAAATGGATGTCGGCCACCACGGGCAACGGAGACTCGCGACATATATCCGCCAGCGCACGGGCGGCCGCTTCGTCAATCACCGCGAGCCGGACGATATCGCAACCGAGCGCGGCAACCTCGCGGATCTGCGACAGCGTCGCCTGTACGTCGCGGGTGTCCGTCTTCGTCATCGTCTGGACGCTTACCGGTGCGCCGCCGCCCACGGCCACGGTCCCGACCCTGATCTGCCGGGTCGGCTTCCTCGGCGGCGCGTGCGGTATGTCCGCCAGGCTCATTCCGTATCCGCCTCCGCTGCCGGCTCATCCTCGCTGCCGCCGGCTGTTTCGTTCTGCGCCGCCGTGGCTGCGCGGAGCGCGCGGAACATCCTCGGCCACTTCTGGAAGTCCGAGAACGTAAGCGCCAGGAACGCCGCCAGCAGCAGGGCGGCGAACACGTTCATCAGCACCGTGACGAGCTTCGGGTGCGCGCGCCGCCGCGTTATTGCTTCCCAGGCGCTGAAAACGATGTGGCCGCCGTCGAGAATCGGCAGCGGCAGCAGGTTGATGATCGCGAGGTTGACGTTCAGCAGCCGCAGGAAGCCGACGGCGTTGAGGAAGTTGGTCTTTATCGCTATCCAGAGCGTTGCGATGATCATCACCGGGCCGCCGAGTCCCTTCGCGGCCTGTTTCGCCTCGCGCGGGTTGGTCAGGGCCTTGAGAATCCGGAAGATGCCGGCCGCGTCGCCGCGGATCTGGGCGAGCGGAAGCTTGTGCTGCATCCACGGCATCACGCCGAAATCAAAAGCCGCCGCCACGACCACGCCGATGCGCGCCTTGCCGGCGTCGGGATTCCATTTCGGGGTTACGGTGAGGTCCAGCGTCCTGCCTTCGCGTTCGACCGTCAGGACCGTTTCCCGTTCCCCGCGTTCTTCGACCAGCCTCACGAAGTGCGCGGTGCCGGCGATGCGCTCGCCGTCGTAGATGCGCAGAAGGTCCCCGTTCTTCAGGCCGGCGGCCTCGGCCGGGCTGCCCGGCATTACCTCCCCTGCCACGCAGTCGGTGCCGTGTTCAACGCCCTCGATTCCGATGCCGTCCTTCGAGACCGCCGCCTCAACACTCCGGGCCGTTCCGCCGGCCATGACGGTGAGGATCACCGCGTTGGTCCTGCCGGCGGCGAGATACGTTGCCATGCCGACATCCTGCCATGTGCGGACCTTCTCGCCGTTCACGGACACTATCTCGTCGCCCGGCAGCAGCCCGTTTGCCGCGGCGACGGAGTTTGTCGCCACGTAGCCCACCACCGTGCCGTACCCGTTTTCCGCGACATCCGCCGGGGAGAGGTACACGATCCACGCCAGCACGAACGCGAAGATGATGTTGCCGGCGGCGCCGGCGAGGGAGACGACGATCTTCTTCCACGGCGGGATGGGCGGAAGATCGCGCGGCGGGTCGGTTTCCGGCTTGCCCTGGACCTTCTCCATGCCGGCCGGGTCGAGCTGCGGCAGCATTACGTAGCCGCCCAGCGGCAGTATCCCTATCTTGAACGTGATGCCCCGGATCTTCCGTTTCCAGATCGCCGGCCCGAACCCTATGGAGAATGTGTCGACGACAAGCCCGCAGCGCAGGGCCGCGATGAAGTGGCCGAATTCGTGAACGAAGATGGTCAGGCCGAAGAGCAGGCCCAGCGCGATCGCGTCCGATGAATTCCTGATGAACATGCCGAACATCACCCGCCTCCGCCCTTGCGCGCTATCAACTCGCGGGCGGCCGTCCGCGCCGAAGCATCGGCCGCCACGATCTCGTCCAGCGCCGGGGTACGGCTGCCGTCATGTTTTCCGAGCACGTCCGAAACCACTTCCCAGATTCCCGTGAACCCGAGCTTTCCGTCAAGAAACGCCTGCACGGCCACCTCGTTTGCGGCGTTGAGGGCGGCAGGCCACGTGCCGCCCCGGCGCGCCGCCGCGCGCGCGAGCGACAGGCACGGGAAACGCGCTGCATCCGGCGCGCGGAAATGCAGCGCGCCCAGTTCTTCCGGCCTGAGCGGCGGGAGTCCGCCGTCCGGCCGCTCGGGAAAGGTCAGCGCGTACTGGATGGCGAAGCGCATGTCGGGCACCGACATCTGGGCCAGCACGCTGCCGTCCGCGAACTCGACCATCGAGTGAACGATGCTTTCCGGGTGAACGACAACGTCTATCGAGTCCA
>VGWI01000139.1 GCA_016873655.1 Lentisphaerota bacterium
TGGGTCGCATCCGGGCCGCCTTCGCCTTCCCAAACGACGGTCTCGTCAGGCATGCCGGCGTTCTTAATCGTATAGGCGCCTTTGCCGTCCATACCGGCGATGTCGGCCGTTCCCCAGGCATACTCATCCGGGACCGGCAGGAGCGGCCCGCGGCAGGCCTTTTCGAATTCCAACTCGGTCATAGGGCGCAGCCCGGCCCAGGCCATGTACGCCGCGCCGTCTGTCATCAGTATGTTGTTGCAGGGCAGATCCGGCGAAGGGGCCCCGTACAGGGCCGGCTTTCCCGCTATTGGAACGTCGCCTGATGCGGTAAACGTTCCGCGATCGATGATCGTCTTACTGGTCGAGTCGGCGATTCCGGAGGTGACGATGACGACGCGGCGATCAGCCTCGCTGAGCTTTCCGGATGAGGGCCCGATCTTCTTGGCGGGTGAGGAGGGTTTGTCGGCCATGCGCGCCGCCTGCTGCTTGTAGGTGAGGGTGTTGAGAAAATCCACATAGTGCTGTTGGGTCAGTTCGGTGCGCATGCAGTAGAACGCCGCATAACCTTTGGGGAAGCGTGAGCCAAGTCGTTCGGTAAAGCGGACGTTGAAATCCTCTGCCGCTCTCCTGTTGCTCATTCCTGCCGCATTACGGTTACCCAGGTTCGATTCGGCCTCTCCGCCCAGCGCGAGCGCTTGCTCGCCGGTGATGCGGAACGGCTTCGTGCTTGTGCCGGCGGAGAATTGGCCTTTGATGCGGTTCGTGGTCGTGGACCCATCACCGGCCCAGAACGCGCCGGAGGGCACATAGACCATGGGCAGGGCGAATACGCGGACTTCGGCATTGGCAGGCACATCGGCGCACGTCAGCGTAATACCCTTCCAGACGTTCGGCCCCTGCCCCGGCGTACTCCGGAAGATAAAAGCGCCGATGCCGCGCGTGCCGCTGGTGGCCCCATCCTCAGAGGGGTCGGACAGGCCCAACTCCAATGAGACTCCAGCGGGAACGGTGTGTCGCGAAGCGTCCGTGCTGAGCGTCGCATGCTGCCAGACATCCTTGCCGGGCATCTTGATCTTGGCGAACACCCACGCCGCATCCCAGCTCTCCAATTTCAGCGGTGCCTGGTCGCCGGTGCGCGCGGCCGGTTCCTCCCACGCCGCCCGCCAGGACCAGTCCCAGGCGATGTCGAAAGTGATGGCGCTCTGGCCCGCATCTGAACTGGCGATCAGTCGCGCGTCAGTGACGCGGATCGGGTCCGCCTTGCCGGTCCCCTTGAAACGGGCGTCGGACGCCAAGACGGGCAAAACGGCAAGCAGCAATACAACGGCAAGTGGCAATAGCTTCTTCATGGTCTTTCCTTATGTTTTTCGATTCCTGTCGATAGCTGCCGATAGCAGTCGGCCGCATTCGATTTGATCTCTGACTTCTGACCCCTTCTCCTACTGCCCCGCTTCTTTCGGCGCATTCCGCACTCCGCGCCATTTCGGACCTCTAACGACTAGTTCTGCGGCCGCGCTGCGGCACGAGGGGTTTCTGTACTCGTGTCCGCCGCGCGTTCCAACACCCACGGCGTCATCTTGCGGCCAGTCAGCAGGGATGACGGTTGTTCCGTTGCCGTGCGTCCCCTTGAAGCTGCGGCCTTTGTCATTACCCGCCGTGACAACGCGCTCGGACGCGGACTTCCACCGGTTGGCGTCATAGGCGCCCCAGTAGGAGTTGTGCGAGATTCCGTGATTTCCCGTCTCCCATCCCTCGTCAATGGGCCCGCGGGAAAACTTCTCGTATTCCATTTCGGTCATCGGCCGCAGTCCGGCCCAAGCCGCGAAGGCCGCTACTAATGGCCAGCGCGAATCGTCCTCTTCATGCCTGAGGTGCTCATAACCTTCCTTACGCCCCCCTTTTTGGAAGGTGAGGTTGCCGGCGGGCATGTTTGCGGGCATTGTGTATTCATGCTTGGCGTCTGGTGGGGTGTACTTTTGGGACTCCGCTTCGGGAATCGTGATCAGAAAATTACCGTAATGGCCGCGTTTGACCATGGTCTTCATGCAGTAGAAGGCGGCATAACCTTTCGGATAGGCGGCCGGTATTTCGCCGCCATCCTCCAGCGGAGCCGCCGTGCCGGCGGACCAGAGTTTGCCTTTCTGTTTTCCGGTTGGAATCGCGCCGGGACCGGTCACACGATACGGTTCGCCCTCGCTGGAAGCGTCCACGTACTGAAAGAACGCATCGGCATCCGCAGCATCCAAACCCAGCAGGAAAGAGCCCTTCGGGATGTAAACCATTTCGATGCCCGTGGCGCAGATCAGCGGGGAGGTGGGTTGAAGTTCTTTCGACGTGAGGTCGCACAAGACCGTGAGGTTGATGGCGTTCACGGTGCCCTGGCCGAACTCGGCGCGGCGGATGAATACGCCGAGAGAACCCTCTTCGCCCTCCTTCGCCGAAGCGGCTTCGGCGGGCAAGCCATCCGGCACGAGGAACTCGACGGGTGTTCCGGCCCCCTGGGTGTACCCGGTCGGGTTCAGGACTTTATCCGCGACCAGCCGAACATGCCGCCACTCGGCAGCGCCTTCAGGCTTTACCTTGAAGAAAACCCAGACCGCGTCGTGATTGAGCTCGTGCCGAAAGGATCGCCCCCAGGAAAGGTCGAAGCTCAGGGTCGCGGTCTTGTCATCGCGCGGCGTGGCTTTGACATTCGCGATCGTAACGGTGTCGGTGGTGTCGTGCCACCCGGCCTGCGCCAGTCCGGCGAGCAAAAGCGCGGCAACCGGTGCAAGTGCCAGACCTGTGGCGCCTGAGGTACGAACTCTCTTGAACATCTTTATCTGCTGCATGCCGTCTCCTCCCCTCTCCGAACCGAATGCTTCAACCTGCGGCAGTTTTGGGTAACAGCGATTGCAATGCAACCAGAAAAATGCTCAGCACACCTGTCATGACTGCGCCACGTCTCCGATGCTTCGGATAAGCCTGAGCAAGCGCAGGCAAGACCAAATGCCCGAGATGCCGAGTGGATGACACTGCCCCGCACTTGTTACGCAACGCCCATGAGGGCGCATGTCAGTTCCGTAGACGCGATTTGTTCGGACTTGTGTGTCATTCTTGAGAGTGATATGACAGGAACCAACATGGATGTGAAGTCATCAAGTCTGAAGTTGGCAGCCGTGTTGTGTTGCGTAATGTTGGCGGAGGTTGTGGCCATGGAGTTGCCTCAGGTTGACTGTGACGTGGTGGTTGTTGGGGGTGGCTCTGCGGGTATCTGTGCGGCGGTGCAGAGCGGGCGGGCAGGCGCGAAGACTGTGCTTATCGAAGCATCGCACCAGGTTGGCGGCAATACCACAACGGGCGGCGTCAATTTCCCCGGTCTGTTTCATGCCTGGGGCAAACAGGTCATCGCCGGGATTGGCTGGGAGCTGGTGGCGAAGACGGTGGCTCTTGACGACGCCACGATGCCGGACTTCACCAAGCCTGTCGGCAAGGCGCATTCCAAGCACCAGGTAGTGGTGAACATTCCGCTGTTCGTGGCGCTGGCCGAAGAGATGCTTGCGCAGGCTGGGGTGACGATACATTACCATGCGGCTCCGTTGCGCATCGAGCGCACGCACGAAGGCTGGCGGGTGATGACGGCGGCTGTCGGTGACACGCGCACGATTACCTGCAAGCAGTTGGTTGACTGTACCGGCAATGGCGCGGTTGCAGGCTTGCTGGGGCTTGAGCGGCTGCAGGAAACAGAGCGTCAGCCCGGTTCGTTTGTCTACACGCTGAAGCCGAACACCGACCTGTCCAAACTGAACGGCAAGATGCTGCAGGATCGTTATGACGCGGCCGTAAGGGACGGAATCCTGCAGCCGAACGACTGCCGCTGGAACGTCATGCATTACCTGCGCGAGAACGCCCAGGCGGGCAACTATATAGAGGGGGCGGACAGCTCCAATGCTGACGGGCGTACAGCGGCCAATCTTATGGGGCGACAGTCAATGCTGCGCATGTTTCGTTTTCTCAAGACGGTTCCGGGCCTCGAAAAGGTTGAATTGGTCGGCATGTCGGCAGAGGTTGGCGTCCGTGAAACCTTCCGGGTGAACGGCGAGTATCTGATTACGAAGCAGGATTACGTTGACGGCAGGAAATGGGACGATTCGGTCTGTTATGCGTTTTACCCTATTGATCTGCACAGCCAGAGCAAGGGTGTGCATCCGGCGCATCTGCGGGATGGCGTGGTGCCTACGGTTCCCTTGCGGGCGCTGATCCCCAAGGGGAGCACTAATCTACTGGTGGCCGGTCGCTGTCTCAGCAGTGACCGGGAGGCGAATTCCGCCCTGCGGGTACAGGCGACCTGCATGGCCACCGGACAGGCGGCGGGCGCGGCGGCCGCGCTTGCCGCGAAGCAGGGCGTGACGCCAGGCAAGGTTCCGATCGGCGAGTTGAAAGCACTGCTTGTGGCAAATGGGGCGATTGTCCCGGCCGCCGTTCGGAAGTGAACATTGCCATGCCGGCGGATTACGGCGCTGATCAGCGCGAGACCCCCAGGCGGTAGAACGAGCGGGCCGCGGCATTGGTGCCTGTAACCTCCACACGCGCGCCGGTGCCGCCGACCAGAACCGCTCCCGGAGTCCAGACGCTTGACGTGAGCCCCGTGGCGCTTTGCAGCCAATAGACCCGGCCCGGAACCGAGTTGAACCCCAGCACAATCCCGCCGATCCCGGGATCACTCTGGACATCGGCAAAACGGAGATAGGACTCAGGGTCCAGCGGATCGGTTCCGGCAACCGCTTCAGCCACATCGGTCATGCCGTCGTTATCATCATCGGGATCGTCAGGGTCGCGTAT